>JBDTTJ010000188.1:0-6516 GCA_039930645.1 Acidobacteriota bacterium
CGATTCAGCGGCCCGTCCAGACGAGCGTTGATCTCGACAGGATTCCCCTTAGTCGAAAGGAACTCGCGTGCGGCACGAACGTACTGCACCGTGACTTCGGCCTCGTGCCACCCCTTCGGTCGCTTTCCCTCCGCGATAAGGAGCACGCCGGCATAGGGCAGCACGGAGATGAGCGCATAGGCCGTAGCTGCGTCCACGAAGCCCCTAGGACGCCCGGACGGGTTGCCTGACTGCCCAGGCCGCCAGCGATGCTCCGGAGGCGGCACGACGCCTCCGCGACCAGCGCGCTGCGCCTGTACGCCAGGCGACTTCGCGCTCACTCGAAGCCTCCCGTCGAGAGCTCGTCTTCGTCCTCGAGCAGCAACTCTGACTGTCCGGGTTTTGTCCGGGTTTTCGCCCGGTCCTCACCAGTCGACCCCGACGCGGCGGCGGTTAACTCACTGGATTCGCTGGGTACGACCGGGCTCGCCTGGGGTGAGTTGGGCCCTTCATCGCCCTCATAACCCAAAGGTCGCAAGTTCAAATCTTGCCCCCGCAACCAATTAGACCCTGGGCCGGCTCTCGCGAGCCGGCCCGTTTTCTTTGGTCCGGAAAGGGTCTCCATGCCTGCTCAGGTAGCCTATAGGGGCGGTGACCAGTCTCATCAGGGGCGCCTTCGGCTTCGCGTTGCTCGTGTGGGTGGCGGGGTCTTCGGCTGCGGCCGTCTCCGCGTCCGACGACGCCTCCGCGCTCGTCGCGCGGGCGCTTCGCGCGCGGGAGGCACACGACGACGTGGCGGCGATCCGGATTCTGGAAGAAGCGGTCGCCCTCGAGCCGCGCCCCGAGTGGCTCGGCCTCCTCGCCGAAACGCTCGCGTGGGAGAAGGAGTTCGCGCGGTCCGAGAGCCTCTACCGCAGGGCTCTCGCGGCCGCTCCGTCCTCGCGGGACATCGCGCTCGGGCTCGGCCGGGTCCTCCTCTGGGAAGGCCGGTACCCCGAAGCGCACGACCTTCTCGCAACGCTCGTCGCGCGCGGCCCGCGCGACGCCGACGCGCTCGAGGCCCTCGCGCTCGGTGAATACTGGAGCGGCGACTACCGGAGCGCGGCGCGCGACTTCCGGCGCGTCCTACTCCTCAGGCCCGACAGCCCCCAGTCGAAGAAGAGCCTGGACGAGATCGCGGGCGCCTCGCAGTCCACTTGGGCGTTCGGCGCGGAGGGCCTCACGGACGACCAGCCCTACCGGACGCTCCGGCTCGAGGCGCGCGCCTCGGTCTTCTCGGACCCGCTCACGCGCTGGGACGTTTCGGCCGGCACGTACGCGCTGAAGGCGCCGGACGCGGCGCCGGAGCGCGGCGATGCGCCGTGGGGCCGTGCGGGCCTCGAGACGGTGGTCCCTTCGATCCGCCTCACGGTCACCGGCTGGCTCGAGGCGCTGCGCGCTCCGGACGGTACGACGCTCGGGCTCTGGGGCCTCTCGCTTCGCCGCTCTCTCGGACCGGGGGGCGCGCTCACGCTCACCGCGGACCGGCGCGAGGCGCTCGCAACGCGGTCCGCGATCGCCGATCATCCGAACGTGACGCGCGCGGGACTCGCCTGGAGCCGGGAGTCGCGCTCGGGGTGGAGCGCCGGCGCCGAGGCGTTTTGCCTCCGCTGGTTCGACGGGAACGACGGCGTCTCGGCCGCCGCCTGGGTCCTCGTCCCTCTCGTCTCCGGGAGCATTCGTCTCTCGGCCGGGCCCGCCTTCTCGTACCGCGACACGAATTCGACCCGTTTCGCCCTGGCCTCGACGTCTTCGACGGCGCTCGATGGAGGCGGGTTCCGGTACGCGTACACGGGGGAGTACGTCCCGTACTGGACGCCGCTCGAGCTGTGGGACGGCCGTCTCGCGGCCGTCCTGGAAGGGAACGTGCTGCCCCGTTTGACGGGGCGGCTCCGCGCGGATGCGGGGTGGGCGCACGATCAGGCAGTCGGGTTCGGGCCCGACACCGGCACCGCATCCGCCCCCGCGGCCACGTACTTCTTCACGTACGGCCGCGTCTTCCACCCGTGGCGCGTCGCCGCGTCCCTCGCGTGGGACCTCGGCGCCGGCGCGCGGATCGAGGTCGGCTACGAGCACCAGACCACCGTCTACTACAGGAGCGACGCTCTCCATGCATCCGTGGTCGGACGTTTCTGAGGTCTTCCGCCACCGGCGCGCACGGCCCGTGGCGACATGGGAGCGCTGGACGCTCGGCGTCCTCCTGTTCCTCGGGCTCCAGAGCGTCGTGTACATGGCGTGGTGGTGGTTCCGGCTCGAGCACGTCCGCGACGTCGTCCTCTTCGCGCTTCTCTCGCTGGCGACGTGGTACGGAGTCTTCCGGATGATGGTCGGCTGGTACAACGCCTTCCACATCGAGCAGCCGCCGCCGAGGCCCGCGCCCGAGGGGCTCTCGGTCGCGATCTTCACGACGTCCTCGCCCGGTGAGCCCTACGAGATGTTCGTCAGGACTCTCGCCGCGGCCCGCGAGATCCGCTACCCGCACACGACGTATCTCCTCGACGACACGCGCGACCCGCGATTCGGGCGCCTCGCGGCGGAGATGGGCGCGGTCCATCTCGAGCTCGTCGGCCTGCCGGGCGCGAAGGCCGGGAAGATCAACGCGGCGCTCGCGGAAACGACCGAAGAGTTCGTCCTCGTCCTCGACCCCGATCACGTTCCGCTGCCGGAGCTTTTCGACCGCGTCCTCGGCCACTTCGACGATCCGCGGGTCGGCTTCGTCCAGGTCGCTCAGGCGTATCACAACGGCGGCGAGTCCTTCGTCGCGCGGGGCGCGGCCGAGCAGACGTTCGCGTACTACGGCCCGATCCTCCAGGGAATGCACGGCACGGGCACCGCCGTCGCCGTCGGAGCGAACTGCACGTTCCGGCGAAAGGCGCTCGAATCGATCGGCGGCCACGGGGTCGGCCTGGCCGAGGATCTCGTGACCTCGATCCGGATCCACGCGAAGGGGTGGACGTCCGTCTACGTTCCCGAGGTCGTGACGCGCGGGCTCGTCCCCGCCGACCTCGACTCGTACCTCAAGCAGCAGCTGAAGTGGTCGCGGGGCGTCCACGAGGTCCTGTTCCGCGAGTACCCGCGCGCCTTCCCGACGCTCACGGCGTTCCAGCGGATCTCCTATTTCATGATCGGGACGTACTACCTCGTCGGCCTCACGAGCCTGATCTACTTCACGATCCCGCTCCTCTATCTCTTCTCCGGCCGGCAGCCCGCGGCCATGCTCCTCTCGGAGTACCTCCTCCATGCGCTGCCCGTCGGCCTCTGTGGGATCGCGGTCTACCTTTTCCTCCAGCGCTGGCTCTGCGACCCGGTGCGCGAGCGAGGCGTGCACTGGCGCGGCACGCTCCTCAAGATCGGCGCGTTCAGCGTCTACCTCGAGGGACTCGTCCTCGCGGTCCTCGGCGTCGCGGTCCCCTACATTCCGACTGCGAAGGAGCGGCGAACCGGCCGTTTCTGGCCGCTTGCGAGGCTTCCCCTTCTCGTGATCGCTCTTTCGGCCGCGGCGGCGGGTTGGACGGTTTACCGCCGGCTGTTCGTCACCCCCGAGGCCGAGGTTCGCATCTCGACCGAGGTCACGCTCGGAATGCTAGGCTTTCTCGTGCTCAACTCGATCTTCATGAGCGGGCGTGTCCATGCCGCCTGGCGCGACCGGGGGACGGGCCCGCGATGACGCCGCGGCGCAGGTATCGGATCGCGTTCTTCGCTCTCGGGTGGCTGATCGCGCTCGGCATCCTCTTTCAACTCGGCTTCAAGAGCGTTTTCGTGAAGCTCTCGGCGGAGGTGGCGGGCGGACTGGGCCGGGCCCGGCAGGCCGTTTCGGACGCCGAGGGCCGCGTGCTCACGCGTGCACGGCACACGTCCCGGAGCGACTACCTCCAGCCCCTCGGCGCGACGCTGGGGTCCGCCGACGCGCTCCGCGACCCCAAGGCCATGCTCTTCGGGGCCTACGACGGGTCGTTCCCGCAGTCGTTCGCGGGATTCGAAACGCTCGAACAGGGGCTCGACTTCCGGTTTCCCATCGTTTCCTTCTACGTGGCCTGGGGCGACAAGCCCGAGCAGCAGTTCCCGGACCGCATGTCCGAGACGATCGACCGGATGGGCTCGGTCCCGATGGTGACGTGGGAGCCCTGGGTCGTCGACTTCGACACGACGCGCCGGACGAACCTCCCGCCCCGCGCCGAACGCGAGTACGCCTCCCTCGCCGCGATCGCCCGCGGGGACTACGATTTCTACGTCGTCCCGTGGGCGACGGCGGCGGCCCGGTACGGCAAGCCGATGTTTCTGAGGTTCGCGCACGAGATGAACGACCCCTACCGTTATCCCTGGGGTCCGCAGAACGGCAACCGGCCGGAGGACTTCATCGCGGCCTGGAAGCACGTGCACCAGATCTTCCAGAAGATGAGCGCGACGAACGTCCTCTGGGTCTGGTCGCCGCACATCTCGATGCCGTGGTTCGAGTACTACTACCCCGGCGCCGAGTGGGTCGACTGGGTCGGATTCGGCGTCCTCAACTGGGGCTCGGTCGCAACCTGGTCCCGCTGGTGGAGCTTCCACCAGATCCTCGAGAAGGCGTACCCCGCCCTCCTCGCGCTCAAGAAGCCCCTCGTGATCAGCGAGTTCGGCACCCTCACGTACGGCGGCGACGCGCTCGAGTGGTACAAGCAGGCCTTCTACCACCTCGACCACACGTACGGGCGCGTGAAGGCGGTCGTCTTCTTCAACCAGGGCAAGGACACGACGATGTCAACCTATCCGCTCGACTGGAGCGTCCTCCAGGACCGGCGTGCGACCGGTCTCGTCGCGCGCGAACTTGCGCGAAAATCGGTCGTCGATCGATGACGACATACGGCCGCCTCCGCCTCGGTCTCTTCCTCTGCGCGCTCGCCGCAGCGCCCGCCGCGGGCCAGACCGCCTTCGTGGACGGCTCCGTGAGCCTGTCGGGCTCGGGTTCGCCACTCTCCGGAGTCACGGTCGCGGCGTACGCTCTCAACGGCACCGTGGCCGGGACGACGACGAGCGACTCGTCCGGACGCTACCGGCTCGCCGTCGTCTTCGGGACGTACCGGCTTCTTGCCTACGACCTGAACGGAGTCTGGGCGACGAACTATTACAGCAACGCGACTTCGTTCGACACCTCCGCCCAGCTCAACCTCACGGCGAGTCTCGCGGGAGTCGACTTCCAGATGGCCCGCGGCGCCTCCGTCTCGGGGCGCGTCGCGTCCTCGCAGGGGGGATTCCTCTCCGGGATGACCGTCGCCGCGTACAACGCCGACGGAAGCCGCCGCGGCTTCGAGAAGACGAATGGGAGCGGCGCCTTCTCCATCCTCCTGCCTCCCGGCACGTACCGGTTCGCTGCGTACGACGACAACCTGAGCTACGCGACGTCGTTCTACCTTGCCCGCGCCACGTATGACGCCGCGACTCCGGTGGCCGTCTCCTCGACCCCGGTCACGGGCATCGACTTCATCCTGTCCCCCGGGGCCCGGGTCTTTGGGAGCACGTCCGACCGGCAGACCCGGCTCGCGGTCCCGGGCCTCACCGCGAACGCCTACACGCTGGCCGGCGACCTCATCGGCTCGGCGACGAGCGGCGCGAACGGACGCTTTTCGATGGCAATCCTCCCGGGGTCCGTCAAGTTCACGGCCTTCGATCCGGCCGGGCACTACGCCGTCTCGTTCTTCGAGGACGCCGCCACGTTCGCCTCCGCGCCTTCGTTCCAGCTCACGGCCGGCCAGAGCCTCGGCGGGGTGGATTTCTTCCTCGGGCCCGTCGTGCCGGCCTCCACCCCGACGACGCTCTTCGTCCCCGCCGCGGTGAATGCGGGCGGCGCGGGTGGAGCCTATTTTCAGACGGATCTGTGGATCACGAACCCCTCCGACGCCGCCCTCACCGTCACCGTCACGTTCCTTCCGGCCGGGCAGGACAACTCGGGCCGGACGGGGACGCCGGTGGCCGTCGCGGCACACGGGCAGGTCGCGTTCACGAACGTCCTCCAGTCCCTCTTCGGGACGACGGGAGCCGGGGCCCTGAAGCTCTCCGCGGGAGCGGCGTTCCTCGCGACGAGTCGGACGTACAACAACGCCTCGCCGCCGGGAACGTACGGCGTCGGCGTGGGCGGGCGGCCCCTCTCGGCGTCGGTGAGCCGCGGGCTCATCGGCGGTCTCGCGAACGACGCCGCGTTCCGCTCGAACGTGGCGGTGATGAATCCGCAGCCCATCCCCGTGACGGTCACGTTCGCGCTGTATCGCGCGGACGGCACGCTTCTCGGGCAGGCGCCGCGGACGCTCGCGCCGCTGGACTGGTTCCAGGCGAGCACGATCTTCTCCTTCCTGGGAGTCTCCAGCCTCGAGTCGAACGCCTACGTCCTTGTCAGCTCGGCGAACGGGTCGTTCTTCGCGTACGGCGCCGTCAACGACCAGACGACCGGCGACGGCACCGTGATCGAGGCCGCCGGCTACTGACGAACCGCAGCCGCACTCAGGCGCTGCCCGGCCGCCGCGT
>JBDTTJ010000189.1:0-6508 GCA_039930645.1 Acidobacteriota bacterium
TTGACGACGAGCAGCAGCTCGGCGTCCTGCTGCACCTTGCCCTTCCAGCGGAAGATCGACCGCACGCCGGGCAGGATGTTCACGCAGGCGGCGAGGCGCCTCTTCACGAGCGCGTGCGCGATGTCGAGCGCCTGCTGCTCGGTGCCCACGGACGTGAGCACCGCGACGATTTCGGGGGTCCGCGCGTCGTTCTTCACTCGTCCAAGGTAGAAGCCCGCCGCTCCGGCGTCAAGCGCCGAGGATCACCCTCCTCGCGCGCACGACTCCTCGGTAAAGAGCGATAATTGCGACCGGTTCTCCGCAGGGGGGTGCCAATGGCGTGGAAGGACGTTTGCAGGCGCGGACACCCGGCGGGCGGCAAAGTGCGCGAAGACGACCCCGGAGGAGGCACGCTCGCAAGCCACGATGCCGGCGGGCCATCCCCAGGGATCCTGAAGTTCGTGCGGGAAGTCGTGCGGATGACGCCGAGCCCGAACGTCCCTCCCAAGCCCGCGAGCTTCCCGACAGGGTGCCTGGTCCAGGACTATCCGGGCCGCGGAGCCATCGACGTCCACTTCGAGGGCCGGGCCGCCGACGTCTTTCTCAACATCAACAATCCCGTCGAGAAGGAAGCCGGGCAATGGCTGCTCGACTGGTGCGTCGCGAATTGCCGCCTTTACCAGATTCAGGGCGTGATCTTCGACAACCGCCAGTGGTTCGCCGAAAAGCGCGAGGTCCTGGCGGCAGGCAATCGCCCGATTCCCTACCTGCTGGGAGATCACGGGAATCACGTGCACGTCGAGCTGAACTGCGACGGAGCCGCCCTGTCCGCCGGCGCGCCCGTCCCGAACGACCTCGTCGGCACCTGGAACGTGACGATCGGAACCTGGAGCGGCCTGTTCGTCTTCGACGCCTTCGGGGACGTCTACTGGGCCGAGAGCGTGACGTCCGCCCGGCACGCCGGCAGGTGGACGGTGACCGGCTCCGACCTCAAATGGAAGTTCGGCGACGCCGGCGACTTCCGGACCTTCACAGTGAAGCTGCCCCTCAACAAGGCCGCGTCGCAGGGCCAGATCCTGCCCGCGGGTCAGGGCTACTTCGAGATGAAGAAGGCCTGAGTTGACTCGGGCGCACCTCGTTGCCGCCTTCGTCTTCCTCGCCGCGACCGCCGCGAGCGCCGCGGACATCCTCGTGACGCCGGAGTGGCTCGCCCTCCACCAGCGGGACAAGAACCTCGTCCTCCTGCACGTGGGCGTGCCGGCCGAGTTCGAAAAGGAGCACATCCCCGGCGCCATTCCCGTCACGCCGGCGGACTTCGCATTTGCCCGGGCCGAGGGCACGCTCGTCCTGCAGCTTCTGCCGCCCGACCAGCTGAAGGCGAAGCTCGAGGGCTACGGCATCTCCGACGACTCGCGCGTCGTCGTCTACTTCGCGAAGGACTGGGTCTCGCCCACGACGCGCGTCTACTTCAGCCTCGACGCCGCGGGCCTGGGCGAGAGGACTTCCATCCTCGACGGCGGCCTGCCCGCGTGGAAGGCCGCCGGCGGCCCGGCCGTCGACTCCGCGAACGACCCCGCGTCGGCCATTCAGAGAAAGCCGGGGACGATCACCGCGAAGCCGCACCCCGAGCTCGTGGCGGACCTGGAATTCGTCAAGGCGAACATCCGGAAGAGAGGCGTCGCGATCGTCGACTCGCGCAACCCGAAGTTCTACGACGGCGAGGACGCCGGCAACATGCCGCGCGCGGGCCACATCCCCGGCGCGAAAACCCTGCCGTTCGACACGCTCGTGAACGACGACAACACCATGAAGAGCCCGGCCGACTCGGCGAAGGTGATGGAGGCCGCCGGCATCAAGCCCGGCGACACCGTCGTTTCCTACTGCCACATCGGCCAGCAGGCCACCGTCATGTACGTCGCGGCCAAGCGCCTCGGCTACGCGGCGCTCCTCTACGACGGCTCGTGGGACGAGTGGAGCCGCAAGAGCGAGCTGCCGGTGGAGAAGGCGACGAAACCGTAGGGTGGCGTTCGAAAGGATGCCGTCCCTTGACAGAACCCGGGTCGCAATCGAGACTCAGAACACAAGCCCCGAGAGTCCGAGGACTCAAGCGAAGGGATCCGGGCGGAGGTTCCGATGTCGTCTCGCCCGAGCGCGATCAGCGGAACTTCCGCCGACGACGCGGAAACGACGCTCGACACGCCGAGCGTTCCAGGCGGCGCGGGAGCGGGCGCGTCGTCCCGGGCGACGGACGCGTTCATTCTGCCGGGCCTCGTCATCAACGGGCGCTACCGGGTCGACCGCCTTCTCGCGCGCGGGGGAATGGGCGGGGTCTACCGCGTCGACGACCAGCTCTTCCCGGGCCGTCCGACGGCGCTCAAGATCTTTCTCCACCCGCTTCGGAACACGGTCGAGCTGTTTCGCGCCGAGTTCAAGACGATGGCGTCTCTCCGGCACCCGAACGTGGCGCGCGTCTATGACTTCGAGCAGGTGGCGGGCGCCGACGCGTTTTTCTTCACGATGGAGCTTCTGCCGGGCGTGCCGCTCGACCGGTTCCTGGCCGCCGAGCCAACCGCCGAGGAGGAGACGCTCGACAGCGGCTCCGCGCGGGCGCCCGCGGCGGACGCGCCCCCGCCCGCGACGCGGACGCCGGCCGGGAGGATCGTGCCGTGGCGGGAGGCTCTCGACCTCCTCGTGCCGGTGATCCGCGCGCTCGCGTACCTCCACGGCCGCGGAGTCGTCCACTTCGACCTCAAGCCCGGCAACATCGTCGTCGGCTCGCGCGGCGCCCAGCACCAGGTGAAGGTCGTCGACTTCGGCCTCGCGGGCTTGCGCGGCATCCGCGGGCTCGTGATGGGAACGCCCCACTACGTCTCGCCCGAGATCGCGAGCGCGAGGGAGGGCGACCACCGGGCCGATCTCTACAGCCTTGGCATCATGGCCTTCAAGCTGCTGACCGGGGAGACGCCCTACAGCGCGACGCGGGGCCTCGACGTCCTGCTGAAGCAGAAGACGACCGAGCCCGTGCGCTTCGCACCCGCGCACGCCGAGCGCGTCCCGCCTTGGCTGCGCGATATCGTGGAGCGGCTCTGCTCCGTCGAGCCCTCCGGGCGCCCGGCGAGCGCCGGTGAGCTGCTCGAGCTGATCAACCGCGCCGGAGGCCTCGCGTACGAGCTCGAGACACGGGACACGCGCGAGAACTACCTCTTCTCGAGCGCCTTCGTCGGCCGCTCCCGCGAGATGGAGGACGTGACCCGCGCGATCGACGCGGGCCTCAAGGGCGACCGGCACACCGGCCTCTTCGTCACGGGGCGGAGCGGCATGGGGAAGTCGCGCCTCATGCGCGAGGTTCGGCAGGCCGTCCAGCTCCGCGGCGTCCCGTTCCTCGAGGTCGACTGCTTCGAGCGCGACCTCACCGAGTCCGGCCCGATGGCGAACCTCGTCCTGCAGGCCGCCCGCCTCGCCGCGTCCGTCGGCGCGCAGGTGCTCCTCGACGCGCACGGGCCGGAGATGGTGAAGCTCGTGCCGTCGCTCCCGCTCGGCGCGGGGGTCGCGCCGACGCCGCCGCTCCCCAACGCGGACGCCGAACGCCGCCGCGTGATCGAGGCCATCGCGGAGTTCCTCGTCGGGCTGGGCCGGTCCGTGCCGTACGTGGCGTACGTGAACGACCTCCAGTGGGCGCGGGACGGCACGATCGACGCGCTCTGCTCGCTGCTCGCGATCCGCTCGGGCACGGCGGCCGCAGCGGGTGCCGGCACGGGCTCGAAGTTCTGCCTCCTCGGGAGCTACCGCGTCGACGACGTCACGGGGCGGCCGCTCGCGCGCCTCATCCAGCCGGGGCCCGAACGTCCGGCGCCGCGCGTCGTCGAGCTCTCCCCGCTCCGCGACGAGGACGTCGCCGGCCTTCTCAAGTCCATGCTCGGCCTTTCCGAGCTGCCCGAGGGTCTCGCCGCGCGCGTCGCCGAGTCGAGCGAGGGGCTTCCTTTCTTCGTCGAGGAGATCCTGCGCGACCTCCTCGAAGAGGGCCGGCTCGCCGCAGCGGACGGAGCGGGCATCGACGCGGCCGCGTCGTTCCTGAAGCGCGCGGCCCGCGTGTCGGTCGACGAGCGGAGCCTCCTCGACATCCTCGCGGTCTCGGGGCGGCCCGTGGACACGGACGTCCTGCAGGGAGTGAGCGGCCTCCCGCGGCCGGCGGCCCGCGAGGCCCTGCAGATCCTCGGCGAAAAGCAGATGGTCGTCGCGATCCCGGGCGAGAAGGAGCGCTACAACCTCGCCCACGACCGAATGCGCGAGGCGCTGTACGTGGGCCTGCGGGGGGACGCGCAGACGGCGCTGCATCTGCGCCTTGCGAGGAGCCTCGCCGGCGTCCTCGCGGCGGACGGCCGGTGGGAGACGCTCTTCGAGGCCGTCGCCCACTTCGGCCAGGTTCTCGACCGCGGCGGCCTCGGTGCGCTTCTCGACGAAGCAGAGCGCACGGGCGTCGCGCGCCTCCTCCTGCGTGCCGCGGCGGCCACGAACGCGACGGGCGCCTTCTCGACCGGCGTCTCCTACCTCGAGCGTGCGCGGGCTCTCCTGCCCGAGCGCGCGTACGAGCACGACTACGACCTCGCGCTCGCCGTGGACCACGCTCTCGCCTCGACGCTCATCCCGCTCGGGCGCGTCGACGAAGCGCTGGGGGCGGCGGACCGCATCGTCGCGAACGCGCGCGACGCCGTCGACGAGTCGCCCGGATGGGAGGCCCGCATTCTCGCGTACGCGGCGCTCAACGAGTACCCGAAAGCGATCGCGGCCGGCCTCGAGATCTGCGGCCGGCTCGGCCTCGCGCTGCCCCCGGACCCGAACCGCCTCGACATCGCCCGGATCCTCGGCCGCGTCCTCTGGAGGGTCCGGAACATGACGGACGAGACGCTCGCCACGCTCCCGCAGGTCGAGGACCCGCGCGCCCTGCGCCTCATCCGCATCATGTCGTCGATGACGGCGTGCGCGTACGTCTCGCGGCCGTACCTTTGGCCCGTCCTCATCGGCAACTGCCTCACTCTCATGCTGCGCCACGGCCGCGGGCCCACGCACGCGCTCCTCTTCGTGTGGTTCGGAACGGCGCTCAACGCCGTGGGCCTCTACGGCGCGTCGCCGCGCTTCTCGCGCCTTGGCACGCGCCTCATGGGCGCGCCCGACGGCGCCGCGTTCCTCCCGAAGCTGCATCACGCGATGGGGCAGTTCGTGTCGCACTGGAGGGAGCCGATCGCCCGCTCGGCCGAGTGGTGCCGCGAGGGCTATGCGCTCGGCCGGCGCGTGGAGGACGCCGAGTTCGCGGGCTACTGCCACATGGGCTGGGCGAAAGCGCGGCTCGAAACGGGCGAGCCGCTCTCCGAGGTGCGGCAGACGGCTCTCGACGCCCTCGAGACCGTCAAGGCGTCGGGGCAGATCGGCACCGAGGTCATGCACCGGACGACGATCGAAGCCGTCGACGCCCTCATGGGCCTCGCCCCCGTCCCGCACGCGGGCGCCGACGACGCGGCCGTGGCCGCGTCGGCCGCCCAGCTCAGCAACACGCAGAACGCCTTCCGCCTCCTCGACCGCGCGCGCCTCCTGTGCTTCTTCCGGAAAAGCGGGGGCCCCGCGCTGGGCAAAGAGCTCCTGAAGGTGAGCGAGATCGGATTGCCGGCGACGTTCTTCCTCTCCATCGGGCACACCTTCGCGTGCCTCAACTGGATGCTCGAGGCGCGCCGCGGAGGCGCGTTCACGAGGATCGCGTGTCTGGTCCGCGTGCGGCTCGCGCGCGGCCGCATCCGCAAGTGGGCGCGCCTCTGCCCCCACAACTTCGAGCACCGCTCGCTCCTCGTGGACGCCGAGTGGCTGCGCACGACGGGAAGCTCAGTGCGCTCGCTTCGAAAGTACGAGGAGGCGATCGCGGCGGCGCACGACCACGGATTCGTCCAGGACGCGGGCCTCGCGCACGAGCTCGCGGCCGAGATGCTGGTCGACCGCGGGCAATCCCGTGCGGCGCGGACGCACGTCGTCGCGGCGCTGGAGAGGTACCGCGTGTGGGGCGCGGACGCGAAGGTTCTGGACCTTCAGGCGCGTTACGCCCCGCTCCTCGCCGCCGCCTGACGCGGGGCGGCGCGGCGGCCCGTCAGATCGAGATGCTGTTCGGGATCATCGAGGGCAGCTGGTTCTCGTATGGCAGCGGGCGGGTCCGGTTGCGCTTGCGGATCTCTGCCTCGATGGCTGCGAGCGCCATCCGGAAGTCGACGTTGACGGCCTCGGCCCGCGCGTCGACGAAGTAGGGCCGGCGGGGATTGTCCGAGTACGTGCCGAACACGTCGTACTGCACGCTGCTCAAAAGGTACCCGAACGCCACCTGGTAGAGCGCGACGTCCACGGGCGGCAGCAGGGCGAGGAGCGGTTCGGGCGACGCCGCCTCCGGTTTTCCGCCCGAGGGCGGCGGCGCGTACGCCGTCCCCGAGACGCTCGGCAGGTACGACATCAGGGGGTACTGCGCGTAGTTCACGTTCGCGTGCTGCGGGCCGGC
>JBDTTJ010000190.1:0-6477 GCA_039930645.1 Acidobacteriota bacterium
GGTAAAACGGTTTTCGAGACCGTCCTGATCAACCACTCCAGCACCTCACCGCACGGCCGGCCGATCGGAGCCGCGGATCATAGGGGAAAGAGCGGGATCGCGCTACTTCAGGAAGCTGGCCGTCACGCGGAGCTTCTTCGCCTCGGGCCAGTCGACGGTCTTGACCTTCATCGGAAAGCTGATCGTGTCGCTTTTCTGGCCCTTGTCCATCGTGGCCGTATGGCTCGCGTCCCCGACGACGATGCCTTCGGCGTTCAGGAGGACGGCCGTCAGGCGCACCCGGTGGTCGACCCAGTCGGAGTTCGCGTAGCGGAAGCGCAGGAGGAGGAACGTCAAGTCTTTCGGGTCGTTCGCCTTCGCGTTCTCCACCATCTTGGCGTCCGGCGCGTTGTGTGACTCGACGTCGACGAGCGTGCACTTCTCCCAGACGAGGCCGACGTCGATTCGCGTGGCGCGCGGGACGTCGACGTCCTTTTCGAGGAGGGGCCCCGCGGCAGAGGCCGGCAAGGCGAGAACCGCGGCGAAGATGGCGAGGAGGACGGCCGAGGGCGATCTCTTCATCGAAGAGGTCTCCTTTCGGAGGTGCCGTAACGGACGGACCCCCGCACGGGAGTGCACGTCGCGTGCCGGAGCTGACCTCGAAGAGCGAAAAAACTGGCGGACAGGGTGGGATTCGAACCCACGGTAACCTTTCAGCTACACACGGCTTCCAACCGTGCTCCTTAAACCACTCGGACACCTGTCCGCAGCGCGGCAGACCGCGGAGGTTACCCGAACGGGCCGGGGCGTCAAGGCGAAGAGCGCGGCGGTCAGCCGAAGAGGCTCGACAGGACCTGAAGGACCCTCGACAGGCCTTCCCCGCCCTCGCTCGCCGGCGCCCCGAGGTCGAGGCCCGACGCCCCCCTCTTCTTACTTTCTAAAGCAGATATTTCTTCTTCCATCCTCTGTTTTTCTCTCTTTTTCACGCGCTCCCAGCCGCCCTTCTCGACGAAGTCCACGATCCGCGTGAGCTCGCCGCGGTCGAGGAAGGCGCCGTGCGGGCCGCAGACGTCCATTATCACGCCCGAGCCGCCGCCGAAGTTCGACCGGTTCATGAACTTCCGGCACACGGGGCACGCGCGGTAGTGGAAGCCGTGCTCCGGGGCGGCCCGATCCGGTCCCTCGTCGAGGGCGCGCGCCTTCGCGCGCGTCGCGGCGTCCTTCACGACCGCGTCGAACGACGCGCGCGCCAGAAAGAGCCCGCCGCAGCGCGGGCACTCGGAGAAGCCCGCGACCCCCGCCTGCCGCGCCACGAAGCCCGCCTTGCACTCCGGACAGGTCCCTGGGACGGCGTTCAGCGCCTCGGCGGGCAGAAGCGCGCCGCAGCGCACGCACTTCTCAGCGTCGCGCGGGGAGAGAGCGAAGCACACGACGCAGCGCCGCGTCGCGAGGAGCGACCCGCAGTGCGAGCACGCACGGTCCCCTTCGCGGGCGGCGGCCCCGCAGGACGGGCAGCGCAGCGCGGGCGCCTCGGGGGCTTCGAATCCGTTCTCAGGGGGCGGCGCGGGCGATCCGGCGTTTTTCACGGAAGAACTCCACGAGGATTCTCCCGCATTCCTCCGCGAGGACGCCCGCCGTCACGGAAGGCCGGTGGTTGAGGCGCGAGTCGCGGCAGAGGTCGCCGAGCGAGCCCACGAAACCCGCCTTCGGGTCGGAGGCGCCGTAGACGAGGCGCGGGAGCCGGGAGAGGACGATCGCACCGGCGCACATCGCGCAGGGCTCGAGCGTGACGTAGAGCGTGCAGCCGGAAAGCCGCCACGAGCCGAGCGACCTCGCGGCCTTGCGGATCGCGAGAACCTCGGCGTGCGCGGTCGGGTCGGCGCCCTTCTCGCGCGCGTTCCACGCGCGGGCGATCACGGCGCCGTCGTTCACGACGACCGCCCCCACCGGCACGTCGGCGTGGAGAGGCGCCCGCCGCGCCGCCGCGAGCGCCTGCTGCATGAAACGGACGTCGGACGCGCTCTCCACGCCCCGGAGATTACGGGATGCCGGCACGCTCGGCGTGCGATAGTCGCGGAAGCTGCCACGGAGGTGCGACATGTTCAAGTGGGCCCGATCCGTGTCTCTCGTCATGGCGCTCGCGGGCGCCGCCTCCGGTCGTGCGGCGGCAGAAGTCCCCAACCCGCCCACGGCTTCGGCGCGCGGCGCTCAGACGGCCGAGCGGTACATCAGCGAGACCGGCGCCGATCTCGCCTCCCTCAACAGCCACTTTCAGAAGTATCGCGAGGCCGCCGAGAAGCTCTCCACGCTCTACGCGAAGCTTTCGGCGAAGGCTGCGGAGTTTGGAAAGATCGGGTCAAGCTCGCAGGACCAGCTCCTTCAGGCGACGAAACAGATGCAGGAGATGCAGATGAGCTTCAACCTGCAGTACCTCCAGCTCCAGAGCCAGATGCAGCAGGAGAATCGTTCCTACACGGCCGTTTCGAACATCATGAAAACGAAGCACGACACGGTCAAGAACTCGATCAGCAACGTTCGCTGAGGAGCGGAGAGCGCCATGAAAATGAAGCCTGGACGCGTCGCCACAGTACTTCTCGCCGCGCCGCTCGCCCTCGTCGCGCAGGCGCCGACTCCCACGCCGAAGTCGGGGCCGGCGGCGAGCGCCTACGCCCAAGGCAAGAGCGCCTCGGGGGTCCAACTGCAGCAGGGCCGCGTCCAGACGGACGCGGACTGGAACGAACAGGTCCAGACCTGCCGACGGCAGAACGAGGCTCTCAAGAAACAGATGAAGTCACGGGCGAACGAACTCGAGATTCAGCTGCAGAAGCTCCAGACGGCCACGGACAAGTCCGACGAGAACAAGAAGAACGCGCAGGACCACAACAAGGCCATGAAGGACTCGATCCGGAAGATGCTGGACCAGGTCGCCGAGATCAACCGCGCGACCAACTTCTAACGAGGATTGCCACCGCCTCCCAGGATCAGGGGCGCGGCGCGGGCGGATCCGCGATCGTCTCCGGGCCGCCGCTCAGGACCACGTCGACCGCCTTTCCGTCGGCGGAGATGACGACGGGGCTGAGGTTCCACATCCCGACCCACTCGTGTTCCCCGTCGGGCTTGATCCACGACACGTACGACGAGACGAAGTACGAGCCGGCCGGCACGTCCGTGAACGTGAACTTGCCCTCCGCGTCCGCCTGGACGGTCCGCCGGCACTTGAGCATGGCGGGGTCGGGCACGACCGTCCCGCTTTCCTTCTCGGCCTTGAAGTAGCTCTTCTTGTTCTGATGCTCGACGATCGCCCGGAAGACCGCGGCCGAGTAGCGGCTGGCGGGATCGAGGTAAACCGGCCGGCTCGCTCCCGAAACCAGCTTCCCGTTCCTCTGTCGGGAGAAGGAGCTTCCGGTCAGCCGCGCGCCGGGACCCGAGGGGCACGCCGCGTCGGCGCGGGCGTCGGGGACGGCCTTGACCTCGACGGGCCCTGACGAGCAGCCGGGCGCGAGCAGCAAGGCGGAGGAGAGCAGAAGAGTCGAACGCAGCGATCCGTTCACGAGCCACCTCACGCCCATATTGCCGTGGAATCGAGTGGTGCGCCCAGGAGGACTCGAACCCCCAACCTTTTGATCCGTAGTCAAACGCTCTGGTCCAGTTGAGCTATGGGCGCACGCGGGGACCGCGGGGACGGGGACCATAGCGGACTCCGGGGCGCGGCGCAAGTCCCTGCCGGAAAGGGCGTTTAGCGGCGCCGGCTCCCGCGGACCTAAACTTCGTCACCGCTCGACCGTATATCTCTCCGGCTTCTCGCAGGAGGAAAAGAATTCCATGACCGCCGCGATCTCGCTCCACGGTGTCGTGAAGCGTTTCGGGAAGTTCACGGCCGTGAACAAGCTCGACCTCGAGGTTCCCCACGGCGTCACGTTCGGCCTCCTCGGCCCGAACGGCGCCGGCAAGACGACGACGATCCGCATGATCATGAACATCACGAAGCCGGACGAGGGCGAGATCCGCGTCCTCGGCGAGGTGATGAACGAGAAGCTGCAGGAGCGGATCGGCTACCTGCCCGAGGAGCGCGGCCTCTACCGGAAGATGAAGGTCGTGGACCAGCTGCTGTTTTTCGCGGCGATCAAGAGCGTCGACAAGGCGACCGCGATGAAACGCCTTTCGCCGTGGATCGACTCGATGGACCTCCGCCCGTGGCTCCAGAAGAAGACCGAGGAGCTCAGCAAGGGCATGCAGCAGAAAGTCCAGTTCCTCGGCACGATCGTCCACGACCCCGAGATCCTCATCCTGGACGAGCCGTTCAGCGGCCTCGACCCGATCAACGTCGTCCTCGTGAAGGACTTCCTGACCGCGTTCAAGAAACAGGGCAAGACGGTCGTCTTCTCGACGCACGTCCTCGAACAGGCCGAGCGCCTCTGCGAGAGGATCGCGCTCCTCTACCGCGCGCAGAAGCTCCTCGACGGCACGGTCAAGGAGATCAAGCACTCCTACCGCGGCCGCGTGCCGCTGCCGCCGCCGGTCGAGCCCGAGCCCGAGCTCGAGAACATCTTCATCAAGTGCGTCCAGGAGTCGGGCCTCCAGGCGCCGACCGCCGAGGAGCTGAAGTAGCCATGGATTCCAAGCTCATCGCCGTCATCAAGCGCGAATACCTCCAGCAGGTGCGCGGGAAAGCATTCTGGGTCGCGACGTTCCTGATCCCGACGCTCGGTCTCGGCATGATCTTCATCCAGGTCGCCCTGACCCGGACGCTCGTCGCGAAGGGCCGGATCGCCGTCGTCGACCTCTCGGGCCGCCTCTACGAGCCGCTGGTCGCCGAGTACAAGGCGCGGCCGTCGGATCAGGAGCCGGAAAAGACGAGGAAGGACGAGAAGGCGCCGGCGACGAAGGTCGACGAGAAGTCCGTCACCGAGAAGATGAACGAGAGCCGCAGCCAGAAGATCGCGACGCAGCTCGACCTCTTCAAGGTGGACGCGACGCCCGAGACGCTGCCCGACGTCCGCATGCGGCTCAACAAGGACGTCCAGTCCGAGAAGATCAAGGCGTACATCGTCCTGACGCCGAAGACGCTCGAAACGGGCCACGCCGAGTGGCGGGCCCAGAGCGTGAAGGCCGAGGTCGTGATGCGCGAGCAGATCGCCGGCCTCCTGTCGCGCGCCGCGACGAAGGAGCGCCTCAAGGACAAGGGTGTCGACCCGAAGGTCTACGAGGCCGCGCGCCTGCGCGTCGACCTCGAGCCCCACGAGGCGAAGGAGGTCGAGAGCGGCGAGAGCGGCAAGAACGTCGGGATGAACCTCGCGATCTCGGCGACGTTCTTCTTCCTGATCTACATCTCGATCTTCGTGTACGGCGCCTACATCATGCGCGGCGTCCTCGAGGAGAAGAACAACCGGATCGTCGAGGTCATCGTGTCGTCCGTGCGCCCGACGACGCTCATGCTCGGAAAGATTCTCGGAATCGGCGCCGTCGGTCTCACGCAATACTCGGTGTGGGCCACGCTCTCTCTCGCGATCGCGTTGCCCGGCGTCGCGGCCTTCGCCGGAATGGGCGAGGGGCTGCCGCACATCCCGGCCGCCACGATCGGGGCGTTCGTCCTCTTCTTCCTCCTCGGCTACTTCCTCTACGCGTCGCTCTACGCCGCGCTCTCGGCCCCGTTCAACACGGAGCAGGAGGCGCAGCAGTTCGTGATGATCCCGGGCATGATGCTCATCCTCACGTCGACGACGTGGTTCTTCGCGTTCAACCAGCCGAACGGCCGTCTCGCGACGATCCTCTCGTTCTTCCCCTTCACGGCGCCGCTCATGATGTTCATGCGGATCTCCGTGCAGACGCCGCCGCTCTGGCAGATCGCGGTCTCTATCGCGCTCCTCGTCGCGACGATCGTCGGGGTCGCGTGGTTTGCGGGCCGTATCTACCGCGTCGGGATCCTCATGTACGGGAAGAAACCGACGCTCCCCGAAATCTTCCGCTGGGCGTTCCAGGCGGACTGAACGGACGGCTCGGGGTCCACCCGGGCGGTGAGGCGGCGTCTCAGGCGCAGAATAGGCCCAGAGGAGACCTCAATGACAGCTCGAGCTGTTCGCCCTCTCGGCGCAATCGTGTTCGCGTTCCTGTCGATGCCGGCCCTCGCGGCATCGCGCGTCGTCGTGGTGCCGATCGTCCTCTCCTCCTCGGGCGCGCAGAACTCCTTCTTCACGACGGAGCTCGCGTTTACGAACCGCGGGACGACCGACGCGACGATGACGCTTGCGTACACGAATGCGTTCGGTGGCGCGAACGGAACGGTGCAGCAGGCGCTCCGCGCGGGCGCTCAGACGATCGTGCAGGACGCGATCGTCTACCTCCAGGGCCTCGGCATCCCCGTGGGGACCTCCGGCAACCGCGGCGGAACGCTTCGCGTCACGTTTGACGGCTTGTCCGCGGACGACGCGGGAGCGGTGACCGCACGGACGACGACCGCGGTGGCGGGTGGGCGCGCCGGGCTGGCCTACGGCGGCCTCG
>JBDTTJ010000191.1:0-6460 GCA_039930645.1 Acidobacteriota bacterium
CACGCCCTCTCGTTCGTCCCGATCACGCTCGTCGGCCTCGCCTTCCTCCTCGCGGGTGGGCTCAGCCTGAAGTCGCTGCGCGAAGAGGGAAAGAAGGAAGAGGACACCGAGACGCGCGCCGCCGCCGCGAAGCTGACCGGTCAGGACGCGGCCGGGGAGTAGTCGGGGCCCCACACGGCGGGGTGCGCCTCGAGCATCTCGACGCCGAGGCGGAAGAAGCCGTCGGCGGCGAGCCCGCCGTGGAACACGACGCGGCAATGGCAGAAGACGCGGGTTCGCACGTTCTCCAGCTCGAACATGTCGCCCATCGGGACGTTGCGGTGGGCGGCCACGAGCGCGCCGTGGGTGTTCACGACGAGTGTCGTGCCTTTGAACCTTTCCCCTTCATGGCGCAGAGCGACCGGAATCCGCACGTCGCTGCGGGGGCTCCGACGCTGCTCTGTCCGAGGATTGGGCTCGGCCATGGGCGCTCCTTGAGTTTTCGAACGTGGACCATTCTAGCCCCGGCGAGCCGCGAGGGCTAAATTCGGGGGTATGAGCACCCCGACCGCCTCCCCCGTCCTGCACGGCGCAGCGCGTTTCTCCTTCTGGGACTGGTGGATCGACCGCAAGACCCGCTGGGTGCGCGACGACGTGCACCAGCTGGACGAGGGCATGTTCCGCGCGCTCGCGGCGGGCACGGGCCTGCCGGCCATCCACCAGCGCTCGACGTTCGCGTTCCGCGACGTCAAGGATGGCGCCGACCGCTTCCTCGGAATGTCAAAAGGCGGCGAGCGGCCGTACGCGCGCATCTACACGCGTCTCGGCAACCCCACGTCCGAATACCTCGAGCGCGTGCTCTTCCGTCTCGAAGCGCAGCACGTCATCGAAAAGGCGCTCGCGGCCGACGAGACGGAGCCGACGATCGGCTGCCTCATCTTCGGGTCGGGAATGGGAGCCATCTCGACGCTCCTCCTCTCGCTCCTCAGGGCGGGCGACGCGATCCTCGCCGGCAACATCTACGGCTGCACGGACAGCCTGCTGCGCAACATGTCGAAGTACGGAGTCGAGGCCGTCTTCTGCGACACGGGCAGCGTGGCCGAGGTCGCCAAGACGCTCGAGATCCACCCGAACATCGCGGCCGTGTTCCTCGAGTCGCCCGAGAACCCGACGCTCCGCCTCTGCGACATCGAGGCCATCTCGCGGCTGACCGAGGCGCGCGGCATCCCCCTCGTCGTCGACAACACGTTCTGCTCGCCGTGGCTGCAGCAGCCTTTCCGCCTCGGGGCCGACTTCATCGTCCACTCGCTGACGAAGTTCATCAACGGCCACTCGGCCTCGATCGGCGGCGCGCTCCTCGGGCCGTTCCGATACCTCAAGACGGACCTCTTCCCCTGGTACAAGGACCTCGGCGCCACGCCCTCGCCCTTCGACTCGTGGCTGAACTCGATGACGGTGCAGTCCCTCGCCGTCCGCCAGAAGGCCCAGAGCGACAGCGCCGCCACGATCGCCGCGTTCCTGCGCACGCACCCGAAGGTCGCTCACGTGACCTACCCCGGCTTCCACGATTTCCCTCAGAAGGCCATCGTCGAAAGGCAGATGCGCGACGGCGGCTCGCTCATCTCGTTCGAGGTGAAGGGCGGCGCCGCGGCCGGCGAAAAGCTGATGAACTACCTCGCCCGCAAGGACGTCCCGATGGAGCTGGCCGTGAGCCTCGGCGGCGCCATCACCTACGTGGAGCAGCCCGCCACGATGACGCACGCGGTCGTCCCCGAGGCCGACCGTCTCGCGCGCGGCATCACGCCGGGCCTCATCCGGATGAGTGTGGGGCTCGAGGGGCCGGACATCCTGATGCAGCACCTCGACACGGGGCTCTTCCGGACCTGATTTCACGCCCTCCGTATGACGCGCGTCATGCCCGGCTCTTGATGCAGATGCATGAAAGACGCAAAGTGGGAGAGTGAGACAGGATCTCCTCGTGAGCGAAGTCCCCGGCGATTTCCAGAACGTCCTCCTCACGACGCCCCGCCTCCGCCGCGAGCAGCAGACGATCGAGGCCATGATCCACATCTGGTGCGAGGCGCATCCGCTGCATGTCCGCGTGCGCTTCGGCGGACTCTGCGCGGGGTGCGATTCCCTGCTCGGCTACGCGAGCTACCGCCTGCTCAAGTGCCCGTACGGCGAAGAGAAGCCCACGTGCAAGAAGTGCCCGATCCACTGCTACACGCGCGCGAAACGCGACCTCATGCACGAGGTCATGCGCTTCGCGGGGCCGCGAATGCTTTTGCGCCACCCCATCCTCGCGTACCACCACCTGCGAGACGAGAAGCGCACCGCGCCGCCCCTGAGGAGAGAGCAGCGTCCGCTCGGCGCCTAGGAGACGCGCATCTCGAGCCCCGCGATTCAGGTCAGCGGGCGAAGAGAGCGTCCCGGCTCGTCTTCGGGAATTCCCGCAGGCGGCGCCCGGGCGGCGCCATTCCCGAGGGCTCCACGAGGGCGTGCGCGCGCTCTCCCGTCCGGACCCAGTAGCGGAACGCCCGGACCGCCGTGTCGTACGCGCGGTCGTCGCCGCCCTCTTCCACGTAGCGCCGGATCTCCTCGGCGGCGGCCTCGGGGCCCCGCTCGGCTTCGGCGAGCGTCGCGTACACGAGCGTGTCGGAGAAGCGGTGTCGGGCGTCGTAAATCGTCGAGGGGAGGAGCGAGACGAGTGACAGCACAGCCGCGGTTCCAGCCAGGAGGCCCACGGCGCGCCACCTTCGGCGCTGAATTTCTTCGAGTGTGAAGAGAAGAAAGAGGCCGGCGCCGAGGGCCAGCGGCCCGATCGCACCCACCCGGTAGCGGGACGTCGTCTGGACGAGGAGGCACGCCGCGAGAGGGGCGAGGATTCCGACGAGCACCAGAATCCCCTCTTCCCTTCGAAGCACGCGGCGCGTCAGCGCCGCGCAAATCCCGACTCCCCCGATGCCCAGCAGGCATGGAAAGACCGGGAGCATTTTCAGGATCTTCAATCGGTCCCTGAAGAAGTAGAAGTTCGCGTTGTCGGGCACCTCGAACCGGTTGAAGAACGTCGCGAACTTCTTCAGGAACAGCTTCGGCAGCTCGAGCGGCTGCTCTCGATAGCCCGCGAGGACGAGCTTCGCGGTCTTCGACGTGGAGCCGCCCGCTTCCTCCAGGATCTCCTTCATGCCGGGCGGCGGGTTCGTCGTCGCGTCGGCTCCGAATCCGTTTCCCCACACGATGCCGATCGCCTGCCGCGTGTCGAAGGTCAGCGGCGGCACGCCGGCGGAAATGTTTCGGGCGGCGAGAATGCCGAGAGGAATCGCGAGGCCCAGGGCGCCGAGGAGGAGAACGCGGCGCTGCGCGCCGCCCGGGGATTCGGATTTCTTTGAAAGTGAATAAAGAGAGAAGAGGGCGAGGGGCAGGACCGTTTGTTTCATGAGGACGGCCGCGCCGCCGAGGAGACCCAGCCCCAGCGCCGCGCCGCCGCCGAGGACCATCGGCAGGGCCACGAGCAGCGTCGAGAGGTGCGCGACGGGGCCGTCGCGATAGAGGAAGAAGTCGTGGAAGACGAGCGGCCCGTAGGCGCCGTACAGCACTCCCGCCGCGACCGCGCACCACGCCGCGGCACGGGCCGCACGGGCCGCATCGACCTCATCACCCGCCTCTCTCCTCCTAACCACTCGAAGAAATCCTTCTCCGATCTTCTGTACGGCCGCAGCAAGAGCCGCCGAGGCGGCGCACGCGAGAAGCAGCTGCAGCAGTCGCGCCGGAAGGAATGGCGACCCGAAGAGCTTCCGGAGGACCGCGAGGCCGTATGGGTAGAGCGGCCCTGCGTAGTAGGCGTTCTTCTGGTACCAGCGCTCCCACGCCTCGGGCGGACCGTACTCCCGCTGCCAGTTGAAGTACGCGCGGTAGGCCGGGACGTCGGCCCAGTTCCCGGCCGAGAGGCGGGCCGACCACTCGACGTAGGCGTGCTCGTCCGTCTCCGTCCAGAGGTGCCACGAGGCGAGCGGCGTCGCGAGGAGCGAGGCGAGCGCGGCCCCGCGCAACGCGAAGACGAGCGCGAACACGGCGAGCGGGGCCGCAAAACGCGCGCGTGTTGGAGACGACGGCACGATTGATTCTAGGCGCGCGGGTCGACGGGGTACGGCAACTCACTCTCAGGCGCGATCTGGTAAATTCCCGGCCTTCCCGGCCGGCGGAGCCCGGCAAAGAAACAGAGTCATGCCGCAGATCTTCAATCGATCCACGAACGCGATCGCCCGCCTGTCCATCTGGGGAGCGGTGTTCGTTCTCGCCGGCGTCGCATGGGCGGCGTCCGTCCTGAACCGTTCCGCCTACAACACGAACCAGGGCGTGACCATCAAGCAGCCGATCCCCTTCGGCCACGAGCACCACGTGGCCGGCCTCGGGATCGACTGCCGCTACTGCCACACGTCCGTCGAGAAGAGCGCTTCGGCCGGCATCCCACCGACGGCGACGTGCATGAATTGCCACAAGCTCGTCTGGAACGACAGCCCGATGCTCGCGCCCGTGCGCGAGAGCTTCCGGACGGGCCGGCCCCTCAACTGGGCGAAGGTCTACGACCTGCCGGACTTCGTCTACTTCGACCACTCGATTCACGTGAACAAGGGCGTCGGCTGCGTCTCGTGCCACGGCCGCGTGGACAAGATGCGTCTCACGTACCAGTTCCCGTCCCTTCAGATGGAGTGGTGCCTCGCGTGCCACCGCAACCCCGAGATGAACCTCCGCCCGAAGGACAGGATCTTCGACCTCGCGTGGAAGGCCGACGACCAGGCCGCCCTCGGGGCCGCCCTCAAGAAGGAGTACGGCATCCGCTCCGCCTACGCTCTCACGAACTGCTCGACGTGCCACCGATGACCGACCACACGCACACACCCGACCTCCGGGAACGTCTCTCCGCCGAGAAGGGCCGCGCCTTCTGGCGCAGCCTCGAGGAGTATTCCGGGACGCCCGAATTCGCCGAGATGCTCGGCCGCGAGTTCCCGCAGCACGCCTCCGAGTGGGACGAGGGCGTCTCCCGGCGCCGCTTCCTCGAGCTTTCCGCCGCCTCGCTCTCCCTCGCCGGCCTCTCGGCCTGCGTCAAGCAGCCCCGCGAAGGCATCGTCCCCTACGTCAAGCAGCCCGAGGAGGTCGTCCCGGGCCGTCCTCTCTTCTTCGCGACCGCGGCCACGCTCGGCGGCTACGCGACGGGCCTCCTCGTCGAGAGCCACACGGGCCGCCCGACGAAGGTCGAGGGCAACCCCGACCACCCGGCGAGCCTCGGCGCGACGGACGCTTACGCGCAGGCGCTCGTCCTCTCTCTCTACGACCCGGACCGCTCCCAGACGATCGCGCGCCTCGGCCAGATCCGCACCTGGACGAACTTCACGGACGAGCTCGCCCAGCGCGTCAAGATCCACGCCGCGCTCTCGGGCGAGGGCTTTCGCATCCTGACGCAGACCGTCACGTCTCCGACGCTCGCCTCCCAGATCCGCGCCGTCCTCTCGGCGATGCCGAAGGCCCGCTGGCACCAGTGGGAGCCGGCCGGGCGCGACGCGGCCCGCGCGGGCGCCCGCCTCGCCTTCGGGCAGGCCGTCGAGACCCACCACGACTTCTCGAAGGCCGACGTCGTCCTCACGCTCGACGCGGACCCGTTCGTCTCCGGCCCCGGGGCCCTCGCGGCCGCGCGCGCGTTCGCGCGCCGCCGCCGCGAGGCCGCGACCTCCGGCGGCGCGCCCCCGCGCTTCTACGCCGTCGAATCGACGCCGACCGCGTCCTCCACGCTCGCGGACCACCGCTTCTCCGTCAAGCCCTCCGCGCTCGTCGCGGCGGCATCCGCCCTTCACTCCGCCCTCACGGGCCGCGACGCGGGCACGGCATTCCCGTGGCTTGCCGCGGCCGCGTCCGACCTCAAGGCTGCCGGCGCGCGCGGCCTCGTGGTGGCGGGCGACTACGCCCCGGCCGAGGTCCACGCCCTCGTCCACGCGATCAACGGCGCCCTTGGCGCGCTCGGCACGACCGTCCTCCTCACGGGCCCGGTCGAGGCCGAGCCCGTCGACCAGCTCGCGTCGATCCGCGACCTCGCCGCCGACCTCAAGACAGGCAAGGTCGACACGCTCCTGATTCTCGGCGGGAACCCCGTCTTCGACGCGCCGGCGGACCTCGGGTTCGCGGACGCCGTCCAGAAGGCCGCGTTCCGCGCGCACCTGTCGCTCTACGACGACGAGACGAGCGCCTACTGCACGTGGCAGCTGAACGAAGCGCACCCGCTCGAGGCATGGACGGACGCACGCGCCTTCGACGGAACGGCCTCGATCGCGCAGCCCCTCGTCGAACCCCTCTACGGCGGCAAGTCCGCACACGAGGTCCTCGCGGCCGTCCTCGGCCAGCCGGCCGCGAAGGGCGGCGACCTCGTGAAGTCGGCCTGGCAGAAACAGCGCCCCGCGGGTTTCGACGCGTTCTGGCGCAAGGCCCTCCA
>JBDTTJ010000192.1:0-6459 GCA_039930645.1 Acidobacteriota bacterium
AACTGGTGATGTGTCTCCTTCTCGCGGCGCGGACGCTGTGGGCCGGGGAGATCACGGGCCGGATCACGCTCAACGACAAGCCCGTCGCGGGCGTCACGGTGTCGGCGCTCCCGGTGGAGCTCGCCGTCGACCAGGCGCGCCGGGAGGCCCGGCGCGAGCCGCGGCCGGAAGCGGTCGGGAAGGCGGTTACGAACTCCAAAGGGGAGTTCCGGATCGTCTTCGAGACGGTCGCGGGTCAGCCGGGCCGCCTCTTGAGCCTCGCGTGCGCCGGTGGAGGCCTCGCGTCGGCATGGATTCCCGGCCGGTTCGATTCGGCCGATGTCGACGACGCTGGGGAGTTCGCGGCCAGAAGGGGCGTGTCGCTGTCGGGCCGCGTCATGGACGCGGCCGGCAAGGGGCTCGCCGACGTCCAGGTCGAGCATCCGACGGGCCCCGAGTCCGTGCGCACCGGCGCCGATGGGACGTTCGCGTTCGAAGGCGTGGCGGAGGCCGGGAACGCCGTCACGGCATGGAAACCGGGCTTCGTCGACGGGAAGGCCTCGAATGTTCGCGGAGGCGCGAAGGACGTGACGATCGTCCTGCGCGCGGGGCTTCCTCTGGTCGGCGTCGTCCTGGCGGCGGACGGCACGACCCCGGTGCCCGGAGCGGTCGTGCGCGTGGACAGGGGCGACGTGCGGGCTGCGTCGGAAGCGGACGCCGAGGGCCGCTTCACGGTCGCGGCGTTCGGCCCCGGCCGGATCATCGTTTTTGCGGACGGCGGCACGAGCGGCGTCCGCGAGGTCACCGGGATCGCCTTGCCGCGACGCGAGGACGAGCCGCTGCGCCTCGTCCTCGCTCCTGCCTCGGTCCTCGCGGGGCGCGTCGTGGACGCGACGTCGCGCAAGCCCGTGGCCGGCGCCGTCGTCGATGTATTCGCGGGCCGGCGCACGTGGGCGCGCGCGGGGGCCGACGGGACTTTCGTCCTCCGGCCGGCTCCATCCGGCGACTTCCGCCTGACCGCTCTCGCGCCGCGCTATGCGCCGGCGTCGCGAGCGGTTGCTGCTGCCGAAGCAGGCGGCAAGCCGGTCGAAGTGTTCGTGCGTCCGGCGGCGACTGTCTCCGGGCGCGTCGTCGACGAACAGCGCCGTCCCGTGCCGGGCGCCCGCATTCGAGCGTTCGACCCGGAAGTCCGGTCGTTCCTCGGGCCGCCGCCCTCGGCGGTCGCGGGCGAAGACGGGTCGTTCACGCTGCGCCGCGTCCCCGCCTCGGAGACCGTGAGAGCCCTCGCGAGCCACCCCGACTTCGAGCCGCTCGCCGTGGCCGACCTCGGGCTCAAGCCGGCGGAGGCGCGCGCGGGCCTGACCCTGACGCTTCGGCGCGGCGCCGTCGTGACGGGCGTCGTTACCGCCGGAGGCGAGCCGCTCGCCGGCGCGCAGGCGGCCCTCGCGCCGGGACGCACGGCGTACGGCACGCCGCCGCGCACGCTCGCGGGGCCCGGGTGGAGCTGGCCGCGCGCCGTGACGGGCGCGGACGGCCGCTTCCGTCTCGCGGGCCTCTCTCCGGGCGAATACTCGTTGACGGTGTCGCGGACGGGCTGGGCGACCGAGACGCGCGAGGCGCTCGTCGCGGAAGGCAAGGGGCCGGACCCGTACGCGATCGCGCTCGTGGCGGAGTCCATCGTGGCGGGGCGCATCGTCGGGAAGAAGGGCGGCGGCGTCGCGGCCCAGCACGTGAACGCCCAGTCCGCCGAGGCCAAGGATCGAAGCAGCGGCTTCGACCGCAGCGGACCGGACGGGTCGTTCCGCATCGACGGGCTCAAGCCCGGAGTCGCGTACAACCTCTACCTCTACGGGACCGGAGCGAATACCCCGAAGGCGACCGTCACCCCACCGGCTGAGCGCGTCGAAATCGTCGTGAACGGCACGGGGCGGCTCACGGGCCGCGTCGTGGACCCGGACGGCCGTCCCGTGACGGCGTACCAGGTGACGGCGCAGGCCGACCGTTCAGCCAGCTCGTCCGGGTGGTTCGACTCCGCGCGGCAAACCGTCGCGTCCGAGACCGGCGAGTTCTCGTTCGAAAACGTCCAGGCCGCCGCCCTCGAAGTGCGTGTCGTCGCGAAGGGCTATCAGGTGGGCCGCGTCGGCGGCATCGTCGTCGAGGAGGGAGAGACGAAGGAAGGGGTCGAGGTTCGCCTCTCGCGCGGCTCGTCGCTCAAGGGGCGCGTCGTCGAGGCGCGCGGCGGTGCGCTGGTCGCCGGCGCCGAGGTTTCCGCCGAGTCGGCGCCGGCGCGCGCCGTCGCGGACTCCGACGGCGCCTTCGAGTTCGAGGCCCTCGCGCCCGGGAAGGTGCGCGTGACGGCGACGTCCCCGGAGTTCGTCGCCGCGAGCGAGACCGTCGAGGTCGGCGAGTCCGGCGGCACGGTCGAGCTGAAGATGTCGCCGGGGGCGTCCATCTCCGCAGTCGTCGTTACCCCCGGCGGTGAGCCGGTCGCCGCCGCCGAGGTGGCCCTCGCGCCGGGAGGTCAGTCCTGGAGCAACACGCGGAGCGCGAGCGGGGCGGACGGCCGCGTGCGGTTCTCGCACCTGATCCCGGGCCGCTTCTCGCTGACGGCCGGGAGCGCCGGGCGCCGGTCGAAGCCCGTCGACGTGACGCTCGAGGCCGACCAGGCGCGCGACGACGTCAGGATCGTGATGGGCGGCGGCGCGACCGTCGTTGTCTCGGTTGCGGGCCTCGCGCCCGACGAGCGGCGGCAGTTGAGCGTTGGCGTGGCGGGCAAGGCCTACACCACCGCCCGCGAGCTACCGGACGGCCGGTTCGAGGCCCGCGACGTGCCCGCCGGGAAGGCGCAGGTGTACGCGCGGACGGGAAACTACGACTCGCCGAACGTGCGGAACGTCTCGCGGCCCGTCGACGTGCCCGAGGACGGGACCCTCGACGTGGAGGTCCCCTTCGAGGCGGGATTCACACTCACCGTGCGTGTGGTGAAGGACGGCCAGGGAGTCGAGGGCGTGTTCGTCAACGCGCGCGCGGCCGCGGCGGACACGGCGACGCACGGCCAGGGGACGACGGACGCGACGGGGACGTGCCGCATGCCGGGCCTCAAGGCCGGGAGCTACCGGGTCAACGCCCAGTCGTGGTCGACGTCGGCCCAGGCGCCCGAGAAGAAGGTCGACCTGTCCGGCGACCAGACCCTCGAGATCGCGCTCCCGTCGGGGCGCCTCGCGGGGCGCGTCGTCGCCTCCGGCTCGCAGCAGCCGCTGTCGAACGCGTCGGTGTCCGTGAAGTCGAAGACGCCCGACGGGACGTTCGGCCTCACACACGACGCGACGACGGACGACGCGGGCCGGTTCCAGCTCGCGGGCCTCGAAGAAGGGCTGCTGACCCTCACGGCGACGCGCAAGGGCTACGTAGTCGAAACGCGGGCGGTGTCGGCCGACACGCCGGACGAACTCGTGATCGCGCTCGCGCGTGGCGACGGGCTCGACGTGACGGGCCGAGACGGCCTCCTCGGCACGCCGCTCGCAACGCTTTCCGTGGTCGTCTTCGACGGCGCGGGCGCGGAGGTGCTCAACACGTTCTCTCGCCTCGACAGCGCGGGCCGCGGGGAGATCCCCTCGCTCAAGCCCGGCACATACTCGATCGTGGCCGGCGGATGGAGCGGGTACGCCCCCTCGAAGTACGAAGGGATTTCCGTCCCCGGCCCATCCCTCGCCGTGTCGCTGACGCCCGGCGGCACGCTCGACGTGGACGTGCCGGCCGACAGGCTCAAGGCCGGGCCGCTCGCGTGCGTCGTGACGGGTCCCCGGGGCCGCCTCGCGTTCCGCATCCGGGGCAACCGGGGCGACCTCTCGATCTACTCTGCCTCGACGCACCTCACGAACTTCCCGCCGGTTTCCGGCACGCTCGCGTGCCCGGGCTCGGCGCCGGTGATGTTCACGGTGACCGAGGGCGGCACGGCCCGGATCGCGGTGAAATAGCGGCGGAGCGGGCCGCGGGGACCTACCTTTTCCCGAGGAAGGAGCGTCCGCCATGAAACGCCTCCTCTTCATCGCCGCGGTCGCAGCCCTCATGGTCCTCGCGTGCCCGGCGCATTCGGACGAGAAGCCGTCGAAGCCGGCCCCGGCCGCCGTGACGACTCCGGCCCCGGTCAGTCAGGCCGCGCTGGCCCAGCTCGGGCCCCCGAATCCGAGATTCAGGCTCTCCAGGGCCACGCTCCCCGCTTTCAGACCCACGGTCGTCCAGAAGCCGATCAAGTGCGGAGTCCTCAGCGTCAGCACGAACCCGCTCTCGCCCGGAACGACGCTCTACTTCATCAACAACACCGGTGCGGCCCTGCCGGTCGGCGTCTTCGTGAAGTGGCAGTTTTGGGGTGGGCCCAACGGCGCGGGTGCGCCCACCACGGAGGTCTGGCCGGCGAATCCTCCTTCGCCCGTCTACTTCCATTCCTGGGAGCCCGGCGTCACGGTTCTGGCGGGACTGCCTTGCCAAGCGTGGGCAATCATCCCGTAGCGACTCGGATACCTTCGGTCACTCGACGTATTCGGGGCGCGGGCGCGCGATCACCCCGACGTCTGGCGGCTACCGCGCCCTCCGCTTCCTGACCGCGTCGATGTCCTGGATTACTGCGTCCACGACGGATGAGGCCGGGCGTGTGTCCGGAGCCTGTGGCCTTCGCGGCGTCAGCGCGCCGCGCCGGGGAGGCCGGCCCGCGATGCGTCTTCCTTCACGGCGGCGACGCCGGCATCGGCCTCGCGGAGCCGCATCCTGTACGGGAGGACTGCCGACTCGCGCACCGCGGCGGCCGCGGCCCGATCGGCGGCGGCGTGACCGCGGCCGGGGCGCGGGCCCCAGGAAACGAAATGCGGGACGTAGGTCTCGGCGAGAGCGAGATCGGCCCGAGCGGCGCTCGCGTCCGAGGTCGCGGCCTGATAGCGCGAACGGAGCGCGGCCTCCTCGGCGCCGGCGTTCGCGGCGGCGTGGGCGATCGCGGACGCGGAGAGCGGGAGAGGCCCCCCGGCGACGCCGGCGACCGAGAAGGTCCCGGAGACGGCCGGCCTCCCGAGGAGGCGGCGCTCGCGGGCGAGGTCGGAGAGGGTCCTCGTCGTCCCCGTCCCGGCCTTGACGACGGGGGCCGTCTGGACGAGGGCCCCGGGCGCGGCGAGGAGGAGGGCGGAAAAGAGGACGGCGGCGGCTCTCATGCCGGCCTCTTTGCATCAGGCGTGCCGAGCCGACCGCCGCCGCGCGGGCGGCGAGGGCCGAGGAACGCCGACGCGGATGCGGAGGACGGGTAAGCCCCACCAGGGCGCCCCATCAGTAGTCCTCAGAACCGGAAAACGCCCTGAAATATGGTGGGCCCGACAGGGATCGAACCTGCGACAAGCGGTTTAGGAAACCGCTGCTCTATCCAACTGAGCTACGGGCCCCACACGAACGCCGCATTCTAGCGGCGTCCGCCCGCGAGCGCGCGGTCGAGGTTCGCGCGGGCGCTCGCGTAGTCGGGCTTCAGGCGGAGGGACTCGCGGAAGTGCTCGACCGCCTCCGCCTCCTTTCCCTGCAGCATGAGCACGACGCCGAGGCCGTTGTGGGCGAGATAGTCCCCCGGGGATCCGAGGCGGAGCGCTTCCCGATAGGACGCGATCGCCTCGTCGGTTCGCCCGGCGCGGGCGTCCGCCTTCGCGAGATTGATCAGGGCGGCGGCGTTCGCGGGATCGACGCGGAGGGCCGCCCGGAGCAGGGCCGGCGCCTCGTCGCCGCGGCCCTGCCGTTCCCGGATCTGCGCGAGATTGAGGAGCGTGGGGACCTCGTCCGGCTTGAGCCGAACCGACGCTTCGAGGTAGGCGGCGGCCTCGGAGTCGCGCCCGTTCTCCATCAGCCAGATTCCGTAATTCGTATTGCAGATGAAGCACGATGGATTCTTCGAAAGGGTGTCCGTCCAGAGCGTCTGCTCGTTTTTGTAGATCCGGGCCTGCCGAAACGTGAGGAGCCCGAGGAAGCCGAGAAGAACGACGCCCAGCGCGGTGGCCGTCCGGCGCGCGGCCACTGGCGCCCTTCCGAGGTACGTCGCCGCCCCGCACACGGCCGCGGCCGCGAAGACGGCGACGGCCTGGTAGGCGAAGTGATCCGCCACCCACGAGAAGCGCATCGGGTAGACGTTGAAGAACCCCATCGCCGGGAAGAGAACCCCGCCGAAGAGAAGCAGGAAGGCGAACGGGCCGCGGCCGAGGCGCTCGCGGAACCGCCACGCCAGGAAGAGGGCGAGGAAGACAGCCAGAGGGGGAAGCCATTGAAGGGGTGCATGGGGATCGACCGTCCAACGCGGGTAGATGAACGCGAGGTCGAGGGGAAGAAGGAGTTTCTGCGAATAGAAGAGGGCCACGCGGCCCGCGAGCACGACGCGGCTCGGCAGGTCCAGCGCCCATTCCTTCCCGACCGCCTGCACCGCCGTTCGCTCGAGCCACGCCGTGTGGGCGCCGAGGGCGA
>JBDTTJ010000193.1:0-6454 GCA_039930645.1 Acidobacteriota bacterium
CGTGGGTCATGCACATGCGCCACAAGGCGATCGCGGGCGGCAAGGAGATCGCGGTGCCCGGCGTCTCGCACTTCCGGTTCAAGGGCGGCAAGGCCGTCTACCACCGCGACTACTTCGACATGGGCGCCTTCGTTTACGAGCACGTGCCCGTGATCGGCGCGGGCGTCCGCTACGTGAAGAAGAAGGTCGCCGGGCACTGACGCCCGGCCGCGGTCAGACGATCTCGACCGGAACGGAGAGCGAAAGCACCGCGTCCGGGCGGCACGCGCCCTCGCCGCAGGCGCGAGTGGTCACGCGAACGCTCACGTCTCTCTTCCCCTTTGCCGCGTTTCGGGACACGGAGAAGGAGAGATTTGTTTCGAAGGTCCCGTACCAGCCCGTCTCGTCGTCGCGCGCCGAGCTGGTCAGCGTCAAAGGCGCAGGAAGTGGGATTTCTTCGAAGCTGAATTCAGAACCCGCCCACGCTTCTACGCGCAGGCCGTCGGGCCCCTGCAAGTGCCAGCCGTCCGCGATGGAGATGCGCATGCGGATCGCGCCCTTCTCGCCCCGGACGATCTTCGGCTCGACGGCGACGGCCTCGACGCGCACGGGCGCCTCATGTGCCGAGGCGCCGTCCGTCTTCCCACTCGAAGAAGTCTCTCTCTTCTCCTCTCCGAATCTGTCGTCGAACTCGAACAGACTCTCCAGCGCGAAGAACCACGACTCCATGCCGTGCGGCGAGCGCGCCATCAGCCCGCCCACCTCGTCCACGGCGTCCCTCGCCTCCCGGGCGAGCGCGCGGTCGCCCGTCGCGAGCGCGAGGCGCGCGAGCGCGCGCGCCGCGGCGCCGGAGGCCGAGGGGACGGCCTTGTCGAAGAGGTCGCGCCCGTTCGAGAGCAGCGTCTCGTTGCCGGTCCCCGAGAACGTGAATCCCGGGCCGTCCCTCCGGCGGAAGCGCGCGCGGAGCGACGCGACCGCCGCCTTCGCCTCTTCGTGCCAGATCCCGGCCGCGCCGGGGCCCTCGGCGTCCGCGAGGTCGAGGAGCGCGAGCGCGAGGAACGCCTCGTCCTCGAGGAACGCGGGGATCTTCGCCTCGCCGTCCTTCCACGTCCGCGCGAGGACGCCGTCCGGCAGGCGCGACAGGTTCAGCAGAAAGCGCGCGCCGACGCGCGCGGCCTCGAGGTAACGCGGCTCGGCGAGAGCGCGCGCCGCGACGGCGAAGCCGGAAACGGCGAGCGCGTTCCAGCCGGCGACTCGCTTGTCGTCGAGGGAGGGAGGGATTCTCTTGCTGCGCGCGGCGAGGAGCGCCGCGCGTGATGGAGCAAGACGGGATTCGGAGGAAGAGGGGATTTTCTTAGAAAGGTGAAGAACGGAAGCGCCCGTGCCACGCCCCGTCGATTCTTCGAGGAAATTGCCTCCCTCTTTGACCGAATACCATTCCAAGAAATCTTCAGCGTCGTCTCCCTTGCCGAGCACGTCCCGGATCTGGCTCGGGTCCCAGCAGAAGAATCTCCCCTCTTCCCCTTCCGAGTCCGCGTCCGTCGCCGCGTAGAAGCCGCCCTCGGTGCCGCGCATCTCGCGGAGGAGGTAGTCGCCCGTCTCGCGCGCGACCTCGGCGTAGAGCGGGTCGTCCGTCACGGAGAACGCCACGGCGTAGACGCCGAGGAGCTGGGCGTTGTCCGTGAGCATCTTCTCGAAGTGCGGGAGGAGCCACTCGGCGTCCGTCGAGTACCGGTGGAAGCCGCCGCCGAGATGATCGCGGATGCCGCCGAGCGCCATTCCGTCGAGCGTGCCGATGGCGTGCGCGAGCGCGGCGGCGTCGCCCGCGGCGCCGCGCGCGAGGAGCCACTCCAGCGCGAGGTGCGGCGGGAACTTCGGCGCTCCGCCGAAGCCGCCGTGGCGCGGGTCGAAAGCGCGCGCGAGCGCCGCGCCGGGCAGGAGCAGCGCGTCGCGCGAGAGAGCCGCCGTGACGACGCTCCCGGCCGGGTCGGCCGCGCGCCCGACCTCTTCGGAGATCTGCCGGGCCGAGTCCTCGAGAGCCGCGCGGTCGTTACCCCAGGCCTGCGCGACCCTGAGGAGAAGCGTCTTGAACCCGGCCCGCCCGTGCCGGTCCTCGGGCGGGAAATACGTCCCCGCGAAGAACGGCTTGCCGTCCGGCAGGAGGAACGCCGAGAGGGGCCAGCCGCCGCGCCCCGTCGTGAGCTGGACCGCCGTCATGTAGACGTCGTCGACGTCGGGACGCTCCTCGCGGTCTACCTTGATCGAGACGAAGTGCTCGTTCAGGAGGTCCGCGACGGCCGGGCTCTCGAACGACTCCCGCTCCATGACGTGACACCAGTGGCAGGAGGAGTACCCGATCGAGAGGAAGACGGGCTTACCCTCCCGGCGCGCCCGTGCGAACGCCTCGTCGCCCCACGGGTACCAGTCCACGGGGTTCCCGGCGTGCTGGAGGAGGTAGGGGGACGATTCACCGGCGAGGCGGTTGCTCACCGTCGTAGCATCTCACCGTGCGCAAGCTGGACTACGGAACCGACGCCCCCGGCGTCGTCCGGAATCTTTTCGTGATCGGAGGCATCGCCCTCCTCGGCGGGGTCATCCTTCCGTGGCCGCTCGCCGGCGTGAACGCGCGCGGGATGTTCGTCTCCCTCGGCGTCACGTGCTGCCTCGGCGGCGCGCTCATGATTTTCTACGCGGAGTGGGGAAAATTCCGCCACCGCGACCGGATGCTCGCGATGATCGCGTGGACCGGGGCCGAGAACGTCCTCGACGTCGGCACCGGGCGCGGCCTTCTCGCGCTCGGCGCCGCGAAGAAGCTCACGACCGGGACCGCCGTCGGGATCGACGTCTGGAGTACGAAGGACCTCACGGGCAACACCCCCGACGCGTTTCTCGCGAACGCGGAGGCCGAGGGCGTCGCCGAGCGCGTCGAAGTCCGCAACGCGGACGCGCGGTCGATGCCGTTCCCCGACGCGTCTTTCGACGTCGTCCTCTCGAACCTCTGCCTCCACAACATCCCCGACGCGGGCGGCCGGGCCGACGCGTGCCACGAGATCGCGCGCGTCCTGAATTGCGGCGGCGTCGCGCTCGTATCGGACTTCATCCGGACCGGCGACTACGCGCGGTCGTTCTCGGCGGCCGGGCTCGTCGTGACGCAGGCCGGGCCGCACGCCCTCGACGTCTTCCCGCCGCTCCGCATCGTGCGCGCCGAGAAGCCCCCCCGCTGACTCAGGCGAGAAGCTTCTGCGCGAACGGGCGCACGAGGGCGCCGAGCACGCTCGGCGCGAGCCGGCCCGCCGCGAGCTTCCGGAGCCTCACGACCTGCTCGAAGGCGATTCCGCCGAAGACGGCGACTCTCGGGACGTCCGCGAGCTCGAACACGGAAAGGGCGCCCAGCAACGACGCGATCGCGAGCGGCCCGAACATCACGATGAGGAAGATCGCTTCGACGCGGCCCCAGCGGAGCGCGTCGAAGTCGAATCGTTCCACGAGGCGGACCTGGTCGTCCACGGGCAGGAGGCCCGCGAACGGCTCGACGACGTGGTAGCGGTCGAGGACGTCCCGCGTCGCGTCGGATTCCACGTCCCATGCCGCTTTCTCCTTCGGGAGCGGCTCGCCGCCGGCGAAGGCCTTCGCGCGCCGCCACGCCTCGTAGAGGAGCGTGCCGACGAGCGTCCCGATTGGCCGGCCTTGCAGGATGCACACGGCGAGGCGCGCGGTGGACTCGGCGAGCAGGTAGACGCCGAAGACGAGGAGCGACGCGGGCACCGAGCCGGCGCCCCCGACCGACGAGGCCAGCAGGAGGACGAGCGAGAGCCACCCGACGACCCAGAGCGGGAGCGCCGAGGCAAGGCTCAGGCGGCGCGCCGGCACGTTGTACTCGACCTCGAGGCGCTCCTGCACGTGGGCCGGAAGAGACCCCGCGAGCGGCGCGACGAGGAGGATGTACACGTGGCGGTCGGCGCGCACCGCGGCGTCCGAACGCTCACCCGCCCGCGCGGCCTCCGACTCCTCGCTGTAGGCCGCCACGACGCGCATCGCGTGCCGCTCGTCCCACGGCGCGAGGACGTACTGCACGCCCGCCCCCCGGGGCCGGACCTCGAGGACCTCGAAGAAGTCCCCCTCCCAGGCAACCGCCGTTCCGGGGTGCTCCGCGGAGGTGGGCGTCGCCGGCACGCGGGGGCGCCAGCCCTTCGGCGCGTCGCAGTCGAGGAGGACCTGCCCCGCGGTCTCGACCCCGAGGCGGTCGCGTCCGACGGCGCGCGGCATTCGGGTCCCTCCAGCCGCGAATGTTAGCGCGGGGCGTATAAACTGAGCCGCAATGAAGCTCGTCTCGTTCATGCCGCCGGAAGGCGAAGCGTCCCAGTCGGGCGTCCTCCGCAAACACCCGCGGTTCGGCGCCGTGATCGGCGAGGATCGCATCCTCGACTTCGCGCGCGCCCACCCGCGCTTCGCGAACCTGTCGATGCTCGATTTCGTGAAACGGTCCGACGAGCTGCTCCCTGACGCGGCCTCCCTCGTGGCAATGGCCTCCGAGCTGCCGCGCGAGGCGTTCGTTTCCGAAGCGCGCGTCACGCTCGCCGCCCCGCTCCCGCGCCCCGTTTCAATCCGCGACGGTTACGCGTTCCGCCAGCACGTCGAGACGGCCCGGAAGAACCGGGGCGTCCCGATGATCCCGGAGTTCGACGACTTCCCCGTCTTCTACTTCACGAACGCCCTCGCGGTCGTGGGCCCCGGCGACCTGCGCGTCGGCGGGCGCCGCCTCGAGAAGCTCGACTTCGAGCTCGAGTGCTTCTGCGTCATCGGCCGGCGCGTCACGAACCCGACGCTCGAGGAGGCGGACGCCGCGATTTTCGGCTACGGCGTCATGAACGACTTCTCCGCGCGGGCGCTCCAGATGGAGGAAATGAAGCTCAACCTCGGCCCCGCCAAGGGCAAGGACTTCGCGACCGGCCTCGGGCCGTGGCTCGTCACGAAGGACGAGCTCCAGCCCCGCCTCCGCCCGTCGAACAAGGGCAACGTCCTTTACGCGGCCATGTCGGCGACGGTCAACCACGTGCCGGTCTCGAAGGGCGACGTCTCGCAGATGAACTGGACGTTCGCGGAGATCGTGAGGCGCGCCGCCGACGGCGTCACGCTCGAGCCCGGCGAGGTGATCGGCTCGGGCACGGTCGGGACCGGCTGCTTCCTCGAGCTGAACGGCTCGAAGGTCACCCACGACCAGTGGCTGAAGCCGGGGGACGTCGTGAGCCTCACGATCGACGGCCTCGGAACGCTCACGAACACGATCGTGCAGGACGCATCCCGATGAGCGTCCCGGCTGACGATCTGGCGTCCCTTTACACGTTCAACGCCTGGGCCAACACCCGCGTCATCGAAGCCCTCCGAACGATCCCGGAGCACGACTACGAGAAGGAGCAGGGCGGGGGCTGGCCGTCGCTGCGGGCCACGTTCGTCCACATCGCGGGCGCGACGGACGCCTGGGCCGAGCGTTTCGCAGGGAGGGACGCGACGCGCCTGCCCACCGTCGCCGAGCTTCCGACCCTGGACGACGCGGTCGGGGTTTTGATCGCGGCGCAGGAAAAGCACGCAAGGCTCGTCCCCACCTACGACGCGGCACGCCTCACGAGCCCCTTCACCTGGAGAAACCTCAAGGGCGAGGCGAAGACGGCGCCGTTCTGGGTGATCGTGCGGCACGTCGTGAACCACCAGACGTACCACCGCGGCCAGATCTCCTCGATGCTGCGCCGCCTCGGCCACGCTCCGAAGGCCACGGACATGGTCGTCTGGGGCATCGAGGTCGCCACCGGCGCCTGAGTCCCGGCTCCTCGTACAATCGCGTAAACATGTCTTCTCTCGAACAGTCGTTCTTCGACCGCTGGCTCCGCCGCGGCATCATCACGAGCGCCGCCTTCGGGTTCACGCTGCCGTACTTCCGCCTCCTGAACCGGATCCACGCCACGGGCGACGGGATTCTCGACACGCTCCCGCGCAAAGGCGTCGTCTTCCTCTCCAATCACCAGACGTACTTCATGGAGGCGATCGCGTTCTTCGACCTCGTGTACGTCAAGCACGCGCTGCCGCTCGAGGACCCGCTCACGCGCTTCTCGGCCGCGACCGAGACAATGCAGAAGAACCTCGTGACGCAGCTCTTCACGAAGGCCGGCGGCGTGACGTTCCGGCGCAGCTTCCGCGAGGGCGGCAAGGACGTGAAGCGCACCGCCGATTTCGAGGGCATCGCGAAGGTGGAGGAAGCCATCGCGAGCGGCTGGCTTCTCCACTTCCCCGCCGGGACGACGCAGAAGGGCGCGCCGCTGCGCCCCGGCGTCGCGCAGCTTCTCCACCGGACAAAGGCGATCGCGGTCCCCGTGCGCGTGGACGGCTTCCGCGACCTTCTCCTCTACAAGCAGCTCCCGGGCAAGCTCCTCCAGAGATGCCACCTGAACCTGCACCCGCCGATGGAGCTCGACGGATTTTA
>JBDTTJ010000194.1:0-6435 GCA_039930645.1 Acidobacteriota bacterium
CAAGGACAAGGGCCCCGCGCAGCCGGTCTGCCGCGAGCAGGTCATGGGCGAGGCGCAGCTCCTCGAGTCGAACGCGCTGAACTACCGGGGTCTCCCGGTCGAAGCCCGCGCAGCGGCGGGTGCGGCTCGGGCGTCCTTCATCGAGGCAGGAGAGGACAGTTTTGCCCTCGCGCTGGTCGATTATTACGAAGGATCGGCCGCGAGCTTTGAGAACGACGAGCGTGGAGCATGGTCGCTCCTTCGCCGCGCGCACTCGGAATTCCAGGTTTACGGTCAGGAGAACTGGACCGGCCGCGCCGAGGCAGCGCTCGGCACGGTTCTGGTTCACCGTGGCCGGTACGCTGCGGCCGTTCGGTTCCTGGACGGAGCCCTCGCAAACCTCCATCCGGAGCTGGATGGCTCGTCGTACGCACAGACGCTCGTGAACCGCGGTTACGCTCTCGTGCAGGTCGGGCGCCTCGAGGCCGCCAAGGCGACCTACGCCAAGGCGCTCCTCATGGCAAGGCGCCTCGGCATGGCCACCACGGTATTGATGATCCGCACGGGTCTCGCGTCGATCGACCTCGCCTCCGGAAAACTGGGCCGGGCGCTCATGCTCTTCGAGAGAATCGGCGGAGACGCGCGTACTCTGGACCTCGCCGCGGACGTTCTCTGCAGCGAACTTCGAATCGCCGAGTGCCTCGGGCGGATGGGCCGCAATGAGGACATGCTCGACCGGATCGAGCGCGTTTCGGGAATGCCGGAAGCGGCGTCACTTCGCCACGACCCGGCGCTTCGCGAGCTGTTTGCGTCGGTCGAAGACCGCTCGGTCAGCTACGAACTCCTTGCTCACGTCGCCCGCTTCGTTGAGGCGCGGGATCGCGGTGCTCAGGCCGCGTACAGGCCGTTCCGTCTGGTTGTGAACGGAAACTGATCGCTCTCTAGACAACGTTCAAGGATCGGGGGCGGGGTGCCATGAATCGGGTGCCTCAAAATAAATCTTTTCAGAGGGGGGTCAAAGGTGTGCCCCGCTCTGTCCGTATATATAGCCCACGGTTAGAGGACCAAACAAAGCTCAATTCTTGTCTCGCGGTGACAGACCGCACCTAGGAGGACACATGTTCGATTTCCTTGATTTCCTGCTCTGCTGCGTCGGCCACAACCCCATCGGCGGCTGAGCTCCTAACCCACTTTCGTTCAATTTGACTGGTTAGGCCAGCCTGTTGATAGGTGTATTCGCGTACCCAAACGCTGGAGTTGCCTGTTTGGCCGACCATTTACGGAAGCCCGATCTGCCGGAATCTGTCTGCCTCCACGGCGAAAAGGCCTGATTCCAGGGTGTAGCCGCTGTCCACGGCAGTAGCGGAGCAAGGGACGAGCCAGGTCGCTTCCGGAGGCGCGGTTTCGAGTTGATGTTCGAGCGTTCCCGCCAGATGGCGGAGGCCCTGGAAGCGAGTGGACATCGAGGGGGTAACGGACGTTACGAGTCGGCCGGACGCCCGAAGGACCTCGAGGATCTCCGCGTGCTCCTCGAGCTGAAGGAACGCAGGGACGCCTGAGTCCCCCATTCCCCCAGCGTAAGATTCTCCCCGTGGGAACCGAAAAGGTCGCGCCCGCGCTTCCTGTCGACGAGTTGCTGCGTATCAGCTCGCTTCTCGACCTGCGTTTCCACATCCTGAAAGGGGACGCCGTGGTCACGAGCAAGGAACGCGCGTTTCGCGAGCTCTTCAGGATCCTCGAGAAAAGCGGAACGAGATACGCGCTGATCGGGGGTCTCGCCGTCCAGCTCTGGGGCGAGGAGGCCCGGACGACGCTCGACATCGACGTCGCCGTGAGCCGGTACGAGGAGATTCCACGCCCCGTGCTCGAGGCGGCGGGCTTCCGCAGATTGGATCGGCACGAACACTCGGAGAACTGGATCGGCCCCGACGAGACCCCGGTTCAGTTCAGCGACGACCCGGCGTTCGCGCCGCTCGTCGAGCACGCCGTGACCCGGTCGTTCGAGGGAGGACGCGTGCGCGTCGCGCCCGCGATCGGGCTCGTGCGCAGCAAGCTGCGCGCCGCCGCGGATCCGGCGGGGAGGCCTTCGAAGAGGCTGAGAGATCTCGCCGATGCCCAGGGTCTGCTCGAGCGGGATCCGGACCTCGAGCGGCAATTGTCCGAAGCGGAACGAACGCTTCTTCGCCGGGCGCTCTGATCCTCGCCCGCCTTCCTGCGAGTCAGGAGCGGCGAAAGGCCCCTGAGGTCGGCTCGACGAGCTTGTGCCCCGCCAGCGTCAGCGCGGCGATCGCCTGCTTGGCGTGCGTCCGCTTCACGAGGACGTAGTCCGTGTCGAACGTCGAGAGCGCGAAGAGGCTGATCGCCGCCTCGGCGAGGGGCTTGGCGACCGACGCGAGGACGCCGATGGCGTCCAGCGGGAACGGGCCGTGGAGCTTCAGGAGCACCCAGCCGCGCTCGGCCTGGAATTCGATTCCGAACACGTCCTCCGAGATCCGGCGCTCCTCGCAGACGATCGACAGCTCGTCCGCGGTCCGGGTGATCGAGACGAAGGCCCTCCCGGCCCAGGCGGGCAGCGCGGCCTTCGCCGGCATGCGGCAGACCGCGTAGGTGCCGGGCACCATGGAAAAGTTCAGGCCGGTCATCGCGGCGCCATCGTAGGCTCTCGCGGCGCGCCGCGCATCCAGGCCGGGTGCATCAGGCGTCGGGCGCCGGTTCTGCGGGCCGCGGCCCCATGTTGTGCTTGATGACGTCGCCCTGTGCGATGTAGATCGTCTCCTCGCCGATGTTCGTCGCGAGGTCGCCCACCCGCTCGAGGTTCCGCGAGATGCCGATGATCTCGATGCAGGCCGTGATGAGCGCCGGGTTCTCGGCCATGTACGTCAGGAGCTCACGGATGATCGACTTGTTCTTCTCGTCGAGGATGTCGTCCCGCTTGCAGACCGCGAGCGCGAGGGCCGCATCGCGCCGGACGAACGCGTCGAGCGAGTCCTGCAGCATGCCGCGCGCGATCTCGGCCATGTAGGGGATGTCGATCCACGGCTTGAACGGCCGCGATTTCGACATGCGCTCGGCCGCCTCGGCGATGTTGACGGCGTGGTCCCCGATGCGCTCGAGGTCCGCGTTGATCTTTAGCGCCGATACGAGGAGGCGGAGGTCGCCCGCGACGGGCTGCTGCGTGGCGAGCAGCTCGACCGCGCCTTCGTCGATCTTGATCTCCATCCGGTCGATGACCTTGTCGCCCTCGATGACCGCGCGCGCCTTCGCGGCGTCGCCGGCGACGAGCGCCTCGATGGCCGACGCGATCTGCCGCTCGGCCTCGGCGCCCATCGCGATGAGCTGGCGGCGCAGCGTCTCGAGTCGTTCTGAAAAGTGCTCCTTCATGTCGTCTCCTCGAGGGCGGGGGCTTCGTGCGGCGGCGTGGCCGGCAGCGAAACGGTGAAGCGGCTGCCCTTGCCGGGCTCGGACTCCACGCGGATGGAACCGCCGTGGAGGATCAGGATGTGCTTGACGATCGCGAGGCCGAGGCCGGTGCCGGGGACGGACTTCGCGCGCGACGGGTCGACGCGGTAGAAGCGCTGGAAGATCCGCGCCTGCTCCGAGCGAGGGATGCCGATCCCCCGGTCCACGACGTGGACGACGCATGGCGCGAGCCCGTCCGGCCCCGCGGCGCCGCCCTCGACGAGGACGTCCACGCGGCCGGCGGCGGGGGAGAACTTCACGGCGTTGTCGACGAGGTTCCGGAAGACCTGCGCGAGCCGGCGCCGGTCGCCCGACACGGCGAGCGCTTCGGGTGTGTCGACGGCGACGGTCACGTTGCGCGCCTCGGCGGCGGACTGCAGGTCCCGGACCACCGAAGTGAGGAGGGGCTTGATCGAGATGCGTTCGGGCTGGAGAGTGACGGCGCCCGACTCGATCTGGGAGAGGTCCGTGAGGTCCGAGACGAGAGCCTCCATCTCGGAGGACTGGCGCTCGAGGATGCCGAGGAGGCGCGCGATGTCGGAGGGGAGCTCGTCCTCGCCGGCGAGCGTCTCGACGGCCGCGCGGATGGCGGCGATGGGCGTCCGCAGCTCGTGGGAGACGTCGGAGACGAAGCGGCGCCGCATGGTCTCCATGTGCTCGCGCTCCGTCACGTCCCTCACGACACCGATCGCCGAGGGCTCGCCGTGCGCGTCGCGGTGGGGGACCGAGCGGACGGTGATCTCGAGGATCTGCTCGGGCGTCAGCTCGCCGCCGAAACGCAGGACGGCCGAGGAAGTCGGCGCCTCGGGCGTGCTCGCGGCGACTCCCGCCTCGAAGAGCCGGAGCGCGTCGGGGTGGCGCACGAGGTCGATGAGGGCGCCCCGCGGCGCGCCCGCGGGCACGTGGAAGAGCGCGAGGGCGGCCGGGTTCGCATCGAGGAGGGCGAGAGAGCGGTCCACGACGAGGAGGCCGACGGGCACCTGCTCGAAGACAGTGCGGGCGAGGAGGCGCGCCTTCTCGCTGCCCGCGCGCTCGGCCGAGACGAGCCGGGCGAAACGCGCGAGGGCGACGTAGACCTCCTGCGTCTCCTCCGAGCCGCCCTCCGGCGGTGCCGGCTGCCGGCCGGCGGCGGCATCGGCGACGGCCGCCCGCACGCGTTCGAGCTCGCGCGCGTGCCGCTGCCGGATGAACGTCACGACGAGGCCGACCATGAGACCGGCGAGGACGGAAATCTGCACGAGCGTCCGGCGGAACGGCGCCTCGAGGGAGTCGAGGTCGTTCTGGCTGATCGCCAGCCGGACGTAGCCGACCGGGCTCGCCTCCTCGCCGACGCGCCGGGCGACGTAGACGAAAGGCTCGAGGACGGTCGCCGACCGGCGCTCGCCGAAGCCCACGACGTCCCGGCGGGCCGCGGCGATCTCGGGGCGCGAGCCGTGGTTCTCGATCGTGGCGACCTGGTCGGCCTCGACCTCGCTGTCGGCGAGGACCGTGCCGTCGCCCTCCACGAGCGTGAGCCGCGCTCCGGCCTGGCGTGCGGCGAGGCGGACGCGATCCGTGGGGGCGATTCGAGACCTCAGGTCGGCCTCGAACTCGGGAACGAGACGGTCCAGCTTGAGGGCGAGCTCGCTCCGACCGCGCTCGCGCACGGCGCCGTCGAGGACGCGCCCGAGGATGAGCGCGAACAGCACGCCCAGAACGAGGCCGGCGAGCGCGGGCAGCGCCGCGCGGCGGAAGAAGCGGCTCATTTCGGAAACTTGTACCCCACACCGACGACGGTCTCGATGACGTCGTCGCCGATCTTCTTGCGGAGCGAGCGGACGTGGACGTCGACAGTGCGCGTTTCGATGTCGGCCGCGTAGTCCCAGAGGCGCGAGAGAATCGTCTCCCGCGACACGACGCGTCCGCCGCTCCGGATGAGGAGCCAGAGGAGGTCGAACTCCTTTTTCGTGAGGTGGACCTGCTGGCCGCGAACTTCCACGGTGTGGCGCGCCCGGTCGATTTTCAGCCGCTCGTCTTCGAAGACGTCGTCCGGCGACTCCGGGGACGCCGCCCGCCGCAAATGAGCGGCGATGCGGGCGAGGAGCTCCTTCATCGAGAACGGCTTCGTGACGTAGTCGTCCGCCCCCAGCTCGAAGCCGAGCAGCTTGTCGCGCTCCTCGGCGCGCGCCGTGAGCATGAGGATGGGAATCTTGCGCGTCTCCTCGTGCTTTTTCAGCTCGCGGCAGATCGTGAGGCCGTCGACGTCGGGCAGGTTCAGGTCGAGGAGGACGAGGTCAGGCGGACGCGCCAACAGCTCGTCCATCGCGACGAGGCCGCCCGCGAAGCGCTCGACCTCGTAGCGCCCGTCCTTCTTGAGGTTGTACGTGAGCGTGAAGGCGAGATCGTCGTCGTCTTCCACGACCGCGATGCGGTGTCGGGCGGGGCCGGAGGCGGGCTTCATCCGAACCTCCCCGTGATGTAGTCCTCGGTCGTCTTCTGACGCGGCTTCGTGAAGATCGTCTCGGTCTTGTCGAACTCGATGAGCTTGCCGAGCATGAAGAAGCCCGTCTCGTCCGAGACGCGCGCCGCCTGCTGCATGTTATGCGTCACGATGACGATCGTGTAGCGCTCCTTGAGCTCGAAGATGAGCTCCTCGACCTTGCTCGTCGCGATCGGGTCGAGGGCCGAGCAGGGCTCGTCCATGAGGAGGATTTCGGGCTCCACGGCGATCGCGCGTGCGATGCAGACGCGCTGCATCTGGCCGCCCGAAAGTCCCAGCGCCGAGTCGCCGAGGCGGTCCTTCACCTCGTCCCAGAGGGCGGCGTTCCGCAGGGAGCGCTCTGCCGCCTCCTCGAGGACCCCCTTGCGGTTCTCGCCCTGGATTCTGAGGCCGTAGACGACGTTCTCGAAGATCGTCTTTGGGAACGGGTTCGACTTCTGGAAGACCATTCCGAAGCGCTTGCGGATCTCGGTGACGTCCGTGCCGCGGCGGTAGATGTCCTCGCCGTGGATCGCGAT
>JBDTTJ010000195.1:0-6431 GCA_039930645.1 Acidobacteriota bacterium
CGGCTTCGGAACGGGCGGCGCCGCCTCGCCCTTGAACGGCCAGTTCGCGAGGAGCGCGTCGAGCTTCGCGGCCATGTCGGCCTTCCGGAAGTCCCCGGCGGCCGCCACGATCATGTTGCGGGGCGCGACCCAGCGCGCGTGGAATGCGGCGAGGTCGGCCCGCGTGAGGGAGTCGATGGAGGCCTTCGTCTCCCACTTGTTCACGTAGAAATCGGCGCCGCTGAGGAGGACGGAGCGTTCGCGCGCCTCGATCGACGCGGAGGAGTCGTTCCGCTGCTTCATCTCCGCGACGAGCTGGTCCTTGCGGAGATTCAGGCGGTCTTCCTGAAAGGCGGGCTCCGTGAGGACCTCGCGCAGGATCGCGAGGCCCTCGTCGAGATCCTTCGAGAGAAGGTTGAGCGTGACGACGCCGCGGTCGTCGAGGTACCCGGTCGGCCGCGCGCTTCCAGGGCGTCCGCCGGTCTGCTCGGGGTTGAGCTGCGCCGCGAGAAACGCGAGACGCTCCTCGAGGTCCTCGGCCTTGCGTTTCTTCGTGCCGCCGCGCGCGAGGAGCCAGCCCGTCGTCTCGGCGAGGCCCTCCTTGCCGGGCGGGTTCAGGTACGTGCCGCCCCGGAGAAGGATCTGGACGTTCACGAGCGGCAGGTCGTGGTTCTCGGCGAGGTACGCGACGACGCCGGATTTCTTCAGGACGACGCGGTGGTCCTTTGCTGCGGGCGGCGCCCACGCGAGCGGCTTGACGGCGATCTGCTCGGGCCGCGCGGGAATCGCGTCGGCGGCGAGGAGCGCGCCGGAGAAAGCGAGGGCGCCGGCGAGAACGGCGGCTTTCAACGTGTTTTTCATGGCTACTTCGTCTCCGTTCCCGCGGGGCGCCCGGGCCGTCGCGGCGCGGCGCCGCCCTTGCGTGTGTAAGTCGCGACGCCGCGGTTCTCCTTCGTGAGGTACGCCTGCGCCACGCGCCGGACGTCCTCGGCCGTGACGGCCTGGATCTTCTTCGGCCCCTCGCGGAATTCCTTCCAGTCGCCGCGGCCGTCGTTTCCCATGAGGCTGTAGAGGATGCCCATGTTCGTCTGCATCGAGCGGAACGCCTGCGCGGCCGAGTTGTTCTTGACCTTCTGGAGCTCTTCGGCCGGGACGAGGTCCTTCTTCAGCCTGTCGAGCTCGGCGTAGACCGCGCGTTCGGTCTCCTCGGGGGCGCGGCCGTCCCTGACCTGCGCCTCGATGCCGAACTCGCCCGCGTACTTGCGCGCGGACGCGCTGGCCTGTGCGTTCGTCGCGACCGGGTTCTCGCCCGCGACGAGCGCCTTGTAGAGGCGGCCCGTGCGCCCGTTCAGGAGCTGGGCGAGGACCTGAAGGGCGTAGGAGTCCTTGTGGCCGAACGGTACCGTGTGCCAGTCGGCCTCGACGCGGGGGTTCGTGTCCGCTTCGCCGTTCATCCGCATCTCGGCCTCCCACTTCGGCGGGAGGAGCGTCATCTCGGGCGGCGGGTTCTTGCCGCGCGGGATACGCCCGAAGTACTTCGCGGCGAGCGCGAGGGCCTCCTTCGGGTCGAAGTCGCCGACGAGGACGGCCGCGATGTTGTTCGGCGCGTAGAAGAGTGCGTAGTACTCGTCCGCCTCGGCCTTCGTGATCGCGGGGATGTCCGAGGCGTAGCCGACGACCGGCCAGGAGTACGGGTGGCCGTGCCAGAACATCTCCTCGAAGGCCTCCTCGAGACGGCCGGTCGGTGTCGACTCGGTCCTGAGGCGCCGCTCCTCGAAGACGACGTCGCGCTCGGAGTAGAACTCGCGGAAGACGGGCGCGCTCAGCCGGTCCGACTCCATCCAGAACCACAGCTCGAGCTTGTTCTTCGGCACGGTGATGAAGTACTGCGTGAGGTCCGTGTTCGTCGAGGCGTTCATGCCCGACGCGCCGCCTTTCGTGTAGATCCGGTCGAACTCGTTCTTCACGAGGAGGTCGCGCTGCTCCTTCACGAGCGCGTCGAACTCCTTGTCGAGGTCCTTGTAGCGCGCCGTCTTGTTCTCGGGCTTCGTGACGTCGTCGATCTCGCCGCGCCGGAGAGCGGCCCGCAGCACCGCGTCCTCGTCGCGCATGAGGCCGCGCACGCGCTCCTGCTCCTCGATGAGCTTCTGGTCGCGCGCCGGATCTTTCGACCCGATCGTCTTCGTCCCCTTGAACATCATGTGTTCGAAGAGGTGGCTGATCCCCGTGATCCCGGGGCGCTCGTTCGCGCTCCCGACGTGGGCGACCCAGCCGGCGGCGACCGACGGCTCGTCGGCGCGGGGGACGAAAAGGAGCCGCATCCCGTTCGGGAGGACGTGCTCCTCGACCTTCAGTTCCTGCGCGCGGACGGGGAGCGCGAGGGCGGCGAGCGTCGCCGCGAGAATGATTCTGTTTCGCATGGAATCTCCTGTGAACACGGCGTGGGGATCGATCCTACGCCGGTGCGGGCCCGCGAGACTCAGCGGCGCGTGGGATCCCGTCGCCAGATGGTCCGTCCCTTCCGGACCTCCTCGACGACCTTGATCGCGGCGCGCCGCGCGGGATCCACGGCGGACGGGTCGTCCGAGAGGACGGACATGTCGGCCGGGCGGCCGATCTCGAGCGCCGACGACCCGGCGAGGACGTCCGCGACGAGCGCGGCGAGGGCCTCGGACCCCGCGTCGCGCGCCGCGGGCGCGGGCTGCGGCCCGGCCGCGGCGACGGCCGGCGCCGGGGCGGACGTTGGGACCGGCGCGGGCGCCGGGGCCTCGACGACGGCGGCGGCGGCGGCGGCCCGCGCGGTCTCGGGCTCCTGGGGCGCGTTCAGCCTGACGCTCTCGGCGTGGAGGCGCGCGCGTTCTTTCTCGTCGAGGCGCGGGACCAGCTTCGTGAACGCGGCCGCGTGGGCGGAGCCCGTGAGGACGCCGTTCGGTTCCTGGATGCGCCCGCGGCGGACGATCGCGCCGCCCGGCGGGTCCTTCGTGCGCCACGAGATCCCGGCCCTCTGCAGGGCGAGCGTGTTGTAGGCGCCCGCGTCGCCGGCGCGGGACACGACGATGACGGGCAGGGTCGCCGACACCCTGTCGAGCTCCTCGCGCGTGGGCGGGCGTTTCTCCTCGAGCTTCGTGACGTCGTAGCCGAAGCCGACGACGACGCGGTGCCGCTTCGGAAGATTCGAGCGCAGGATCCACATCCGGAGCGCGTCACGAACGGACGCGATCGTGTAGGGGATGCCCGGCGGCGGCGGCGAAACGTCGGCCCCGAGAGCCTCGAGCGGCGGAGCACTCTCGCGAGGCGCCGGGGTCGGCTCCGGTTTCGGGGCGGGAGCGGGCGCCTCCCGGGCCGGCTTCTCGATCTTCGCCGCGCCCTTCGGCGGCGCAAAGGGAGGCGGCGTCGGCGCGGGAGTCGGGACGAAACCGGCGACGAGGGCCTGGCCGTTCAAATCAATCGGGAGGGTGGTCTTTCCCTTCCACTTCCTCTCGACGTCGGCGCGCGTTCCGAGCGCCACGATCTTCCCGTCCTTCACGGCGAGGGCTTCGGGACGCGCGTCCTTTCCCGCGAGGATCGGGCCGCCGTACCACACGAAGTCCGCGTTCTGGGCCCGGGCTGGCGGCGCGACGGCGGCTGAAAGGGCGGAGAGAACGGCGGCGGTGAGGGCGATCCGGCGGGCGGGGCGCGTCATCGGAGCGCCGATGGTAACGCCGGCCGTGGCTGGTGAGAGAATTGGATACAGGTGACTTTGTTTCGTTCAGGCGAAGAACTGACCCTGCCCGAGCTGGCACGGGCGCAGGGGCTCGCCTCCGGCACGTTCACGGTCGTCGACGTCATCCGCGGCGGGATGGGCGTCTGCGCGAAGGTCCGTCAGGGCCAGGGCCCGGCGTTCGCCGTGAAGGCGCTGCCGGCGGGTGAGAAGCAGGGCGAGGCCTTCGAGCGCTTCCTCGTCGAGCTCCAGACCTGGTTGAAACTTTCGGTCTGCGACGGAATCGTCGAGGCGCTCTGCGTCTTCACGTACAAGGACACGCCGGTCGTGTGCGCGCGCTGGATGAACGGCGGGAACCTCCGGCCGCACCTGTCGGAGAAGGACCCCGAGATCTTCTACCGAACGATCGTCCGCATCGCGGGCGCGCTGGAGTGGGCCCATCGCGAGCACGGGATCCTCCACCTCGACCTCAAGCCCGAAAACATCCTGATCGACGACCTGCACCGCGCCGCGGTGTCGGACTGGGGAATCGCGGGGACGCGCGGCGAGATCGATCCGGCCGCCGCGGACGGCGCGATGGTGATCTACGGCACCGCCGCGTACGCGTCGCCCGAGCAGCTCCTCGGGGGCGTGCCGCTCGACGTGCGGTCGGACATCTACAGCCTCTGCTGCCTCATGTACGAGTGGGAGACGGGGCGCGTTCCCTTCACGGGAGACTGGCACGAGATCCGCGGCGCGAAGATTCGCAACGAGCCTTCACGCCTCGCGTCCGGCATGTTCCGCCGCTCCACGTTCGGCGCCGACGACATCATCATGCGCGGGCTCGAGCGCGAGCGGCACGGCCGCTACCCGGATTGGAAGTCGTTCGCCACGGACGTGCTGAATGCGTCACTCAGGCGCGAGCTGAAGATCGGCCGGTTCATTCCGAAGATGCGCTATCAGGCCTCCGAGGTGCGCAGCGACGTGCTGCGCGCGAAGGTCGCGACCGGTGCGATGGTGACGGGCCGCGGCGGCTCGACGGTCGACATCCGCGGCGCCAAGAAAGAGCTGGACGAGGCGTTGCGCTTCGCGGAGAAAGAGGACTGGGCCGGCGCGGTCGCGATCCTCTCTCGCGTCGTCCTTCCGTCCGTCGTGCGGGAGCACCCGGACGACCCGCTCCAGCAAACCTCGGCGATCACGCTGGCGCGGGGCCTCCTGAAGCTCGGCCGCCCGGCGGACGCCGTTGCCGCCCTCGACGCCCTTTCGGCCGCGACGGACAAGCCGTCGGACATGTTCGCGCTCCTGGCGGACGCGCACCTGCGTCTCGACAACCCGAGCCTCGCCGAGCGCGCGGCGCGCACCGGCCTTCTCCTCCACAAGACCGACGCGGGCCTTCTCGACCTTCTCCTCGCCGCACAGGGCGCCCAGGGCCTTTCATCGGACGCGGTCGCGACGGCGCGCCAGCGGCTCGAGGGGCGGCGCGACGCCGGGACGCTCCTCGACGCGGCCGAGCAGCTTCTTCGCCACGCCGCGACCGTCCCGGAGACCCGCCTGCCGGAGCAGCTCGCGGAGCTCCACGAAGCGCTCGCGCTCGCCGCGGAGGCCCGGAACCTCGCGCCGAAGGACCCCAGGCCCCGGGTGATCCGGGCGCGCGCCCTGCAGGGCCTCGAGCGCTGGGCCGACGCGAAGGCCGAGCTCTCCGGGTTCCCCGAGGGCGGCGACGCCGCGCTGAAGCGCGCGGCCGCCGAGACCGAGGCGCGCGGTCTCCTGCGCCTCAAGGAGTACGCGGGCTGTCTCGCCGTGTGCAACAAGGCGCTCGCGGCGCACCCGGAGAGCACGAGCCTCGCGCGCACGCGCGCTCTCGCATTCGCGGAGGGTTTCATCCTGGGCGTCGAGACCGGGGGACGCCGCGTCGTCGACGACACGGCGATGGCTTTCTTCGAGCGGGCGGTCGCCGATCCGGCGGTGCGCGAGCCGGGCGACTTCGTGACGCTCGCGCGCTACCGCGAGTGGACCGGGCGCGCCGAGGCCGCGGTCTCGGTGCTGAGGGACGGGAAGGACGCCTTCCCGAAGTCGTGGGAGATCGGCGTGGCGCTCGCCCGCCTTCTCGAGAGGCGTGGCGACTTCGAGGAGTCCCTCGAGGCGGCGCACGAGACGACGCGCAGCGCCCCGTTCCGGCCGGAAGCCTGGCGCGCGCTCGCGGCGGTCAAGGGCATCCTCGGGCCGAAGGCCGAGGCGGACGAGGCGCGGCAGAAGGGCGCCCAGGCCGAAAAGCGCCTCAAGGAGCTGCGCGCGAAGCCCGTCTGACCGCGGGTCAGATGAACCGGCGGATGTGCTCGTTCCAGAACGGCCAGTCGTGTCCGAAGACGCCAGGCCAGAACTCGGCCTGGATCCGCTGACCCTGCCGCGCGAGGAGCGCCGCGAAATCGCGGTTGTCGCGGATCAGGGAGTCCTGCTCACCGGTCGCGACGACCCATTCGACGGCCCGCAGCTTCTCTTTCCACGCCTCATCCATGTTCGCGATGTAGGCGTTGGGCGTGTGGTAGTAGCAAAGATCGTCCCAGCTGCCGTCGAGATAGCGCGACACGTCGTAGAGGCCCGAGAAGCAGATCGCCTTCGTCACGCGTCCGGGATACCGGCCCGCGAGGTTCGCCGCGTGGTACGCGCCGAAGCTCGCGCCGACCGTGACGACGTTGCCGCCGGCGCGGCTCTCGATGTACGGGAGCATCTCGTCGCGCAGGTAGCGGTCGTAGTCGTCGTGGCGCCGGGCGCG
>JBDTTJ010000196.1:0-6385 GCA_039930645.1 Acidobacteriota bacterium
TTCGACGCGAACGACGTTCAGAGCGACGTCCGGGTCGCGCGCTCCACCGACGGCGGGAAGACGTTCTCGTCCCCGGTCGACCTCTCGATGAACGGGGGCTTCTCGGGCAGCTCCGCGAACCCCGTGGACGGCCTCGGCGGCCCCGGCCGGGCCGCCGTCTCGGCCGGCGCGAACGGAGCCCTCGTCGTCTCGTGGTCCGACGACGCCGGCGCCGCGCCGGATGTTTTCGTCTCCACGCTCCCCGCAGCGCTGATCTCGAATCGCCCTCCCGTTCCCGCGATCACGAGCCCGGCCCCGAACGCGACGTTCGAAGCCGGCGTGCCGGTGACGTTCTCGGGCTCGGCGACGGACCCCGAAGGCGACGCCGTATCGCTCGCATGGGACTTCGGGGACGGCAGGAGCGCAGCGGGCGCGACGCCGGCCGCCCATCCCTTCGCGGCGCCCGGAACGTACCGCGTCACGCTCACCGCGGCCGATACGAACGGCGGGTCGGGGGTCGCGTCGATCACGATCACGATCAAGGTCCCGCCGGAGTCCACGGGGACGTCGGTTCTGATCCCGGTCGTCCTCGAGTCGCCGGGACTGGGCGGGAGCCGCTACACGAGCGAGGTGACGCTCTGGGCGGTGGGCGACTCAACGCCCGTCCTCCTCTCCTTTACGGCCGCGGTGGGCGGCGGCAGCGGGTTCGCACGGCTCAACCTGGGCTCCCACGAGATGCGGACGCTCCCGGACGTCGTTGCATGGCTCCGCTCCCGGAACCTCCCGATCCCGGACGACGGGGCGACGCACGTCGGCACGCTCCGCGTCACGTTCTCCACGCATCCGGGCGAGTACGTGTACGCGGGGGCCCGCACGTTCACGGCCGATCCGGCGGGAGGAACGGGGACGTTCGGTCTCGCCTATCCGTCGGCCGACTCCACGACGGTCCCGGCCACGCTCTTCGGGCTGCAGCAGAACGCGGCCCAGCGCTCGAACGTCGCCGTCGTGAACGCCGGGCCGGATCCGATCGTCCTTCGGGTCTCCCTTCAGGGTCCCGCGGGCGAGGACCTCGGCGCGCTGCCCGACCAGGCGCTCGGGCCATGGGGGTGGTTTCAGTTCAACCAGCCGCTCGCCGGCAAGGCCTCGTCCGGCCGCGCCGTCGTGACGCGGGTGTCCGGCGCGTCGCCGTTCACGGCGTACGCGGTCCTGAACGACGCCGTGACGTCGGACGGCTCGTACGTGCCGCCCCTCATCGCGGGAGACGCGTCCGGAGCCGACCGGCTCGTGCCGGTCGTCCTCGACGTGCAGGGCCTCGGCGCGCGCTTCCGGACCGAGCTCACGCTCACGAACTTCACGGCGGCGCCGCTCTCGCTCCAGCTGGTCTACGTCGCCGCGAACGGGTTCGGCAGCGGATCCGGCGTCGTTCCGCTCACGCTCGCCGCCGGGGAGCAGCGAATCCTGCCGGACGCGATCGCGTTTCTTCGCGGGACGCTCCCGATCGAGAGCGACGGACGGAACGTCGGCGGCTCTCTCTCCGTTCGCGCGGCGTCGGGCGCCGCCGCGGGCGCGCTCGGGGCGGGCGCCCGGACGTACGTTCCGATTTCCTCCGGCGGCTCCTACGGCCTTTTCTATCCGGGCCTCACGGCCGCGCAGTGCGCGACGGCGACGGCGTCCGTCTACGGGCTCCAGGAGAACGCCTCCCAGAGGTCTAACCTCGCGGTCGTGAACCGCGGCGACGCCGCGGACGCGATCGCCCTCCGCGTGACGTACTTCGGGTCGGGTCCGGGCCGGCCGCTGCTCGGGTCGCCCGTCGAGAAGACGCTTGCGCCCGGCGAGTGGTTCCAATTCAACCGGCCGCTCGCCGACTTCGGGGCGTCGGCGGGGTACGCCGAGATCGAGAAGACTTCGGGCGCGTCGCGCTTCGCGGCGTACGCCGTTCTCAACGACAACGTCACGTCCGACGGCAGCTACGTGGCGATGAGTTTCCCCTGAAACCTGGCCGCGGCGGACCCGTATCATCGGGTCATGAAAACGACACGACTCGGAGCGGTGCTCGCCGCCGCCCTCTTCGCCGCGCCGGCCGCCGTGGCCGGCACGACGGCCGCGCCCGCCGCGCCCCGCCAGGTTCTGCCCTTCATCGAGGACGACTACACGAAGGCGCTCGCCTCCGCGAAAGCCTCCGGCAAGCCGATCTTCTTCGAGGCCTGGGCGCCCTGGTGACACACGTGCCGCTCGATGAGGGCCTTCGTCTTCACGGACAAGGCGCTCGAGCGGCAGGCCGGACGGTTCGTCTGGCTTTCGGTCAACACCGAGAAGCGTGAGAACGCCGCGCTGCTGGGGAAGTTTCCCGTAAAGGTCTGGCCGTCGATCTACGTGATCGACGCGGCGACCGAGAAGATCGTTCTGCGCTGGGCGGGCGGCGTGACGACGCCGCAGCTCCTGCGCCTCCTCGACGACGGAGAGAAGGCGGCCCGCGGGAAGACGGCGCCGGGCGCGGCGCTCGCGGACGCGGACCGGCTCTACGCGGACGCGAAGTACGCCGAGGCCGCGGTGGCGTACCGCAAGGCGCTCGAGACGCAGAAGCCGGGCGCGCCCTCGTACGCGCGCACCGTCGAGTCGCTCCTCTTCTCGCTCTCGCAGAGCGGCCAGCGCGAAGCCTGCGCGGCGACGGCGAAGGGCGCCTACCGGAATCTCAAGTCGACTCCGTCGGCCGCGAACGTGGCGGGCTCGGGTCTCGACTGCGCTCTCTCGCTGAAGGACGACGATCCGAAGAAGGCCGAACTGGTCACGGCCCTCGCCGCGGACGCCCGCGCGGTCGTCGAAGGCCCGAAGACGGGCCTTGCGGCCGACGACGTCTCGTCTCTCTTCAGCTCCCTCGCGGAGGAGCGCGACGCGGCGAAGGATCCCGCGGGCGCGAAGAAGTACCTCGAAGAGTGGGTGGCCTATCTCGAGGGCGAGGCCGAGAAGGCGAAGACGCCTTCGGAGCGGACCGTGTTCGACGCGCACCGCGTGTCCGCGTGCCTCGCGCTCGGCCAGAGCGAGCGCGTCGTCCCGGCGCTTCGGCAGTCCGAAAAGGACTTCCCGGACGACTACAACCCGCCGCAGCGCCTTGCGATCGCCTACGGGGCGATGAAGAAGTACGACGAGGCGCTCGCCGCGTCCGACCGCGCGATGGCGCGGGCGTACGGGCCGAGGAAGCTCGTCGTCTTCCGCACCCGCGTCGACATCCTGACGAAGATGGGCGACGCGGCGGCGGCGAAAAAGACGCTGAGCGAGATGCTCGCCTACGCCGAGGCGCTCCCGAAGGAGCAGGTCAGCGACCGCACGATCGCCGCGATCAAGAAGCAGCTCGAGGCGGTGAATTAGGAGACGCGATCCGAGAAGGAAGCTGCCGTGAACCTCAGCATGCGGGTGTTAGCCGCGGAACGAACTACGGTGCACCTGCCTCCAGCTTCTTGAACCTCGGGTTCTTCCGCAGCGGGTCGAAGTTGGGATCGATTTTGAGCCAGCCCGGCGAGAGGAAGTAGGGGACTCTCAAGAGAGGCTCCAGCCTGTCGAGCGCCTTCTCCGGCTCACCGACGAGGATGTAGATGCGCACGAGCTGGTGCTGGAGGTAGGGGCCGTCGTACGCATCTTTCGCCAGCGGGGCGATCATCGCGCCGCGCTCGCCCGCCCGTATCGCTTCGTCTTTCCGACCCAAGTACGCCAGCGCGAGGCCGTGGAGGAAATGGCGCTGCGCGTCTTCTGGATTTGCGCGACTCTGCTTCTCGAAGGCGCTCCTCGCTTCCTCGGCATACGAGCGCACGTTCGCCGCGTCGTTCTTCAAGGCGTAGGCTTGGGCGAGGCAGAGACCCCAGGCGCCCTTGTCGTCGTCGAACGCGCTGGGGGTCAGACGCACGAGCAGGTCACGCTGCCCCTCGTCGAGAACCCAGACGAGATCCCAGTAGTTCGCCATGTAGGCCACGAGAGCCGTCGGCTCGACCGTTTTCGAGGAGCTCCTGAGGACGGCCCGGGCCCCGCTCAGGTCCCCCTCGGCGAGGGACAGCATCGCGCTTTGCTCGATCAGGTCGAGGTTGGCGGGTGCGAAGGCGAGGCCCCGGTCGAGGGTTTCGCGAGCTTCGGGGTAGCGGCGTAGAAAGAGGAACGCTTCGCCGAGCCGCCGCAGGGTCAATGCCGCGCGGGGATCCAGACGCTCGGCCTGTCTGAAGTGCCCGACCGCGGCCTCCCACCGCCCGAGGCGCTCCTCGACCACGGCCGCCGCCGTCAGGAGATCCGCGTTGCCCGGAGCCAGGCTCCGGCCGCGGGCGTAATGCTTCAGCGCGCTTTCCCGGTCGCGAGCCACGTGGATCTGGAAATCGCCCAACGCCAGATGGCCCTCCGGGCGATCCGGGGCGAGTGCCAGCGCCTTCTCCGCCGCCTGCCTCGCACGCTCCGTCAGGGCGGGACTGGGTGTGCTGAGATAGTGGAGGGCGGAGCAGGTCCGCGAGACCTGCGCCCAGGCCTGTACGAACGCAGGGTCGAGCGCTACGGCTTGCTCGTAGAAGCCCAGGGAGCGCCGGAGGCTGGCCGGATCGGAGAATCCCAGGCTCTTCGAGGCCTCCTCGCCCCGAAGAAACGCGTCGTAGGCGGTGAGATTCTGCGTCGGCTTTTCGGAGAGGCGCCTCTCCTCCCCGGTGCCCAGCGCGACGCCCAGCGCGGTCGCGACGCGCCCGGCGATCTCGGACTGCACGCGGAAGACGTCCGTCAGCTCCGCGTCGAACGGCTGCTGCCATCGCGAGGCAGGCGCGGCCGAGCCCGTGACCTCGACCAGCTCGGGGCGGACGGCCACGCGGTTCGTGTTGCCCGCTCCCTTCTGCCAGCGCACGGTGCCCGTCAGCAGGTACCGGGCCTCCAGCTCCCGGGCGATCTGCGCGGGAGTCTTCGACGTTTTCTTGTAGGGCGTCGAGCTGGCCCGGGCGATGACCTCGAGGCCAGGAAGCGACGTCAGCTTGCCTCGCACCTCGTCCGCGATGCCGTCGGCGAAATAGTCGTCCTCGGGCGCACCGAGGTTCTCGAACGGCAGGACTGCCACGCGCTTCGGGCCGGCGGCAGGACCGCCTCGTCGTTGCCGAAGGAAAAGGAACGCTCCCGCGACGGCAAGGAGCGCGACGGCGCCCGCGACCACCTTGATGAAGACGTGCCTTCCCTCACCAAACGCCGCCGCACGCTGACCGCTCGTGGCCGCGGCAACGGCCTCTTCCAAAGCGAAGGCGACGTCGTGGGCCGAACCGAAGCGCCGTTCGGGGCTCTTCTCCAGGCAATGCCCCACGATCCGGTCGAGGGCCGGCGGGATGTTCTTCCCCGACCCGGAGAGATCCGGCGGCTCCTCCCTCAGGATCGCCGTCATCGTCTCGGCGGACGTGTCCCGCTTGAAAGCCCTCCTGCCCGAAAGCATCTCGTAGAGGACGACTCCGAACGAGAAGATGTCCGACCGATGGTCAAGGGGGAGCCCACGCACCTGCTCGGGCGACATGTAGGCGACCGTCCCGAAGACCGTACCGGGCTCCGTGTGCTGCGATTTCGTAGGAGCGCTCGTCACGTCCGGGGCGGGAGCGGCCTGAGCCCGCTTCGCGAGGCCGAAGTCGAGGATCTTCAGGTGGCCGTCTTTCGTGACGAAGAGGTTCTCGGGCTTCAGGTCCCGGTGGACGATCCCCTTCTCGTGTGCGGCCGAGAGGCCTCGGGCGATCTGAACGGCGTAGTCGACGGCCTTCCTCTGCGGAAGCGGTCCCGCGTCCAGCTTGTCGCGAAGCGTCGTGCCCTCGACGAGCTCCATGACGAGGAGATGACGGCCGGAAACTTCCTCGAAGGCGTGAATGGTCGCGACGTTCGGGTGGTTCAGCGCGGCGAGCAGCTTTGCCTCACGCTCGAAGCGTTCAACCCTTCCCCGGTCTTCGAAGAACTCCTGAGGCAGGACCTTCAGCGCCACGTCGCGTCCGAGCTTCATGTCCTTCGCCCGGTACACCTCACCCATCCCGCCCGCGCCAAGCGCGGCGAGAATTTCGTACGGGCCGAGGTGACTTCCCGGCGACAGGCTCACGGTCTCACGATGGCGATTATCCGGCCAGCGTCGCGGCGAGAGCAGCCGCGAAATCATGACGGTTCGCGCGGAGAACGCGGCCGCTCGCGTCGCGCACGACCCGCTCGTAGTGCGCGTCGCGCTCGAAGGGCTCGCGGCCCGCGCCGCGGATGAGCGCCTCCATCTGCGCGCGCGTGAGGCCGGCCTCGGTCGTCGCGCCGGCGGCGTGCGTGATCGTCTCCTCCATCACGGTGCCGACGAGGTCGTCCGCTCCGAAGTGGAGCGCGACCGGGGCGAGCTTCTCGCCGATCTGCACCCAGTACGCCTTCACGTGGTCGACGTTGTCGAGCA
>JBDTTJ010000197.1:0-6377 GCA_039930645.1 Acidobacteriota bacterium
CACCAGAACGACTACCGCGCGTCCGTCAGCCCGCCGCACCTTTCCGGCGGTTTCGCGACGACCTGCGACACCTGCCACCAGTTCTCTGCGCCGGCATGGAAACCGTCGATCTTCAACCACTCGTCGATGACGCCGTTCGCGCTCGTGGGTGTGCACGCGACACAGGCCTGCGCCAAATGCCACACGACGACGCCGTACCGCAATGCGCCGCTGACGTGCGTGGGCTGCCATCTGACCGTCTACAACAGTTCGAAGAACCCGAGCCACCTCGCGGCCGGCTTCCCCACGACGTGCGACACCTGCCACAGGGCGACGGACGCGACCTGGCAGCAGGGCAAGTTCAACCACACGTATTTCCCGCTTGTCTCGAACCACAACGTTCCCTGCAACCAATGCCACACGACCGTGAACGTGTTCACGGTCTTCAACTGCATCGGCTGCCACACGAAAGCCACGACCGACTCGAAGCACAAGGGCCGCGCCGGCTACTCCTGGACCTCGACGGCGTGCTACTCGTGCCACCCGAACGGGAAGAGCTGATGCGCCGTGGCCTCGCAAACCTCGCCGTCCTCGCGGCGATCGCGGCATGGGAAGCCCCGGCCGTGGCGCAGTCGGCGCTCGACTGGGGCCGCATCTCCGTGTTCGGGCAGGTCATCCGCACGAAGAACGCCGACGGGACGACGAGCGACTACAACGAGCTCAGCGGATCCGTCTCGATTCACACGCCGCCGCGGGATCGGGACGGCATGGAGTTCTCCCTCGACGCCCGCGGCTCCGAGTACCCGTCCGTCACGAACCGCGATCCCCGCTGGACCGTCTACGACGCGTGGGTCGGCGGCCGTGTCGCGGGCGGCAAGGTCGCCGTCCGCCTCGGACAGATGTACCTCAACGACCTCGGCGCCCTGGGCGGCGTGGGCGGCCTCGCGCTCGAGACGAGGGTCGGAAAGATCCGCATGAGTGTCTTCGGCGGTCTCGAGCCGAAGGGCTACGACCCCGGCTACGTTCAGGACGTGAAGAAAGGCGGCGCCTACGTCGCGTACGACGGCGAGCGCGGCTGGCGCGACGTCCTCGGCTTCGTGACGATCCGCAACCAGAACCTCGCGGAGCGGAACGTCCTCACGACCACGAACTTCATCCCGATCGGCCGGGAGTTCTTCCTCTACCAGGCGGCCGAATACGACCTGACCGGGCCCGGAGGGGTGGGGAACGGCGGCCTCGCCTACTTCTTCGCGACCGCCCGCTGGGCCCCCGTTCGGGCCTTCGAAATCCAGGCGCTGTACCAGCACGGCCGCTCGATCGACGCGCGGTCGATCACGCAGGACCAGATCGCGGGCCGGCCGATCGACGCCAAGAGCCTCGACGGCTTCCTCTTCGACTCGATGGGCGGCCGCGCGACCGTTGAGTTCGCGCGCGGGTGGCGCGCCTGGGCGGGCTACTACCAGGACAAGAGCAACCGCGACGACGTCGCGCAGGACCGCTTGCAGTTCGGCCTCTCGGCGATGAACGTGGCGGGATCGGGCTTCGACGTGTTCGTGTCGGACAACCGGACGAACCGTCCCGGCAGCTCGACCTACGACGCCTGGTATTTCTCGCTCGGGCGAAGCCTCGGCTCTCGCTTCTACGTGACGCTCGACTACTCCACATCGCTGTCCGTCCTGCAGCTCACCGACACGGGCGGCCTCACGATCGTGAACCGGCCCTCCTCGAGGCGCTTCGGCCTTTCGGGAATCTGGAACATGTCCCGCTCGTTCTCACTTCTCGTGACGGGGGAGCAACTGGACGACGACACGGCGACGCAAAACCGCTGGCTTCTGGGCCTGACCTACCGTTTCTGAAATCGAGTCTCTGAAGCAACTGCACTAATGGGCCGCTCCGGTCCGGAAGGTATGATCCCCGCGTGAAGAGTCTCGGACTCATCTCCAAGTGGTTCCTGGGCCTCGGGATGGCGGCGATCTGCTGGGGGGCGTTCCTGTACGCGCGACCCGCCCAGAACTTCGTCGGCGAGTCCTCGCGGATCGTCTTCTTTCACGTCCCGCAAGCCTGGGTCGCGACGCTCGCGTTCTTCGTCGCCGCCTGGTACTCGTGGATGTACCTGAGGAAGCGCCGGATCGAGGACGACGAAGCCGCGTCGGCGGCCGCCCGCCTCGGGTTCCTCTTCTGCGTCCTGGCGACCGTGACGGGTTCGATCTTCGCCCGCGTCATGTGGAACTCGTACTGGAACTGGGACCCGCGCGAGACGTCGATCGTCCTTCTCCTCCTCGTCTACGGGGCGTACCTCGGCCTGAGGGGCGCGCTCGAGGATCCCGAGCGCCGCGCCACCCTCTCGTCGGCCTACGCGCTCGTCGCGGTCGTCACGGTGCCGTTCCTGATCTTCGCCGTTCCACGCATGTACCAGTCGCTGCATCCCGACACCGTGATCAACGCCCGGGGGAAGGTCGAGATGTCGTCCGACATCCGCCTGGTCTTCTTCTCGTCCATGGTGGCTTTCATGGCGCTTTTCTACTGGATGTGGAACCTCGACCGCCGCGTTTCCCGCATCGTCCGCGAGAGGTCGGCATGAACACGGCCCTCGGTTACGTCGCCGCGGTGAACATCGTCATCTGGGCCGGAATCTTCGGCTACCTCATTTACCTGGATCGCCGGGTGCGCGCCGCCGAGTCGCGTTCCGGCGGGGAGAACACAAAATGAAACGCGCTTACTGGGCCGGAGCCATCCTGATCCTCGGCTTCCTCGCGCTCGGACTCACGACCTTCACGAAGTCCATGACTCCTTACGTGTCGTTCACCGAGGCGAAGTCCTCTCACCGCACCGTCCAGGTGATGGGCGCCCTCGAAAAGGGCTCCACGAAGTACGACCAGGACAAGAAGACCCTCAACTTCACGCTCGTCGACCCCCAGACGAAGGACGTGATTCCCGTGTCCTACACGGACGTCAAACCGGCGAACTTCGAGGATGCGGTGTCGATCGTGGCGATCGGCCGCTACGAGAACGATCAATTCACGGCGGAGAAGCTCCTCGTGAAATGCCCCTCGAAGTACCAGGGCGAGGAGATCGAGAAGCAGTACGGGAAGAAGGCCTGACGTGGGACTGGGATCTCCCCTCGGTTTCGCGCCGGGCACCGTCGCGATGTGGGCGGCGCTCGCCTTCGGGGTCCTGACGGCCCTCGCCTACTGGCGGGTCATGCGCACGGGTCATGCCGCAGCGATCGACGCGAGCCCTGCCCTATTACCATTCGAAGAAAATCCGAATCTGGATCTTCTCTTTGCCCGACGTCTCTACTACGCATTCACCTTTTCGGTCGTCCTCGCCTCGGTCCTCCTCATGGGCCGCCTCCTCTCCCACGACTTCCGCATCTCGTACGTCGCGTCGTACTCGGGCCGCGACCTCCCCTTCTACTACCTGTTCTCCACGTTCTGGGCCGGGCAGGAGGGCTCGTTCCTTCTCTGGCTCTTCTTCGGCGCGCTCATCGGCCTGTTCGTCCTTCGCTCGGCCAAGGAGCAGGAGCCTCCGGTCATGATCGTGTACGTCGCCTCCTTCATCGGGATCGTCGCGATCCTCGTGAAGCAGTCGCCGTTCCGCTTCCTCGGCCAGATTCCGCCGGATGGCCAGGGCCTGAATCCGCTCCTGCAGGACCCGTGGATGGTCATCCACCCGCCGGTCATGTTTTCCGGCTTCGCCTCGCTCAGCGTGCCGTTCGCGTTCGCGATCGCGGCCCTCTGGATGAAGCGCTGGGACGGCTGGGTCGTCCGCGCGATGCCCTGGGCGCTCTTCACGTTCGTGGCGCTCGGAACCGCGATCCTCATGGGAGGCTACTGGGCATACAAGACGCTCGGGTGGGGCGGCTACTGGGGGTGGGATCCGGTCGAGAACACGTCGCTCGTGCCGTGGCTCGCGACCGTGGCCCTCGTCCACGGGATGTACCTCCAGAAGGCGCGCGCGAAGCACCGGAAGATCAACATCATCCTCGCGATCCTCGCGTTCTGCTGCATCCTCTACGGCACGTTCCTGACGCGCTCCGGCGTCCTCGCGGACTTCTCGGTCCACTCCTTCATCGACCTCGGGATCACGGGCTGGCTCGTCGCCATCATCGTGGTCTTTCTGTTCGGCGGCCTCGGCCTCCTCGCCTTCCGCTGGAAGCAGATTCCGGTCGTCTCCGACATAGACGCCGCGACGGGCAAGGAAAAGGAAGAGCCGTTCCTCTCGCGCTCGGTGCTCTTCATCCTCTCCGTGACGCTGTTCAGCGCGTCGGGCCTCGTGATCCTCCTCGGCACGTCCGCGCCCATCCTCACCCGCATCGGCGGCAAGGCGTCGCAGGTTTCGACGAGCTTCTACAACGTCACGCACGCGCCGATCGCGGCGCTCATGGCGCTTCTCGTCGCGCTCGTCCCGTTCCTGTCCTGGCGCGGGGAGACGCTCGCCGCCGTGGCGAAGAAAGCGTTCGTCGCCGCCGCCATCGGCCTCATGGGCGGTGGCGTCGCCATCGCGGCCGGCGTCCACTCCGTGCGCGACCTCGCGATCCTCTCGTTCGCGGTCTTTGGGATGGCCGCGAACGCGCAGACGGTCGCGCTCTTCGTCAAGCGCAAGGCGGTCTCCACCGTGGGCGGCTATCTCGCGCACGTGGGCGTTTCGATCATGCTCGTCGGGATCCTCGTCTCCGGCGTCTACGAGACGAAAACGCAGATCAACCTCCCGAAGGGACAGCCGACCCAGGTCGGCCGCCACACGATGACGTTCAGCAAAGTCGTCTTCGTCAACGAGAAGGGCGACGTCAAGCAGCCCGAAGAGCTCAACATGCTCGACCTGAACGACCGCCGCGCCAAGCAGGCGATGGAGGTCGACGTCACGTCGCCGTCCGGGAAAGTCTGGAAGGCCTACCCGAAGATGTACATGAACCAGCGCACGCAGCAGATGATGGCGAACCCCGACGTGCGCTCGGCGCCGCTCATGGACCTCTACGTCTCGCCGCAGTCCTACGACCCGGGCCAGCCCGCCCGTGTCGAGGGCACGACGGTGGCGCTCAAGAAGGGCGAGAGCAGGAGCGCCGACGGGATCAAGATCAAGTTCCTGGACTTCTCGGCGGATCGCTCGGCGATCAACGACGCCACACGTCCCCACGTCACGGTGACGGCCAACTTCCTCGTGACGACCGCCCAGGTCGCCGAGGAGAAGACGGCGAAGTTCGTCATGTACTTCGGCGCGACCGACGGCGGGCCCGCCACGGAAGCCCCCGACACGGCGCTCCCGGGCAGAGGCCGCATGCGCATCAAGCGCGTCTCCCCGAACGAAGGCACCTGCGAGCTGGAGCTCATGGGCGTCGCCGCGGGCGGCGACCTCAAGCCCGCGACGGCCGAGACGCTCTCGATCGACGTCACGACGAAGCCCCTCATCTCCCTCGTCTGGGGCGGCTTCTACGTGATGATGCTCGGCGGGCTCGTGGCGCTCCTGAGGCGCGCGAAGGACTCCCGGCAAGCCGCCGTCGCCTGACCGTAGAGACGGGGTTTCATCGGCCTCCCCTCGGTAGACTCCAGGGGAAGGAGAAGTCATGCGTCTTCGAGCGACCGCCGTTCTCGTTCTTTCGTTCGCAGGAATCCCCCTCTTCGCCCAGCCCGTGGCCCCCGCCAAGCCGAAGGCGATCGACCGCGCCGACTTCGACGCGTCCGCGAAGCCCTGCGAGGACTTCTACCAGTTCGCGAACGGCGCATGGCTTGCCGCGCACCCGATCCCGGCCGACCGCAGCCGCTACGGGAGCTTCGACGCGCTCGCGGACCGCAACCGCGACGTCGTGAGGAAGATCCTCGACGAATCGTCCGGCAAGTCCGACTGGCCGAAGGGCACGCCGCAGCAGAAAGTCTCCGACTTCTACGCGACCGGCATGGACGCCGCGGCCCGCGAAAAGGCCGGCGCCGCTCCGCTCGCGCCGTCCTTCGCGACGATCGCGAAGCTGAAGTCGGCCGACGACCTCCCCGCCGTCCTCGCCGAGCTGCACCTCTCGGGCGCGAACGCGGGCTTCGGCTTCCGCGTCGCGCAGGACGCGCGGAATTCTTCTCGCTACATTGGCGTCTTCAACCAGGGCGGCCTCGGCCTCCCCGACCGGGACTACTACCTCAAGGACGACGCCAAGTCGAGGGACCTGCGCGAGGCCTATCGCGCCCACGTCGCGAAGACGCTCGAGCTCGTGGGCGACACGCCGGAGAAGGCGAAGACCGAGGCCGACGTCGTGATGGGGATCGAGACGAAGCTCGCCCAGGCCTCCCTCACGCGCGTCGAGAACCGCGACCCGCAGAAGACCTACAACAAGAGGACGCTCGCGGCCCTGAACGCGGAAGCCCCGGGCTTCGACTTCGCGAAGTTCCTCGCCGACATGGGCGCCTCGGCCT
>JBDTTJ010000198.1:0-6322 GCA_039930645.1 Acidobacteriota bacterium
CGGAGACGGCGTCCGTGTCGAAGAGGAAGGCCACTCAGCGCCCGAGGCGAGGCCGCCGGCGCCGAGGCGCTCTTCGGCCCGCGTTCATGTGCTCCACGCGGGCACGACGGCCGCCACGTCCCGCCCGTGACGCCGGATCATCACGATGGCGCCCTCCGTCAACGCGGCCCCGGGTCACGCACCGGGCCGCGCGAGCGGGAGGCCTGCCTTGCGCGCAGCGTCCCGTTGGCGATCGTCATACGTCACGAACGCGAGGAGATCGGCGCCGAGCGACAGCGCCGAGGCGATGTGGATCGCGTCGAGAGTCCGGAGCTCCGGCGGCGCGAGGCTCGCGGCCTTTTCGAGGATGGCCTGGTCCAGCCCGAGGATCGCCACGCCGTCCAGAACGAGGCGCGCGCGGTCCGAGAGGGCGCGCCGAGGCGCGACCCGGCCCACGGCCCGGCGCACCTCCGTCACCGCGAGGGCGGACGTGACGGCCGCAGGGTGAAGCGCCGTCCACGAACGCAGGGCGTCGCTCTCGGGCTCCTTCACGACGAGCTTCACGATCGCCGACGAGTCGAGGTAGACGAGCTCGGCCTTCACCGATCGTCGCGCTGGCGGCGGAGCGCCTCGCTCGCCGTCAACGTCCCCCGGACCGCGCGAGGCGGAGGAAGCGCCGCGAGCAGGAGCCGGGGCGGCGCCGCAAGGCCGGACGACACGAGTCGCTCCAGCGCGCTGCCGTGCCCAGGCAGCGGCGTGAGCAGCGCGACGGGCCGCCCGCGCTCGAGGACCTTCAGCGTCCGTCCCGCCTTGACGAGGCGCAGGTGGACGCTCAGGTTCTGCCGAAGATCGCGAACATTCACGTCATCGCTCATGACGCACATAGTAGCACATCGAGGCGCTGCGTTCGGCGAGGCGACGACTTGACCCCTCCCCTGTGCGACGCCGTCATTCACGACCGCGACGCCGTGACCATCCGGCGCCGCGGAGCGGAGGACGTCGCGCTCGTGTCCGCGGCCGAGCTCCGTAGCCTCGAGGAAACGCCCCGGGCCCCTCACTGGGGCCCCGATCGTGAAGGAGCTCAAGCGTCGTCGGCCATGGGTCACTCCTTCGGGAGTTCGGGCTCGGCGTCCGGCGCGGGCACGGCCTTCGGCGGCAGAACGAACGACAGGGGGTCCCTGAGGAAGTGGCGAAACACGTGCCGAAGGACGCCCCAGAGCTCGGCATTCGACATCTCGTAGGCGCGCGCTGCGTTGTGAAGGGAGAGCGTGAACGAGACGGTCAGGTTCAGGACGAACATGACGGCGATGCCGGCGGTGGCCCACAGGAACCACCCGCTCAAGTACCAGCGCTCGCCGAGCCCCGCGGCCGCGAGAGCGAGCGAGCCGGTCGAGAGCGTGACGTGGCGGACGTCGAACGGGATTCCGAAGAAGCGCCCGACCGCCGGCGCGAACCCGAGGAGGAACCCGAGCGCGACGTTGGTGCCCCAGCCCGCCGCGTTGCGCTCGAGGGAAGCGGCCAGCCGGCCGCGCCGTTCGGCGGTCAGGAACGCTCCCGACGCACGAGAGGCGATCGCCTCCGGCAGCCGGTGCACGGTGACCCAGTTCTCGAACCAGCCCCCCGCCACACTTCCCATCCAGAGCAGAACGCCCGTGAGCGCGGCGAAAAAGACGGTCCCGCTGTCGAGCGGGCTGAGCGTTTCGAACGTGTGCGCCGCGTCTTCCGGGTCGAGAAACGCGTGGCCCGACGCGAGCCGCCACAGCCCGTCGAAAAGCGCCGCGCCCGCCCCGACGGCGAGGACGTTGGCGACGGCGGCTGCAAGCTGCGAGCTCGTGAGGCGGCCGAAGAACGTCGCGACCCTTTCGAGGCGGTCCTCGCCCTCGTGCGTCGAAATGATCTTCGCGAGGGCCGCCGCGGTCATCGCGGGCTGCTTCGTCGCGAGGATGAGGCCGAACGCCTGCAGCAAAAGGAAGCTCACGGCGTAGTTCAGGCCGTAGAGGAAGCTCTCGGGAAACGGCGCGAGGCCGACGTGGTGGACCGCCATCTTGATTGCGGCCGTCAGCACGGTCAGCGCCCCGCCGCCCGCGGCCGCGACCCAGATGTGCCGGTAGTCCTTCCGGTCCGTCGCGACGTAGTGCTCGCCCGCCTCACCCGAGCGCTCGACGATCTTGCGGTCGAGAAGGTGGAGGTTCCACTTCACGAGGTGGCCGATCGAACGCTCCAGCTGGGCGAGCGTCGCGAGGCGCACGAAGAGCCGGTGGGCCGCGCGCGACATCTCGACGCCGGGCACGGCCTCGAGGACGTCCGCCATGAGCGCCATTCGCGTGAGGCAGCGCTCGATGACCTCGAGGTCGAAGACGATCCGGACGCTGACGCCCGCATTCTCGAGGTGGCGCTGGACGGCCCGCGTCTCCTTGCGGCATTCCCCCGACGCCTTCCGGAAGGCCGCGCCCGCCGCGGCCGTCTCCGCGCCGGACTCCCACGCGTCGAGGAGGGCGTCGGCGATCCGCGCGAGCCGGTAGAACGGCGACTCGGCGACGCGGCGCGGGGTCGAGCGGGCCCGCAACTCGCGCGCGAGGCCGTGGGACACGACGCGCGAGGCGAGCAGGCGGAAGCCGTCCGCGTAAGCCCGTCGGACCGGCGCCCAGGCCTCGGCGCCCGCGCCCGCGAAGAGCTCCCCGACGCCGTGCACGACGCGCGGATCGAGGTCGCGGAGGGCGTCGACGTCGCCCGGCGTCCGGTAGAGCCGCCGCAGGATGTGGGAAAGGTCGTGGTCGTTGCGCGGCTCGGGGACGAGGCGCTGCGCGACGCGATCCCCGAGCTCGGCGAAGAATCCCCGCTCGGCGGGGATCCCGGTCTCGCCGAAAAGCATGGCCGCGTCCGTCTCCCCGAGAAAGGTCGCGAGCGCGCCATGGAAGCGCGGCACGAGTTCAGGCGACGCCTGGATCACGGAAAGAAGCGGGACCGCCTCTGGGCTCGCGGCCAATGCCGTGCGCTCGATTCTCACGAGGCGGACGAACGCCTCGGAGCGGTCGCCGCCCCCCTCGGCCGAGATGAACGCCTGGAGGCGCTCCTGCGCCTGCCGCAGCGCGAGAGCGTCCACCGGCCTACTTCTTCCGAAGCTCCATCAGCACCTGCTTCGCCACGGCCTTGAGCGTGTCGAAGACGCCCTGGCCGGTCGGAGCGGTCGCCTCGAACGTCGGCTCGCCCTTGAAGTTCAGCTGCCGGTAGAGCTCCTCGGCGGGCATCGCCGTCGGGAGGTCGCGCTTGTTGAGCTGGAGCACGTACGGGATGACCTGGAGATCGAACCCGTGCTCGGTGAGGTTCTTGTCGAGGTTCTGGAGCGACTCGATGTTCGCGTCCATGCGCGCTTCCTGCGAGTCGGCCACGAAGACGACTCCGTCAACGCCCTTGAGGATGAGCTTGCGGCTCGCGTCGTAGAAAACCTGGCCGGGGACCGTGTAGAGATGGAACCGCGTCTTGAAGCCCCGCACCGTCCCGAGGTCGAGCGGAAGGAAGTCGAAGAAGAGCGTGCGATCCGTCTCCGTCGCGAGGGAGATGAGCTTTCCCTTCGCCGCGGGATTCGTCCGGTCGTAGATGTACTGCAGATTCGTGGTCTTGCCGCAGAGGCCGGGACCGTAGAAGACGATCTTGCAGTTGATCTCGCGGGCCGCGTAGTTGATGAACGTCATCGAGCTGCGCTACTCCCGGAAGAGGCTGTCGATGTCTTCGTCGGTGATCTCGGCGAAGGGCGAGTCGTAGCCTTCCTGCCTGCGGACCTTCTCGGACTCCACTTTCTTCTGGATGGTCTCGAAGATGCGTTCGAGCTCGGCGTTCGCCTTGCGGACCCGGAGCCTCACGAGCCCGAGCGAGGAGCGCTCGTCGAAGATGACGACGAGGATGACGCGCTGGCCGACGATGGAGATGTAGACGTTGTCGCGCTCGCCCTCGTGGAAGAGGACCGGGAATTCCTTCTCGCCGATCAGGCGCGCGAGACCGTCCGTCGCCGCGACGTTGCCGGCCGTGAGCGAGGCGAGCGACGTCGTATCGAGAGACTCCATGTCGCCCATGGCGGCGATCTGCTGCCCGTTCTTGTCGACGATGAAGACGACCTTCGCCTGGGCGTCGACCTTCAGGCGTCCGATGACGTCCTTGATCTGATGGAACTCCTCGTCGAAGAGAACGAAATCGGACATGCGTTTCGGGGCAGTTTACCCGATCACATCTCCCGGCGGCCCGCGAGGGACCGGGAAAGCGTCACGTCGTCGGCGAATTCGAGGGCAGCGCCCACCGGGAGGCCCAGCGCGAGGCGGGTCACGCGGACCCCGAGCGGCTTCAGGCGGCGGGCCAGATACAGGGCCGTGGCCTCCCCCTCGACGTTCGGGTTCGTGGCGATCAGGACTTCCTCGATGCGCGCCTCGGGAGCGGACTTCTCGACCCGCGCGACGAGGTCGGCCACGTTGAGGTCGTCGGGGCCGACGCCCCTGAGCGGCGCGAGCGCGCCGCCGAGGACGTGGTAGCGCCCCCGGAACTCGTGTGTGCGCTCGAGAACGTCCACGTCGAACGCCTCCTCGACCACCGCGAGGACGCGCCCGTCTCGAGCCGGGTCGGCGCAGATCGAGCAGGGGTCGTCTTCCGTGAGGGCGTGGCAGACGCCGCACGCGTGCGTCGTCGCCCGGGCCTCCGTCACGGCGGACGTCAGCATCGCCGCGTCGAACTCCGGCGCCGCGAGGAGGAAGTGCGCGATGCGCCGGGCGCTCTTCGGGCCGATGCCGGGCAGCTTCTCGAGGGCCGCCACGAGACGGTCGAGGGCCGGGAGGGAGGCCACTCAGCGGCCCTTGGGCCGGCCGGAGCCGTCGTCGCGCTTGACGTCCGCGATCTCGCCGCCGAAGAGATCCATCATCTTCTTCACGCGCTCGTCGGTGGCGACCTTGTGCCGGAGGTGCTCCTTCTCGAGAGCCGCCGGGTCGGCGGCGGCGGCGGCGGCCGTGAGGTCGCCGCCGGGAGGCGAGGCGTTCTCGACGACGACCTTCGCGCCGCGGCCGACGACCTTGAGCGCGGCTTCTTCGAGGACGCGCGCGACGGCCGGCTCGGCGAGCCGCTTCTCGACGATCGTGCTCGGCGGGTCGAGGAGAATCCGCACGACCTTGCCCTCGAGCGTGATGGACGTGTCCTCGAGGACCGCGCCGAGCTGCGAGTTCTTCTTCTCGACGGCCGCGCGGAACGCGCCCGCGGGGTCGGGCGTCGCGAGCGGCTCGGGGATGATCTCGAGCGGCGTCAAGCCGACGAAGCGGGGGGGCTCGTCGGGAGAAGAGGAGGAAGAGGAACCTTCTGCTTCGGAATTCTTAGAAGGTGAATATTCGGACACAGCGGGTGGGTTGGTCGCGCGCGAGCCGGCGCCGGTGCGCAGCGCCGCCTCACTCACTTTCGAAGAAATTCCTCTCCCCCCGGCGGCCTCGCTCCCTTCACCCTTCGAGGAAAATCCTCCTCCCCCCGTCCGACCGGAAAGAAATTCTTCTATTCCGACCAGCTTCGGCAGCTCCGCGAGGCGCAGGAGAAGCACTTCGAACGCGAGCGCGGGGACGTCGGACCTTCTGAGCGTGCCGTCGGACTCGGAGAGGAGCGTCAGGAGGCGCAGGAGCGTCTGGTACGGCGTCACGCGCGCGAATCCGGCGAGGCGCGCGGCGCCGTCCTCGGAGAGCCCGGGAGGCGGCAGCGCGTTCGGGTCGGCCGCGAGGCGCACGGCGCCGCGGACGAGGGCGGTCAGGTCGTGGAGCGTCGAGCGCGGGTCCGCGCCGGCCGCGTCCAGCTCGGCGCAGCCCTTGAGGACGCCGGCGCGGTCGCCCGACAGGACCGACGCGAGGAGCGCGACGAGCGCGGTGCGGTCGGGAGCGCCGAGGAGCGCGGCGACGTCGGCCGCGGTCACGCTGCCGCCCGAGCGCGCGGCGGCCTGGTCGAAGAGGGAGAGCCCGTCGCGGAGGCTGCCCGTCGCCGCGGCCGCGAGCGCGCCGAGCGCCGGGCGCTCGACGAACGGCGCGCCCTTCTTCGCGGCCGAGGCGGACTCGACGACGGCGAAGCCCTCGCGCCCCGCCACGTCCGCGAGCCGGTCGGCGACCTCGTCGTCCGTCAGGCGGCGGAAGTCGAAGCGCTGGCAGCGCGAGAGGATCGTGGCCGGAATCTTGTGGCGCTCGGTCGTCGCGAGAATGAAGACGGCGTGCGAGGGCGGCTCCTCGAGCGTCTTGAGGAGGGCCTGGAACGCGGCCGACGAGATCGCGTGGACCTCGTCGATGATGAAGACCTTGCGGCGGTCGCGCGAGGGCGCGTACGAGACGACCTCGATGAG
>JBDTTJ010000199.1:0-6320 GCA_039930645.1 Acidobacteriota bacterium
CGTGTCGTAGCTCCATGAAAGTGTCCCCTCGATAACTCGATAGAAATGTCCCCTTGGAAGAGGGCGGCACGGATGGAGGGGATCGTGGGGTTGAGCCGTGCAGAAGGCGCCTGCGCGCGGCCGCTCTCTGAATCCAGCCGCCTCATCGCCGCCGTTTCCCACATTTCCACCGCGCGACGACTACGAGGAAAAAGGGGACATTTCTAACGAGCTTTGACAACGTACCGAGAGGGCGGAGCTACGGAGCGGGCATCAACGTCACGGTCCCGACTGAGGTCCCGGACGGCTTCAGGGTCGTGGTGTAGGTGAGGTTAATCAATAGGTCCTGGCCGTTGATAGTCCCATTGAACGTCACGGCGCTCGCGTTCGGGCTCGGGACGTTTGGCGCCGAGCCCGTGATGACGCCGGTCGTCGAGAACGTCGCCGAGATCGGCCCCAGGAACGGCACGGTGTCGCTCAGGACGAGGCCGCCCGCGTTCGGGGCAAATCCCCGGATCGTGAACGGCGGAGGCGCCGGGCTGCCGAAGATGGTTCCCCCGAGAGTCGTCGTCGTCAGGAGAAGGCCCGAGGCACGCTCTCTGACGAACGTCCACGCGATCGGGCCGGTCGTCGAGAACGTGGTGTCTCTCCACGTACCCGTGAACTGTATCGAGTCGAACGGGTCCATCGGGATGACGGCGCCGTCGCCGCTGCGCTGGCCCGGGGCCGCCCCGTCGTTCAAGACGGCGTACGCCAGGAACTGGTTGTTGCCCTGGGTCAGCGTGACCCGCGCGTACCCCTGCGAGATGGTCGGCGCGAATTGCGAGAGGACCGTGTTGAGCTGCAGGAAGCCGAGATTCGGGACCGTCTGATTCGTCGAGCCCGCGAGGAGGCCGGTCGCGCCGTCGAAAAAGTCGACGTGGAGGCCGATCGAGGCGAGGTCCTGGTTGCCGGTGTTGACGAACGCGAGGTTCGTGCGGTTCAGCCCGTCCTGGCGCAGACCGTAGACCCACGCCGCCCTATTGTCCGCGCCCGCGTTTGCCGGCACGCCGGACGTGAAGACGCCGTAGCGCCCGCCACCGCCCGAGTTCAGCGTGCGCCCGCCGAGGAAGACCGAGCTGACGTCGCCGGAGGGGGCACGGTAGGAGAGCGTGCCGACGATCGTCCCGCCGCCGGCGGGGATTCCGGCGACGCCGAGCGTCCGGAGCGACTGTACGAAATTTGGATACGTGCGTTGCTCGTAAGGGCCGAGCGAGATCGGGACCGACACGGTGTTGTTCGGCGCCGTGAGCGACGCGGAGGTGAACACGAGAACGCCCGTCAGGCCAGTCGCCGCGAGGTTCGTCACGACTACTTCCGTGGCGTAGACGAGGGTCTCGACGACGGTCGGCATGATGACGGTGTTGCCGCCCGCACCCGTCCCGGACTTCACGGGGCCGATGAACGAGCCGTCGGAGTTGAACTGGTCGTTCACGACGGCGTAGGTGTAGGCGGGCGCGGTCCCGCTCAAGAAGGAGACGCGCACGAAGCCGTCGGAGGCGGGCGGGTTGAGGTCGGTGAGCGCGTACTGCCGGAAGCCGCCGGGGGAGAGCGTGACGGTCTGGTCCGCGGAAGGCGGACCGAAGCTCGGGACGAACGTGACGCGCAGCGTGATGTCACCGCTGCCGGGCGCGCCCGCGTTCTGGACGGCGACGTTCGAACGGTCCTGCGCGTTCTGCTTGAGGCCGCACAGGTATGCCGTCGTGCCCGGGTAGATGAGGCCGAGTGGCGGCACGCCCGCGTAGACGAGGCCGGCGCGGCCGGTCGGGACGTCCGTGGGCACGGGCGTCGTCGTGCGGACCGTGATCGCGGCATCGGCCGCGGCGTGGAGGTTCGAGAACGTCGCGCTGAGGGTTCCCACCGCGTTGCCGGACGCCGGGATCGGGACGCCGAGGCCGCGGAGGTACGCGATGACGTCGGGAATCACGCGCTGCCGGCCCGCGGGGAGCGCCTGCGGATTCGTCACGCTCCCGCTCGCGCCGCCGCCCGTTACGTCCGTGTAGAGATAGCTGACGGTCGTGTCGCGGTTGCCCTTGTTCGTCTCGACCATTTCGGACGTGAAGAACGAGTTGTTGCGCCCGGAGGACGAAAGCACGACAGGGACGAACAGTGTCGTTGTCTCCTGGCCCCTCAGGGGCGCGGCGGCGAACACAGCGGCGAGCACGGCGGCGGCCACGAGCGCGGCGCGGCTGAGACGCATGGAGACCTCCTGATGTCGGGTTGCGATTAAGACTCTGTCACAGACTGGGCCGGATTTCAACGCGTCCAGAGTGAAGGCGGGGCCGCGGCGGGGCGTCAGGACGCCGCGGCGCCCGGCGAAAGGCTCGACGTGGCCTCGAGGACCCGCTCGCGCGCCCGCTCGATGAGCGGCCCGGGCGTTCGCCGGAGGTTCCGCGCGAGACCGGTGACCTTCAGAACGAGGATCGCCCACTTGTTCGGATCCCAGTGATACCAGCGCAGCCCGTTGCGGAAGTCGGACGGGAACGCGTGATGAAAGTTGTGGAAGCCCTCGCCGTGCGTGAAGAACGCGAGGAACCAGTTGTCGCGTGCGGAGACCTCGGTCGAGTAGGGCCGCTTGCCCCAGAGGTGGGCCGCGGAGTTGATGAGAAACGTCGTGTGGTGGACGAGCACGATCCTCAGGAACCCTCCCCACAGGAGTCCGCCCAGGGGCCGCCCGAAGAACGCGCCGATGAGCGTCGGCAGGCCGAGGCCGACGCCGATCCCGAGGAAGCGGGACCAGCGGTGCTGCCACATGACGCGCGGGTTCTTCAGGAGGTCGGGCACGTTGTCGAAACTCGCGTCCGTGGGCTGCTTGTAAAAGACCCAGAAGACGTGCGCCCAGAGGAACCCGCGGTTGACCGAGTACGGGTCGCGGTCCGTGTCCGTGTAACGGTGGTGGTCGCGGTGGTCGCGCGCCCAGCGGAGCGCCGAGTTCTGAAGCGCGAGGGCCCCGAAGAAGAGCAGCACGCACTCGGCCGCCGGGTGACAGTCGTACGTGCGGTGCGCGAAGCAGCGGTGGTAGCCGGAGCCGATTCCGATTCCGATCGCCATGAAGAGCGCGAGCGCGAGAACCGGCTCCCACCACACGATTCCTTGCGTGGCGGCGTACCAGGCCGTGCCGCCGAAGCCGACGAGAGGCGTGAGGCAGAGGAAGAGGATGTTGACCCAATCGGGCGAGGGTTTACGCATAGGGGTTGGAGTTTACGCGTTCTTCTGCGACGGCGTCTCGGTCGCCGGGGCGGGGCGTGTCGGATCATTGGGCGTGGACCCCGCCCGCGTTGCGCCTCTGGCCCGCCGCGTCGCCGAAGCCGGCGGCGCGGTGAAGTTCGAGACGTGGATGGACCTCGCGCTGCACGACGCCGAGCTTGGTTACTACGCGCGGAACATCCGGACGGTGGGCCCGCGCGGCGACTTCGCGACGGCCTCGACCCTGCACCCCGCGCTCGGCGAGGCGGTGGCTGCGTGGGCGGCCGCGCGGCGACCTGCGCTCGGTGGAGCATTCGCGCGGTGGGATCTCGTGGAAGCGGGCCCCGGCTCGGGCGCGCTCGCCGAAGCGGTCCTCGCATCGCTGCCGCTCCTTGCGCGGCGGACGGTCAGGCTCCACCTCGTCGAGACGTCGCCTGTCCTCGCCGCGGCGCAGCGCGGACGGCTCGGGACGCGCGCGACGTGGCACGCGACGCTGGAGGGCGCGCTGAAGGCCTGCGGGGGAAAGGCGGTCGTTTACGCGTCGGAGCTTCTGGATGCGTTTCCCGTGCAGGTCCTGAGATGGTCGGGCACCGGGTGGCAGGCGCTGTGGATTTCTTCGAAAGGGGATGAGTGGGTTGAGGAGTGGAGGCCTGCGTCGAGTGAGCTCCTTGGGGGCGCGGCGGCGGCCTCCGCCTTCAGCGCGCTCTCCAGGCCCTGGCCCGAAGGGCAACGCGTGGAGATCGCCCCGTCCGTCCGTTCCCTCTTCCTTTCGAAGGAATCCTTCTCTTCTCTTCTCTCCGGTTCTCTCCTCCTTCTCGACTACGGCGACACGATCGACCGCCTCTACGACCGCCGCCCGAACGGCACCGTGCGCGGGTACGCGCACCACCGGCGCCTGGAGGGGGAGGAGCTCTACCGGTGGGGGGGGAAGGCGGACGTCACGGCCGACGTGAACTTCACGGACGTCGCCGCGTGGGCCGCCGAGGCGGGATTCGCCGTCTCGCCGCTGGAGACGCAGGGAGCATTCCTCGCCCGGCACGTGCGGGACGCCGCGGCGCGCGCGGCGCGCGAGCCTGCCCTCGCGTTTCTCCTCGACCCGCGCGGGGCTGGGTCGGGCTTCAGGGCGCTGGAGCTTTCGCGCCTCTGATCGCGCCCGAGCCGGACGCGACCGCGACGTCCGACTAGAATCGTCCCATGCGAAAGACGTTCCTTCTCGCCGCCCTCGCCGCGTGTCTCGCCCTCCCCGCCGCCGCGCAGCAGGACTTCTCGAAGGTCGAGGTCAAGGCCGAAAAGGTCGCCGACGGCCTCTGGATGCTGACGGGCGCCGGCGGAAACATCGGCGTCTCGGCCGGGCCGGACGGCGTCTTTCTCGTCGACGACCAGTACGCCCCGCTCACCGGCAAGATCAAGGCTGCCGTCGCGGCGATCTCCGACAAGCCCATCCGCTTCGTCCTGAACACGCACTGGCACGGAGACCACGTGGGCGGGAACGAAAACCTCGGGAAGGCAGGGGCCGTCCTCGTCGCGCACGAGAACGTCCGCAAGCGGATGTCGAAGGACCAGTTCATCAAGCTCTTCGACCGGACGGTCCCCGCGTCGCCCGCCGGCGCGCTGCCGCTCGTGACGTTCGCCGAGTCGCTGTCCTTCCACCTCAACGGCGAGGACGTCGACGCGGTCCACGTCCCGCCCGCCCACACGGACGGAGACGTCGTCGTCTTCTTCCGCAAGGCAAACGTCATCCACGGCGGCGACACGCTCTTCAACGGCATGTACCCGGTCGTCGACCTGTCGTCCGGGGGCTCGGTGGACGGCATGATCGCCGCGGCAGACCGCGTCCTCGCCGCGGCCGACGTCGCGACGAGGATCATCCCGGGCCACGGGCCGCTCGCGACGAAGGCCGACATCAAGACCTACCGCGACATGCTCGCGGCCTCTCGTGACGCGGTGGCTCCGCTCGTGAAGGCAGGAAAAACACTCGACGAGGTGAAGGCGGCGAAGCCGACGGCCGCGTTCGACGAAAAGTGGGGGAAGGGCTTCATCAAGCCGGACGTCTGGACGACCGTCCTCTACTACGCGTATGGCGGGAAGGAACCCGCGGCGAAGTAGTGGGCGAAGACGCGCTCCGGTACGCCGCCGACGCGGCGGCGATCGGGCGGGATTCCGTCTACGCGATCGCGCTCGGCTGGCTGAAGGACGGGGACGCGGTCCTCGACGTCGGTTGCAACGCCGGTTACGTCGGCCGCGCCGCCCGCGAGAAGCTCCGCGTCGTCTTCGACGGGATCGAGGGCGACGCGGCGGCCGCGGCCCTCGCGCGCGAGGCGTACCGGAGCGTGGCATGCGTCGACCTCGTCTCGGCGCCGCCGTGGGCCGGCGTCTCCGGGCCTTACGACGTCGTCCTCGCACTCGACGTCCTCGAGCATCTTCCCGACCCGGCTCGCGCACTCTCCGCGCTCGCCGGGTTGCTCGCGCCCGGCGGGAGGCTCGTCGTCTCCGTCCCGAACGTCGCGCACTGGACGGTGCGCTTCGGCCTCCTCTTCGGCCGGTTCGACTACGTCGAAACCGGAATCCTCGACCGGACCCACCTGCGTTTCTTCACGAGGGAGTCGCTCCTCGCGGCATGCTCAGAAGCCGGACTCACCGTGGAGGAGACGGCCTTCACGACCAACGCGTTCCCGCTGCGGAAGCTCGTTTCCCACGCGATGCGCCGGAAGGCCACCGGCCTCCTGCCGGGTCCGCTCGCCTACCAGTTCGTGCTGCGCCTCTCGCCTGCTGCTATCCGCTCCGTCTGAGCGCCAGGATCCCGGCCGCGGCGAGCGCGAGGCCGAAGAACGCCATGAGACTCGGAAAGAGCGTCGGCACGGGGACGGCTCCGGCCGGTCCGGGGCCGGGCGTTGGCGTGGGGCCTGTCACGGTCGGAGTCGTGGTCGGCGTGGACGTCGGAGTCGGCGTCGGGGTCGGGGGTGCTCCGGACGGGGCGGCGGAAAATTCCGAGGTGTTACCGCTCGGGCCCGTCGAGGTCGAAGTAATGACGGGCTGACCGGCCGGCACGGCAAACGGCAGCGGGCCGAAGCTCACGTTGCCGGTGCCATCCGTCGTCACGTTGGCGAAGCCGAGAA
>JBDTTJ010000200.1:0-6298 GCA_039930645.1 Acidobacteriota bacterium
CTGGTTGTAGCTGTCGGCGAGCGCGCCGTTGATCGTGCGGTTGTCCTGCTGGACGATGAAGTAGTCGAGCTTCAGGCTCAGGTTCTTGTACTTCTCGAAGCCCAGCGGGAGCCAGTGGATGCCGAACGTCCACGTCTTGATCTGCGAGTCCTTCTGCGTGACGCCGTTCGTGCCGTCCTGCGCGTCGAGGTTCGTCGTGATGATGTCGTACCGCCCGCCGATCTGGACCCGGTCCATGATCGTGTAGAGCGCCTGCGCGTACCAGCCGCTACGGCGCAGGATGGAGGGCGGGCCCGTCTGGCCGTCCTGGGCGTAGTAATACTCGGCTTCGGCGACGAGCGGGAAAGCGGCGCCGCCGTTGAACCGGGCGTGCCCGCCGACGCGCGAGCGGGTCGTGTGCGCCGCGGCCTCGCCGGCGCTCTTGCAGCCCGAGCCGCCGAAAATGAGGCCACGGACGAACTTGAGGTCCACGCGCCCGCACATGTTGACCGTGTCGTTCGAGTCGTCGAGGGTGTTCGACGAGGTGCCGTTCGTGATGGAGCCGTAGAGCGTGACGGGTTCGACGACGTCGCCCTTCACGAAGAAGCCCGTCTCGCGGCGATCGGAGACCGCGCGGACGATCTGCGAGCGCTCGGGGAAGTCCAGTTCGGAGGACGAGCGGACGCCCTCTTCCGTGAGGGTGATCTTCTTCTGGCCGAGGGAGAGCTCCCAGCCCTTGAAGCCCGTGTACGTGACGGCGAGATCCTGGAGGATCTTCGCGTCGGTCGTATTGTTGTTCGTCGCGGCGGCGTTCGACACGATGGCCTTGGCCGGGTCGAACATGACCTCGAAGCCCCACGAGTTGTTCACCTTGCCGTTGAGCTTGATCTCGGAGCGGCGCAGGCGAAACGTGTTCGAGCCGACGAAGTTTCCGTGCGTCGAGCTCGTCGTGGCGCCGGTCGGGATCGCGAGCGGTGAGTCGTCCGTGACGTACCACGCCTGAAGGAGGAGCCCGAACTTCAGCTCCCCCTCGCTGCCCCAGCGCAGGACGGTCGGGGGCGCGGCCGGGGCAGCCGGCTTCGGCGCCGGCCGGTTGTACCCCGGCCGGTCGTGCTTGAAGTTGTACATGTCGATCGCGGTCTCGTTCTCGGCGACGACGGTTTCCCCCTTCGGGCCGTTCCCGATCATCGTGACGGCCTTGGTGCCGATCTCGCCGCTCTTCTCCCACGACTGGAAGCCCGCGGACGAGTTGAAGACGTAGATCCGGCCGTCCTTCTCGACCTCCTTGTACCAGAGGCCCTGGGCGGCGGCGGGCGCCGCGGCCACCAGGAGTACGACGCCCACGAGGGCGAGTGCGGCGAAGCGGTTGATCCAGCGATTCATCGAGTTCCTCCTTGTTTCGCGTCTCTGACGACGCGGAACTCTCGGCGGAGCTCGTTAAGGGACCGCGGGCGCGGTATGTGGGGGCTGTAAAGAATCTTCTTGGAAGGTGAAGACGGGCGGGAGCAACGAGTTGCGCCGTTGCTCTTCCACCTTCACAGGAACTTAACGCCGCCCACACACAGTTCCGGCGCCGCACGGAAAGACTCCGCCCGTCGTGAAAGAACTCCAAGGGAGGAAATCGATGAACACCGTGAAGAAGGCCGCCGTCGGAGCGCTCGCTCTCGCCCTGTCCACCACCGTTCTGGCCGAGACCGTCAAGGTCGACGCCGCGATCCCCGCCTACAAGCGGGCGTCCGGGGTTTCGGGGAACCTGAACTCCATCGGCTCGGACACGCTCAACAACCTCATGACGTACTGGGCCGAGGGCTTCAAAAAGGCCTACCCGAACGTCAACATCCAGATCGAAGGCAAGGGCTCGTCCACCGCCCCGCCCGCGCTCATCGAGGGAACCGCCCAGATCGGCCCGATGTCGCGCGAGATGACGGGCGGCGAAAAGGACAAGTTCGAGGCGAAGTACGGGTACAAGCCGACCGTCGTGCGGGTCGCGCTCGACGGCCTCGCCGTCTACGTGAACAAGGACAACCCCATCGACAAGCTCACGCTCCAGCAGGTGGACGGCATCTTCTCGTCCACGCGCCGCCGCGGAGGGAAGGACATGAAGACCTGGGGCGACCTCGGCCTGACGGGAGAGTGGGCGTCGAAGCCCATCTCCCTTTTCGGCCGCAACTCGGCGTCCGGCACCTACGGCTACTTCAAGGAGCACGCGCTCGCCAAGGGCGACTACAAGAACAGCGTCAAGGAGCAGCCGGGCTCCTCGTCGGTCGTACAGGGCGTGGCCGAAGACAAGTACGCGATCGGTTACTCGGGCGTCGGCTACACGACCTCGGGCGTCAAGGCCGTCAAGCTCGCGGAAAAGGCGGGCGGCGAGTACCACGGCGAGTCGTACGAGAACGTTCTCGCGGGCAAGTACCCCATCTCGCGGTATCTCTACGTGTACGTGAACAAGGCCCCGAACAAGACGCTGGACCCCCTGACGCGGGAGTTCTTCGCCTTCGTTCTCTCGAAGGAAGGCCAGGAGATCGTCGTCAAGGACGGCTTCTTCCCGATGCCCGCGAAGACGGTCGCGGACGAAAGCGCGAAGCTCAAGTAGTGAACACCCGGCGCTTCTGGACCCGGACCAGCGACCGGGCGGCAAGCATCGCGATCAGCGCGGGCGGACTCCTGATGATCGGGAGCCTCGTCCTGATCTTCGGGCTGATCTTCTCGGAGAGCCTGCCGCTGTTCGGGACGCCGCGCATCGTGGCCACGGCCGGGCCAGCCGCCTCCTTGGACGAGCCTCCGCCGCCCGGTCTGACGTCCCACGTGCCGCGCGCGACGCTCGCGGGCGGCGCCGTTCTCTGCACGGGGGACGCGGAGGGCGACGTCTCCGTGTTCGAGGTCGTGGAGGGCGCCGAGCCGAAGCTCCTCGAAAAGGTCCGCCTTCACCCGGAATCGCCCGCCCCCGTCACGGTCCTCGGAACACTCCTCGGGGGCGAGACCCTCATCGCGGGCGACGCGCGCGGGCGCGTCAGCGGCCTGATGCGCCTGCGCACCGCGCCCGACGGCGACGAGCGGCGCCTCCAGGTGGTCCGCGCGTACTCACCAAACTCCGCACCGGTCACGGCCTTCGCCGCTTCTCCGCGCGGCAAGACGTTCCTGACCGGGGACGCAAGCGGCGGGATCGTCGCGCGCTTCGGGACGAACGCCCGGACGCTCGCGTCGACGGGCGCGGGCGCCCCCGTCACGGCTCTCGAATTCGGGCCGAAGGGCACGGCCTTCTCGGCCCTGACGCCCGGCGGGGAGAAGTACTTCGCGCTCGAAGCTCCGCACCCGGAGATCTCCGTGCGTTCCCTCTTCGGCAAGCAGCTCTACGAAGGCCACGACCACCCCGAGTTTCTCTGGCAGTCGAGCGGCGGCACGGACGACTTCGAATCCAAGCTGTCGCTCACGCCGCTCATCTTCGGGACGCTCAAGGGCACCTTCTACGCGCTGCTCTTCGCCGTTCCCGTCGCGCTCGCCGCGGCGTTCTACACGGCGGCGTTCGCGACGCCCGCGGTCAAGCGCCTCGTGAAGCCCGTGGTCGAGATCATGGCGGGCCTTCCGTCCGTCGTCCTCGGCTTCCTCGCGGGCCTCTGGCTCGCTCCCGTGATCCAACGGTCCACGCTCGCGACGCTGCTTCTGTTCCCGATGATCCCGCTCTTCGTCCTCGCGGGCGTCCTCGCGATCCAGGCCCTGCCCCCGCGCCTCCACCAACGCCTGCACGGCGGCCGCGAGCTTCTCGTGATCATTCCCCTCGCGCTCGCCGCCATATGGTTCTCGAGCCTCGCCGGGCCGCTGATCGAGAACGTCGCCTTCCACGGCGACTTCAAGGGCTGGCTCCTCTCGGCGGCGGGCCTCAAGTACGACGCCCGCAACAGCCTCGTGATCGCGTTCGCGATGGGCTTCGCCGTCATCCCGATCATCTTCACGATCTCGGAGGACGCCCTCTCGAGCGTGCCCGAACACCTCCGCGCCGCCTCGCTCGCGCTGGGCGCCTCCGAGTGGCAGACGGCGGTGCGGGTCATCCTGCCGACGGCGTCCGCGGGCATCTTCTCGGCCGTGATGATCGGCTTCGGGCGGGCGGTCGGCGAAACGATGATCGTCCTCATGGCCACGGGCAACACGCCCGTCATGGAATGGTCGATCTTCAACGGGATGCGCACGCTCTCCGCGAACATCGCAGTGGAGATCTCGGAGGCGCCGTTCGGCGGGACGCTCTACCGCGTCCTCTTCCTCGCGGCCCTGCTCCTCTTCGCCATCACGTTCGTCGTGAACACGCTCGCGGAAGTCCTCCGTCAGCGTCTCCGCAAGAAGTACACGGTGATCTGATGTCGGTGCGGAGCTTCTTGTTCAAGAAGGGTGAGCCGATGATCTGGCTCGCCGGGGCCGGCCTCGCGGTCTCCCTCATCCTCATCGGGGGCCTGCTCTTCCTCGTCGCGGTCCGCGGCCTGGGCTCGTTCTGGCCTCGTCCCCTCACGCTGATCGAGACGAAGGACGGCAAGCGCTGGCTCGGCGAGATCCTCACGCGCGAGCCGATGCCCGACCGGAAGGATGCCGCCCAGCGGATCCGCGTGAAGATCGGCAACCGCGACCTGAACGGGCTGGATTTCAAGTGGATCGACGAGCTCGACGTCGTGAAGAGCGACACCCCGGCGAGCGCGCTTCTCGTCGAGCGGCAGGAGTACGGGAACTTCCACGGCTTCCTCAAGGAGATCCGCGTCGGGGACCGGGTCGTCGCCGCGGGCGACGCCGCGGGCCTCGAACGCCTCCGCCGCCTCCAGTCCGAGATCCGTCCCCGGTACCACGCGAATCGCGAGGTCGAGAAGAAGGACGTCGGCGCCATCAACACCGAACTCGAGAAGCAGCGCCTCGTCCTGCACCGGGCCGAACTCGCGCACGCACCCGACCTCGCACGAGTCCGCCAGACCACCGAGAGCCGCATCAGCGAGCTCAAGCGCCGCTACGAGGCCCTGCGCGAGCGCCTCGAGAACGAGCGCAGGGACCTGAGCGCCACCACGGCCGTCCTCGTCGACGCGCAGGGCAAGGCCAAGTCGACGCCCGTGCGGGACATCGTGCGGATCGTGACGCCGAACGACCTCTCGCTTTTCGGCAAAGCCCGCGTGTATGGCGCGCGCCTCGCCGAATTCGTGGCCGACGAGCCCCGCGAATCCAACACCGAAGGGGGCGTCTTCCCCGCGATCTTCGGCACGATCCTCATGGTCGTCCTCATGACCGCCGTCTCGGTTCCGTTCGGAGTCGTCGCGGCTCTCTACCTGCGCGAGTACGCCAGGCAGGGCCGGCTCGTGCGCGTCGTCCGGATCGCGGTCAACAATCTCGCAGGCGTTCCGTCGATCGTGTTCGGCATCTTCGGCCTCGGTTTCTTCGTCTACGGAATCGGCGGCCAGGTCGACAAGCTCTTCTTCTCGGAGGCTCTGCCCACGCCGACGTTCGGCACCGGCGGCATTCTCTGGTGCGCGATGACGCTCGCGATCCTCACGATCCCCGTCGTCGTCGTCTCGACCGAGGAGGCTCTCGCCGCCGTTCCGGCCGGAATGCGCCACGCGTCGCTCGCGCTCGGCGCCACGAAATGGCAGACGACGTGGCGCGTCGTCCTCCCCGCCGCCGCGCCCGGCATCCTGACGGGGCTGATCCTCGCGATGGCGCGCGGCACGGGCGAGGTGGCTCCGCTCATGATCGTCGGCGTCGTCAAGCTCGCGCCCAACCTGCCGGTCGACGCGATCTTCCCGTACCTCCACCTCGAGCGAAAGATCATGCACCTCGGCTTCCACCTCTACGACGTCGGGTTTCAGAGCCCGAACGTCGAGGCGGCCATCCCGATGGTCTACACGACGACGATCCTTCTCCTCGTGATCGTCGTGGCCCTCAACCTCACGGCGATCCTCGTTCGCAACGTTCTCCGCAAGAAGCTCAAGTCCTCCACGTTCTGAGGAGCGACGCGAGACAATGGGCACGCTCATGACATCAAGCACTCCGGGCCCCCAGGCGCAGGCCCCGATCGTCTCCGCTCCGGATCGCTCGGTCGAAGGGCGTCCGGACGTCATCACGTGCCGCAACGTGGACCTCTTCTACGGGGAGAAGCAGGCGCTCTTCGACATCACCATCGGGTGCAAGAAAAACGCCGTGACCGCGTTCATCGGGCCCTCGGGCTGCGGCAAGTCGACGCTTCTCCGGTGCCTGAACCGGATGAACGACCTCATCGACGGCGTGAAGATCACGGGGACCATCGCGATCCACGGCGAGGACATCTACCGCCGCGGCACGGACGTCACCGAGATCC
>JBDTTJ010000201.1:0-6279 GCA_039930645.1 Acidobacteriota bacterium
TGATGAAGACCTTGCGGCGGTCGCGCGAGGGCGCGTACGAGACGACCTCGATGAGATCGCGCGCCTGGTCCACCTTGCCGTGGGTGGCGCCGTCGATCTCGAGCGCGTCGATCGAGCGGCCCTCGAGAACCTCTGTGCACGAGGCGCACGTCCCGCAGGGCGTCGCCGTGGGACGGTCGGACGTGTTGCAGTTGATGGCCGCCGCGAGGAGGCGCGCCGTCGTCGTCTTGCCGACGCCGCGCGGGCCCGAGAAGAGGTAGGCGTGGGCGAGCCGGTCGGCCGTCACGGCGTTCGTGAGGGCCCGGACGATCTCCTCCTGGCCGACCACGTCCGCGAACGTGCGCGGGCGCCACTTGCGGGCGAGGGGGACCCAGTTCGCGTCGCTCACGGGGGGTGACTGTACTCGAAAAAAAGACCCCCGAGCCCCCCGATGAGTCCGGGCGATCCGCGGCGCCCGGGCCTTACTCCTGAGTGCTGCTTCCTTCCGGATCTGACACGGTTCGGAGGGGACCGTCGCGCGGGACCCGAACTCATCCGGGGGCCCGGGGGACGCGCATTCTAGCAGCCGCGGCCTCCCTTGTGCCGCCCGCCACTGTTCTGTAAAACAAGACCGCTTTGGCCTCACCGCCTCTCCGCGTCTTCTTCCTCTGGCACTTCCACCAGCCGTGGTACGTGACGTTCGACGGCCAGCCGGCGCGGCTGCCATGGGTGCGCCTCCACGCCCTCAAGGACTACGCCTCGTTGCCCGCCCTCTTCTCGGCGCACCCGCGCGTGCCGCACGCCGCGAACCTCGTGCCCGGGCTCCTCGACCAGATCGAGATGCTCACGAAGGGCGGGTCGGACTCGTTCCTCGAGATCGCAAGGACGCCCGTGTCCGAGTGGGACTCGGGCGCGGCGCGCTTCGTCCTCGAGAACTTCTTCTCCGTGAACGATCGCGTCCTCGCGCGCTTCCCGCGATACGCGGAGCTCAAGGCCCGCGCCGAGGCGAGCACGCCGTTCGCCGAGGCCGACTTCCGCGACCTCGTCGTCCTCTTCCACCTCGCGTGGTCGAGCCCCGCGCTCCTGAAGGACCCGCTCCTCGTTCACCTGAGAAAGCGCGGACACGGCTACACGGAGGACGAGAAGACCTCCCTCCTCGACCGGCAGGCCGCGGCGCTCTCGGAGGTCATCCCCGCGTGGAAGGCGGCGTTCGCGAGCGGTAACGTCGAGGCCGCGACGAGCCCGTACCACCACCCCATCCTCCCGCTCCTCGCGGACTCGAGCGTCGCGCGCCAGTCGCTGCCCGACGCGCCGCTCCCCTCGCCGCGCTTTTCCCACCCCGACGACGCGCGCTCGCAGCTCACGCTCGGCCTCTCGACGTTCGAGCGGCACTTCGGCTTCCGCCCGAAGGGGATGTGGCCGCCCGAGGGCGCGCTCTCCGAGGCGGCGCTCGCGCTCCTCGGTGAGGCGGGCGTCTCGTGGGTCGCCTCCGACGAGGCGCTGCTCTTCCACTCCCCGCCCGTCTCGCGCCAGTCATTCGGCGAGGGTGACCGCGCGCGCCTGCTCTTCCGCCCGTGGAAGCTCACGGGCGTCGCATCGCCGGCGGTCTTCTTCCGCGACCGCGTCCTCTCGGACCGCATCGGCTTCTCGTACGCGACGTGGGAGCCTTCGGACGCCGCCACCGACTTCGTCGCGCGCCTCGTCTCGATCCGCAACGCGGCGCCCGAGGCCGAGCTCGTCGTGCCCGTCATCCTCGACGGCGAGAACGCGTGGGAGACGTATCCCGAAAACGGGGAGCCGTTCCTGAACGCGCTCGCGGCGGCCCTCGAGACCCGTGACGACATACGCGTCGTGACGCCGTCGCAGGCGCTCGCCGAGATCCCGCCCACCCCGCTCGAGGGCCTCGTCGCGGGCTCGTGGGTGAACGGCACGCTCGCGACGTGGATCGGCTCGCCCGCGAAGAACCGCGCGTGGACGCTCCTCGGAGCCGCACGCAACGCGCTCGGGGGGTTCGTGGCGGCGGCGCCCGTCGTCCCGCCCGCCGAGGTCCTCGCGGGGCGCGCGGACGCCGCGGCGACGGCGAAGGCCGCGCTCTTCGCCGCCGAGGCCTCGGACTGGTTCTGGTGGTTCGGGGACGACCACACGTCGGCGCACGACGCCGTCTTCGACGAGCTTTTCCGCCGCCACCTGGCGGCGGCGTATCGCGCCGCCGGGCGGCCCGTGCCCGCCCCGCTCCTCGAGCCGGTGGACCCGGCGAGCGCGCCCGCGTTCGAGGCTCCGCTGCTGCCGCTGTGGCCCTCGATCGACGGCACGGATGACGGGGCCGAGACGGGCTGGGAGGGCGCTGGCCGCGCGGCGGCCCGCCCGCGAGGAACGATGCACCGCGGCGCCGGGCTCGTGAAGGAATTGCTCTTCGGCGCGTCCTCGTCCGGCGACCCGCTCTTCCTGCGGCTCGAGCCCGGCGAATCGGGCGCGTCCGCCCTCGCCGGCCTCACGCTGCGCGTGGAGTTCATGGTCGCGGGCGCGCCCGAGCCCGCCGCCTTCGAGGCCGTCGTCGCGCCCGGCGTCACGGACCCGAACGGCGCGCGGATCGCTCTCGGCACGGGGCCCGGCGGGGTTCTCGAGGCGCGCCTCCCGCTCGGCGTCCCGCACACGGGCCCGCTCGTCTTCCGGGTGAGGGTCCTCGACGCGAACGGCCGCGTCGCCGAGGCGATTCCGGCCGACGGCTGGCTTCGTTTCACGCCGCCGGGCCCGGCGTCCTCGGCGGTCAGCCTCCTCCGGTCGAAGGCCAGGCCGGCGGTCTGAGCGCGCGGCGGCGTACGATTCGGGCATGTGCCGCTTCGCCCTCTACGTCGGGCCGCCGATCACGGTCGACTCGCTGACGACGCGCCCCGAGCACTCGATCCTCAAGCAGAGCCTCCACGCCGAGGAACGCGAGGACCCGACGAACGGCGACGGCTTCGGAGTCGGCTGGTACGTCCCCGAGATCGGGCCCGAGCCCGCGCTCTACCGCTCGCCCGTCCCGGCGTGGAACGACCCGAACCTCCTCCACATCTCGCGCGTCTCGAAGAGCCCGTGCATCCTCGCCCACGTGCGCGCGGCTTCGCCGGGCACGGCCGTCTCCGTCTCGAACTGCCATCCCTTTGCGTACGGCCCGTTCGCGTTCATGCACAACGGCGCGATCAGCGGGTTCTCCCGCATCCGCAGGCGTCTCGAGGCGGGCCTCTCCGAGGAGGCCTTCGCCGCGATCCAGGGCACGACGGACTCCGAGCTCGCGTTCGCGCTCTTTCTCGACGCGTACGCCCGCGTGAAGGGGGAGGACGCGACCGAGCGCATGGTCGGCGCCCTCACGGAAGTCGTCGCGAAGATCGAGTGGACCGCCGACGACGCGGGCGTCAACGAGGCGTCGTACCTCAATTTCGCCGTCACGGACGGGCGGCGCGCCGTCGTCATGCGCTACGCGACACCGCCCCGGGTGCCCGCGAGTCTCTGGGGAAGCCACGGCCGCCAGTTCACCTGCGAGGGCGGCGTGTGCCGCATGAGCGACCCGGGCAAGGAAGGCGCGGCGACGCTCGTGTGCTCCGAGCCGCTCTCCGCCGACGGCGACTGGCAGAAGATTCCCTCGCAGAACATGGTCGTGATCCGCGGCGGCGGGCACGCGGAGCTGCTCCCGATCCCGTTCAACGACCTCACGCGCAGCGTCGCCGGCTGAGAGCGGATCGCGATTGCGCGCGGCGTAGAATCGCCGCCCCTTCATGCGACCGCCGAACACGCTCGTCCTCGTCCTGCACGGCCATATTCCCGACGTCCTCGGGCACGGGACGTGGCCGCACGGCGCGAACTGGCTCTACGAGGCCGCCGCCGAGACGTACCTCCCGTTTCTGCGCGTGGCCGAGCGCCTCCTCGACCGCGGGGTGCCCCTCAAGGCGACCGTCGGGATGACGCCCGTCCTCTGCGAGCAGCTCGCGGACGCGCGCTTCGGCCCGGGATTCGACGCCTACCTCGCCCAACGCGCACGCGCGGCCCGCAAGGACCTCGAAAACCCGCGGGCTCTCGGCGACGCGGGCGCCGTCGCCGTCGCGGAGTTCTGGGCGAAGTTCTACGAGGAAGCGCGGGCGGACTTCGCGGCGCGTCCCGGCGGCCTCCTCCCGGCCTTCCGAAAGCTCGCCGAGCGCGGCGCGCTCGAGATGATCGCCTCGGCCGCGACGCACGGCTTCCTTCCGCTCCTCCCGAACGACCGCGCGATCGAGCGCCAGCTGGACGTCGGCCTCGCCTCCCACGCGCGGCATTTCGGCCGCCCGACGCGCGGGATCTGGCTGCCCGAGTGCGCGTACCGGCCCGCGGGTGCGTGGGTCTCCCCCGCGGACGGTCACATCGAGGAGCGCCGCGGCCTCGAGGACTTCCTCTCACCGCGCGGCGTCGGCTTTTTCTTCGTCGAGACGCACCTCGTGAAGGGCGGGCGGCACGAGCCCGCGTACGGCGGCGTCGTCGAGACGCCCGAGGGGGGCTCGACGCCGTACCGGATCCACGCCGTCCGGACGTCGGACGGCGGGCGCGTCGGCGTCCTCGCGCGCGACCCGCTCTCCTCGCAGCAGGTCTGGTCCGGAAAAGTCGGCTACCCAGGCGACGGCCGCTACCTCGAGTTCCACAAAAAGCGCGCCCCGAGCGGCCACCGCTACTGGCGCGTCACGGACTCGAGCCTCGACCTCGGCGACAAGCTCCCCTACGAGCCCGCGGCGATTCCGGCGGCGCTCGACGCGCACGCGACGCACTTCGTCCACCTCCTCGAGAGCGCGCCCACGCTGCCGGGCGGCGAGGGCGCGACCGTCGTCGCGATGTTCGACTTCGAGCTGTTCGGGCACTGGTGGTTCGAGGGCGTCGAGTTCCTCGCGGCGGTCTTCGAGAAGCTCGCGGGGCGCTCCGGCGTCGTGCCGCGCACGGCGAGCGAGGCTCTCGCCGCGACGCGCCCCGAAGGGATCCGCATGCCGGCCGGCACGTGGGGCCGCGGGGGCGACTTCCAGGTATGGTGGAATGAGCACACCGTCCCCTACTGGCGCGAGGTCGCCGCCACGGAGCTCGCGATCGAGAGGTTCGAGGCGGCGCGCGACACGATCCCGCCGCGCCTCTTCGCGGCGCTCGAGCGCCAGGCGCTGCTCTTGCAGTCCAGCGACTGGCCGTTCCTCATCGACAACGAGGTCTCACGCGACTACGCCGACGCGCGCATCGTCGGGCACGTCCGCGATTTCTGGCGGCTCGCGCGGATGGCCGACGACGGGACGGCCGACGACGCGTTCCTCGACGAGCTCGACGACCGCGACCGCCTGTTCGCGCCGGAGCTGGAAGGGCGCTGAGCGGGGCGCGGGCGCATGCTGTTCGTCGCGTGGATCATGGCCCGCACGCCGCTCGGCGTGGCGGCGGCTTTCTCGGGAGCCGCCGCGTGGCTCTGGTGGCTCTTCATCCCGATCCGGCGGAGCCTCGCCGTCCGCAACTTCCGGAGCGCGTTGCCGGGCGTCCCGCCGGGCGCCCCGCTCCGCCGGATGATGGTCGAGCTCATCCTCGGGTACTTCGAGCTCCTGCACGACGAGCGTGTCCGCGGGAGCGTCGTTCTCTCGCTGGAGGGCATGGAGCCGATCGCCGAGAGGCAGGCCGCGGGTCAGGGAGCGCTCCTCTACTCGGGCCACCTCGGCTCGTGGGACCTCGTCGGGGCCCTCATGGCACGCCAGACGGGGCTCAAGGCGTCGCTCGTCGTGAAGATCCCGAGCTCGAAATCCGCCGCCGCGCTCATCGAACGCGTCCGCACCGCCTACGGGCTCGGCCTCCTGCCGAACGAGCGTGGGACGATGCGGCGGGTGCTCGAGCTTCTTGAGAAGGGAGAGATCGTCGCCTTCATCATCGACCAGAGGTTCGCACGCGGCGTCGCCGTGCCGTTCTTCGGCCGCCCGGCGCTGACCTCGCCGTCGATCGCCGTCGCGGCGGCGAAAACCGGCTGCCCGGTCCACTTCGTCGAGTACTGGAGGGAAGGCACCGCACGCCACCGGGCGGTCGTCTCCGCGCCTCTCGCCGTGACGGGCAACGAGGTGGAGGACGTCGCCGCCTTCACGGCGAAGATCGAGGAGGCCGTGCGCCGCCGGCCGCACAACTGGCTCTGGCTTCACAACCGCTGGAAGGGAGCTCCGGAGAACGACCGGCGTCCGGCCTGATCAGATGGCGGTGAGGGTGGGATTCGAACCCACGTTACCCTTTCAGGTAAAACGGTTTTCGAGACCGTCCTGATCAACCACTCCAGCACCTCACCGCACG
>JBDTTJ010000202.1:0-6259 GCA_039930645.1 Acidobacteriota bacterium
GCGGAATCGTCGTCGAGCACGGCCGCCTCTCGCGCGAAGAACACCCGGCCGAGCGGGCGCTCGAGCGCATACCGCAGGACCTCCCCGGCCCGGCGTTCGAGGCGCGCGCCGGGCATCGCCGCCGGGAATGGCGTGACGACGCGTCGCACGTCCACCAGGCCGAGGAGCGCCCCCGCATCGCCGCCGGAAAGCGCGGCGCCGAACAGGCGCGTGCGCCAGGGATTCGAGATCGGCGACGGCGACGCGGCCGACGCGAGGCCATAGGGAAGCGATCCGTAGCCCGCGAGCGCCTCGTGCGCGCGGCGCGCGGTCTCGGCCGACCACGGCATCCCGAGCCAGGCCTTCAGCAGCGCGCCGTCCGACACGACCGGGAAGACGCGCCCCGCCGCTCCCGGCGCGAGATCGGAAACGATGCGCGGGGGACGCGCGAGGTCCGCCGCCGGCGCGCCCGCGAAGATGTCGCGGGTTCCGAGCGGAAGCGGGAGGGCGACGCAGAGGACGAGCAGCGCGCCGCCGTGGGCGCGGGAGGGCGCCCCCGGCTCGCGGGCCCGCCACAGGAGGGCGAGACCCGCCGCTGCCGCCGCGAAAGACGCCCAGGCGGCGGGCGACGGGACCCGCCGTTCGACGGCGGCGAACGCGGCGAGAACTCCGAGAGCGCCGAGCGCGAGCGCCGCCGAGAGGAGGAGCGGCGTTTTCGCGGGCGCCTCGGCCTCGACTCCGTCGCGCCTCGGCCAGGCCGCGAGGTGCCCGTCGCGCCAGCCGTCGAGCCCGGCGCCCGCCGCCGCCGCGAGCGCGAGGTGCGCGAACACGAACCAGCGCGCCGGAAAGCGCACGCCCCGGGCCCACCCGCCGTCCCACAGCAGCGGCACGAGGCCTCCGCGCGCGCCGAGCGCGAGGACGACGCCGAACGCCGCGAGCGCGAGGAGCGCGAGGAGAAGCCGCGGGCGCGCCGCGAAGCCCGCGCCCGCCGCCGCCGCGAGGACGAACGGCAGCGGCCCGAGCGCGAGCGTCGCGAGGTAGCCGCCGCGCCCCGGCCCGGCGCGGCGCGTCGCTTCGGGCGGCGGGGGCACGGCGAGGTCGGCGAGGTCCGATCGGCCGATCGGGCGCGCGAGCGCCTCGGCCCGCGTCGCGCCCGCGATCCGCCCCGTGGACGTCACGAGGACGAGGAACGGCCCGAGCGCGGCCGCCGCGAGAGTCAGCCCGAGGACGAGGCCGCCGCCCGCGCGAAGGGCCGCGCGCGCAGGCGCCGCCGGCCGCGCCCCGTCCTCGCCGCGCGTCACGAACGCGACGAGCGCGGCGGCGCAGGCTCCCGCGGCCGCGAGCGCGGGCTCGCCGCCGAGGAAGGCGAGCGCCACCGCGAGCGCGAAGGGCGCGGGCGATGCGCCGCGCACGGCGCGCCGCGCCCCGAGAAAGAGCCACGGCAGAAAGGCCGCCGTGCAGAAGTTGTTGTAGACCGGCGCGAGCGAGAGGAACGCGCCCCCCCCGGCGAAGACCGCCGCGCCCGCAAGGGCGCCCGCGCGGGACGTGCGGAGGTCCGAGAGCCAGGCCGCCATCCCGGACGCCGCGACGGCGAGGTGCAGGGCGATGGCGAGGAGGGGTCCCGCGGCGCCGCCGAGGAGGAACGGGAGGTCGCCCGGGTAGAGAACGCCCGTCTGCAACTGCGCGAGCCACGGCTCGCCGCAACCCGCGAGCGGATTCCAGAGAGGAATGCTCCCGGCCGCCCACCGCGCGGCGGTGTAGGCTTTCATGGGCCAGAAGAAATCAGCGAGGTCGCCGCGCGCCGGGACGAGCCCGGCGAGGGCGCCGGGGCCGAGGAGGGCGGCGGCGAAGGCGAGCCCGAGCGCGCCCCCGAGCAGCGCCGTCCGTCCCATCGCCTCGCCCCGCTTCACTGCAGGGATTCTAGGCGCGTCGAAACCGCTCCAAAAGGAAAGAGCCCCCGTGAGGGGGCTCTTCAGGCCGAAGCGGGAGGACTTACCGCTGCGCGCCCGCGGGGTACTGGATGAACTGACCGTTCACGAAAATGATGTCGTTGTTGAAGTCCGTCGTCTCGCCGCCGACGGCTGCTTGGGTTGCTCCGTCCTTGCCGCCCGACGCGATCCCGTAGAGCTGGCCGGTGGTGGCGTAGAAGAAGTACGACTGCCAGCCGTCCGTCATCGGGAGAACGCGGATGTACGTGGGCGTGACCTGCCCGCTGAAGCTCGTCCCAACACCGCCCGTGTTGAACGTCATCGCGCCGAACGAGATGCCGGTCGGAAGCGAGTAACCCGCGGCCGCCGGGTAGTGGTTGAAGTCGACGGCGTACGCCTCGGCGGCCGTGCCGGCCGAGCGCATGTCACCCATCGTCCTCTTCTGCTTGGCGCGCTGGATGGCGTTGAGCAGGTTGGGAATGGCGATCGCGACGATGATGCCGATGATCGCGACGACGATCAGAAGCTCGATAAGCGTGAAACCTTTCTGGTTCCTTTTCATTTGGGATCAACCTCCGCCCGCCCTTATTCAAGAGCCGTGCCGTGCCGCGATCTATCGCATTTTCAATAGTTGAAGAAGGTGGCGGCCCGGGAGGACAACCCCGCGACGAATTTTTGTCGGGGGGACGCGGGGAACCGTACAGCGATTGTCACCCGGCCCCACCGGCAATCAGCGCTGGGCGCCCTCCGGAAACTGCACGAAGGCGCCGTCCACCAGGATGATGTCGGCGTTGAAGTCCGAGGTCGGGCCATAGGCGGGAGACGCCTGCGGGACGCCGTCGGCTCCGCCCGAGCGGACCAGGTAATCGCCGCGCGAGGCGCTCGCGCCGTAGAGGTACCAGGAGTTCCAGCCGTCCGAGAGCGGCGTCACCCGGATGTACGTGGGGGTGAGGACTCCGGCGGCCGTTCCGAGCGTGGCCGTGGGAAGGGAAAGGCCCGTGGGCAGCGAATAGCCCGCGGCGGCCGGGTAGTAGTTGAAGTCCGTCATGTAGGCCTCGAGAGCCGTCGAGACGCTCTTGATGTCCGCCATCGAGCGCTTCTGCTTTCCGCGCTGGATCGCGTTGATCATGTTGACGATGGAGATCGCGACGATGATCCCGATGATCGCGACGACGATCAGGAGCTCGATCAGCGTGAAGCCCCGCGCGCCGGTCCGCCGTGTCCTCAATCGCGCCTCTTTTCTCTCGGTCTCCCCCACCCTTAAACAAGATCCGTGCCTCGGTTTCGATCCGGGCCCTAGAATCCCCCGCAGGTGATCCCGAGACCTCCGTTTTCGTCCGAGCTGCCCCTGGAACGCGAGCTCGCCGAGTTCGAGACGTTGAAGGGGCGTCTCCTCGAAGTCTGGGACTCGATCGCGGGCCGCGACGAGGAACCTCACACGTCGGTCGTGGTGCCCTCCCTGACGCTCGACCAGGCCGAGCTGACGAAGCTGGACGGGGCGAGCTTCTACGAGGAGCGCCTGCTCTTCCTCCTGATCCGCCTGCGCAACCCGCGGGCGCGCGTCGTCTTCGTGACCTCGCAGCCGGTCCACCCACTCGTCCTCGAGTACTACTTTCAGCTTCTGGTCGGCATCCCCGCGAGCCACGCCCGGGGGCGGCTGACGCTGCTCTGCGCGCACGACGCCTCGCCCCGCTCGCTCACCGAGAAGATCCTCGAGCGTCCGCGGCTCATCGAGCGTATTCGCGCGGGCATTCCCGACCGTTCGCGGGCCTACCTGACGGTCTTCAACTCGACCCCGCTCGAGCGCCGGCTCGCCGTGCTCCTCGGGATCCCGCTGAACGGCGTCGACCCGGCGCTCAGCCACTTCGGCACGAAGTCCGGCAGCCGGAAGGTCTTTCGCGAGGCCGGGGTCGCGTGCCCGGAGGGCCACGAGGACCTGCGGGACGACGTGGATCTCGAGGCGGCCCTCGTCGATCTCAAGCGACGCAACCCCGCACTCCGGAAGGCGGTCGTGAAGCTGAACGACAGCTTCTCCGGCGAAGGCAACGCGATCTTCCGGTACCCCGATGCGCCGACCGACGCCGCCGCCGTCCGCGAGCGGCTCCCGAAGCTCGAGTTCTCGGTGGGGTGGGAGACGTGGGACGACTTCCACGCGAAGTTCCGGCGCATGGGCGGCATCGCCGAGGAGTTCCTCGAAGGGGCGATCAAGACCTCACCCTCCGTCCAGCTCCGCACGGGCCCGCGCGGCGACGTCCTCCCGATCTCGACGCACGACCAGGTCCTCGGCGGGCCGAGCGGCCAGGTCTTCCTCGGCTGCCTCTTCCCCGCCGCGGACGGCTATCGCCGGGAGATCACTCAGGCCGCGATGAAGATCGGCGCCGTGCTCGCGGCGCACGGCGTCGTGAGCCGCTTCGCGGTCGACTTCCTCGCCGTGAAGGACCGCGAAGACGAGCCCTGGCGGCTCTCGGCGCTCGAGATCAACCTCCGGATGGGCGGCACGACGCACCCCTACCTCGCGCTCCAGTTCCTCACGGGCGGACGCCTCGACCCGGAGTCGGGTCTCTTCCTCTCGCCGCGCGGATCGCCGAAGTTCTACCGCGCGACGGACAATCTTCAGTCCGAGGCGTACCGCGGCCTCCTGCCGGAGGACCTCATCGAGATCGTCACGATCAACGCGCTCCACTACAGCCACAACGCCGAGTCGGGCGTGCTCTTCCACCTCATCGGCGCGCTGTCGCAGTACGGCAAGCTCGGGATGACGGCGATCGGGAACAGCCGCGATGAAGTCGACGCGCTTTTCGACAAGACGCTCCGGATCCTCGACCGCGAGACGGCGATCGGCCGCTGATGTCGAAACCGACGCGCGAAGCCGGGGTCCTGCTGCACCCGACGTCGCTGCCTTCCCGCTTCGGGATCGGCGACCTCGGGCCCGGCAGCGATGCATTCCTCGACTGGGCCGGGTCCGCCGGCCTCCGGATCTGGCAGGTCCTCCCGCTCGTCCCGCCCGGCGCGCACGACTCCCCGTACGCGGGCCTTTCCGCCTTCGCGGGCAACCCGCTGCTCGTCTCGCCCGAGTGGCTGCTCGAGGAGGGGCTCCTCCCGGCCACGGCGCTCGAGGACGCGCCCGCGTTCCCCGAGGGCCACGTGGACTTCGCCGCGGTCCGCGCGTTCAAGGAGCGCATCCTGCGCGCCTCGTTCGCCCACGCGCGGTCGATCGCGAGCGTGTCGGCCGCGGTCGCGCGTTTCGAGGTGTCGCCCGCGCAGGCCTCCTGGCTCCCGGACTGGGCGCTCTTCGCGGCGCTCCGCGCCGCGCACGGCGACGCCGCGTGGACGGCCTGGGAGCCGGCGCTCGCGGCGCGCGAGACCGCCGCGCTCGAGGCGGCGCGCAAGGAGCACGCGGACGAGATCGCGTTCCACGTGTTCGCGCAGTTCCTCTTCTTCCGGCAATGGGAGCGCGTCAAGCGCGCCGCCAACGCACGCGGGATCTCCATTCTCGGCGACCTCCCGATCTACGTCGCGCTCGACAGCGCCGACGTCTGGTCCCAGCGGCGGCTCTTCGCGGTGGACGCGGCAGGCCGGCCCGAGAGCGTCGCCGGAGTCCCCCCGGACGACTTCACCGCGGACGGGCAGCTCTGGGGCCACCCGCTCTACAGGTGGAACGTCCTCGCCGAAGAGTCCTTCGACTGGTGGATCGAGCGCGTCCGCGCGAACCTCCGGCTCGCCGACCTTGTGAGGCTCGACCACTTCCGAGGCTTCGCGGGCTACTGGGAAATCCCGGCGGGCGCCGCCTCGGCCCGCGAGGGCCGGTGGGCCACGGGGCCCGGCCTTATGCTCTTCCTCGCGATCCGGCACGCGCTCGGGGACGTCCCGATCGTCGCCGAAGACCTCGGCGAGATCACGGACGACGTGCGCCAGCTCCTCGCGACGCTCGGGGTGCCGGGGATGAAGGTCCTCCAGTTCGCGTTCGGCGAGATGGACAGCGAGCACCTCCCGCATCACCACGTGCCGAACGCGGTCGTCTACTCCGGCACGCACGACAACGACACCGCCGCGGGTTGGTACGCCGCGCAGCCGGACTGGGCGCAGGAGCGCTTCCGCGCCTACTTCGGCGTGGACGGAAAGGACCCGGCGGGCGTCCTCGTGCGCGCCGCTTACGCGTCCGTCGCGGACCGAGCGGTCGTCCCGCTCCAGGACGTGCTCGCGCTCGGCCCGGAGGCGCGGATGAACGTCCCGGGGCGCGCCCACGACAACTGGACCTGGCGCGCTCCGAAGGACGCGTTCCGGCCCGAGGTCGCGGCCCGCCTCCTCCGCCTCGCGGAGCTGACGGGCCGCGTCGCGCTCGCGCGCTAGGT
>JBDTTJ010000203.1:0-6253 GCA_039930645.1 Acidobacteriota bacterium
TCACGACGCCGCAATACGGCGTCATCGGGGCCTTCGACTTCAACCGCGACGGGCGCAAGGACCTGCTGTTCGCTTCTCCGTCGGGGTGGAGCATCGCGCTGAATGCCGGGCACGGGATCTTCAAGGAACCGAGCGAGGCGCTCTTGTTCAACGCCTCCGTCGCGGTCGGCGACATGGACGGCGACGGGATCCTCGACCTCGTCGCGGTCGGACAAGGGATCCAGCCCGGGGCATCCTTCATAGGGGTTTACAAGGGAATCGTGAGCTATCAGGGATACAGCGTCACCTTTCAGTACCTGACTTCGATCCCGGGCCCGCTCGGGGCAAGCTCGCCCGCCCTGGGCGACTTCGACGGAAACGGGACGCTCGACCTCGCAATTCTCGTCAACGGCCGCTACGTCTGGATCTATCCGGGCGACGGCCACGGAGGACTTGGAGAGCCCCGCTCGCAAACCGTCGACAACGTGTCCTCGGCGTCGCAGCTCTGGGCCGCGGACCTCGACGGTGATCGACGCACGGACCTCCTGATCCGGGGCTACGGCTTCAAGTCGACGCTTCTGAAGACGTGGATCTCCACGGGGAACGGACCCTTCGCGGACGTCTGGTGGGGGCCCCAGGCGGGCGGCTACGAGACGGGCTTCTCGCTCGTTCTCGGCGACGTGGACGGCGACGGGCGGACCGACGTAGTCGTGAACAACATTTTTCTCTTCGGCGGTCCCTCCTCCCTCGAGACCTATCTCTCGCGCCCCGGCGGGTTCACGCACGTCTCGCGGACCTCGCCCGCAAACGGGAACATGGTGCTCGCGGACCTCGACGGAGACGGACATCCCGATCTCGCGGCCCTGGCGACCTCGGGGATCAACGCCCTCGTTGTCCATCTCGGGGACGGAACGGGCGGGTTTGGGGAGCCTCTCCTGTTTCCCCTGCCGGCGCCGGCTATGTACATCACGGCCGGCGACTTCGACGGCGACGGCCATGTGGATCTCATCGTCTCCGGACTCCAGGACCGGCAGGCCCTCCTGTACAGGAACACGTGCGGACGCGGCATCGAGCGCACGCTCGTCGTCCCCGTCCTCGTGTCGCTGCCGGGAGCCGCCGGCACGTACTGGGAATCCGACATCACGATCACGAACTCCGGCGCGAAGGACGCGACCGTGGACATCACGTACACGGCCGCGACCGGCGGCGGGAGCGGAACCGTCACGGCGGTCCTCCCTGCGGGTGCGCTGCTCTCCTCCCCCTCGGCCTTCGAGCTTCTTTCCACTCTCGGCCTGAACCTGCCGCCGGGCGTCGCGCGCAGCGGCACACTCCGGGCCGTCTTCCACAACCTCGCCTCGGCGCACGCGGCCGGGATCAGCGTGCGGACATCGTCGGGAGGCGCCGGCGTCGCGTACCCCGGAATCGAGCCTCCGGCCTTCACGAGCCAGGTCGTCGCGGACCTGAAGCAGAACGCCCGTGACCGTTCCAACCTCGGCGTGATGCACGCGGGCACGGCGAGCGACGGACCCGTCCGGCTGTACATCACGCTCACGACGACCGACACCGCGCCCGCCCGGTCCCTTCAGCTTCCGATCCTTACCCTCCAGCCCGGCGAGTTCCGTCAGTTCGACAGGATTCTCGAGACGTCGGGCATCGGCGCGACGAGCGCCATCGCAAACATCACGTCCCTCACCGGTCCGGGCATTCCGTTCGTCTCGTGGGGCGTCGTAAACGACGACACGGGCACGTCCGACGGTTCGTTCCAGCTCGGCCAGGCCTTGGACGCCGGCGCCTGGGCGCTCCCTTCAGTCGTCGAGAGCCTTGTGTACGAGACGGAGCTGACGCTGGTCAACACGTCCAGCGGGGCCTGCAACGTGACGCTCGTCTACCACTCTTCGGATCTCGCCTCCCCGACCGGAGCCACCGTCCTCACCCTGCCTCTGCCGGGAATGCGGACGTACCGGTTCGACGGGATCGTCGACGAGCTGCGCCGCGCCGACCCCGCCGGCGTCGGACCGCGCGGGCCGACGTACGTCGGCGCTCTGGAAGTCGGAACGTGCGCGAGCGTCGTTGCGTCCTCCCGCGTCCTCGGCACGGGGAAGCGGTATGGCGTCGCCCCGTCGGGGATCGTCCGGCCGCCCCCGAACCCCGGGTACGTCCCGAGCCTGCACGCGGCGTGGATCCCGGACCTCCGCCAGGACCGGGAGACACGGTCGAACCTGGTCATCACCAACCTCTCCTGGAGCAACGCCCGGTACCTCGTCGAGCTCTTCGACGCGACGGGACGAAGAGTCGCTTCCCGCGAGGTCCGAACGTCGACGTCCGGCTGGCTCCAGATCAATTCCATCCTCGCCGACTGGGCGCCCGGAACGGCGCGCGGCTGGGCGCGGGTTTCCGAGCTGGAGCCGCAGTTCTCTCTTTCGTTCGTCGCATACGCCGTCCTGAACGACGGCGCCTCGCCAGGGCTCGGCACCGGCGACGGCTCGATCGTGTGGATGGAGATGGAGCCGTAGATGTCCACGCCGTGCCGCCGACGGACGGTTTTGTCCGCGGCCCTCTTCGCCTCCGCCCTGTGCTCCCTCGCGGAACGCGCGGCAGCGCAGGCCTGTCCGCCCACGTTCCGGGCCGCGGCCGGCGTCGGTCCCGCAGGGGCGACGGTCCTCGGCGCCTGGGATTTCGACCGGGACGGGCGACCCGACCTCCTCCTCCAGACGAACGGCGAGATCCACTTCGCGCACAACTCCGGAGGCTCCCTCGTCTTTGGGACTCCGCTCTCGGCCGGAAGCGTCGCGGTCGGAGACTTCGACGGCGACGGAATCCTCGACGTCGTCGCCGTCCAGAGCGGCGGCCCGGCATCCACCGTCCTGTTTCTCAAGGGCGACGGACTCGCCGGGTTCCGGACCGTCTCGTCTTTCCACGCGGCGTCCGCGTTGTCCGCTCCGGTTGCCGCCGACTTCGACGGCGACGGAAAGCTCGACCTCGCGGCCTCGGCCGGCGGGTCCGATGTCTGGCTGTACCGCGGCGACGGGCGCGGCGGCTTCGCAGCGCCCTACGTGCTCCACACGTCGGCACCCACGGTGTCGCGGCTCGCCGCACTCGACGTCGACGCGAACGGACGGTCGGACCTCCTCGTGAGTGGTGCGGGCGGGTTCGGGTACGACCTCCTCCTGACGTACACGCTCGGGTCCGCCGGATTTTTCGTGGAGACCGCCGGCCCCGAGGCCGGCGGCAATCAGTGCCCCTTCGACGTCGCGCTCGGCGACGTGGACGGGGATGGCCATCCCGACGTCGTCACGGCCAACCGCTACGTCGGCGGCTGCCCGGACGGCCTCCGGACGTTCCTCGCGCGCTCCGGCGGCTCCGTCCAGCTCCGGCAGAGCGCGACCTCGCTGTGGAGCCCGGTGCTCTCAGACTTCGACGGCGACGGCCACACGGACCTCGCCGCGATCCAGGGCTCCCTCTACGGCGCGCCGACGGGGCTCGTCGTCCAGCTCGGAGACGGGACCGGCGCGTTCGGTCCACCCGCGTTCTTCAACGTTCCGGGAAGCGTGAACCGCGAGACCGCCTCACTCGCGGCGGCGGACCTCGATGGCGACGGCCGGCCCGACCTCGTGCTCTCGGGCATCCCGGGCCTCAGCCCGCTCGTCTTCCGCAACCTGTGCGGCAATCCGCACGAGCCGGCGTCGCCCGGGCCCGCGCGCCCGGCTCTGAGGCGCAACCGCGACTAGCCGCCGCCGCGACCCGGCCGCTCAGTCGATCGCGCCGAGCTCCTTCGCCGCGAGAAGCACTTCGTCCACCGTCAGGTCCGCCTCCGCGAGGCCCTGGCGCGGGTTGATGAAGCAGGGACGGAGCGCGAAGCGGCCGTCGACCCGCGTGTGCGAGGGGACCGCGCGTCCCTTCGCCCGGACGGCGAGGAGCACCTTCTCGTTCAGAGCCTCGAGATCGGTCTCGTCGGTCACGCCCGCGGGCTTCACGCGGAAGCAGCAGATCGAGAGCACGGGCTCGGCGAGGAGCTCGAGCGCGGGGTGAGCCCGCACGCGCTCGGCCACGCGGCGCGCGCAGTCGTGGTGGCGGACGACCCGCTCGCGCATGCCGCGCGCTCCGATCTCCTTCAGGAGCGCCCACACGGCGAGGCCGCGCGGCGGGGCCGAGTGGTCGAGCGAGAAGTTGGGGTTCCCTTCCCCCATCTGGTCGAAGGGCGAGTCCGTGTCGCCCGTGTCCGTCGGGGCCATCTCGACGTAGGCCGCGGGCTCGAGCGTGAGGGAGCGCGCGAGGAAACCGCCGTCGCGCACGAACGCGGCGCCGCACCCGACGGGCGCCGCCATCCACTTGTGAGGGTCGACGGCAAAGGAGTCGATCTTCGTCAGGTCGCCGTAGAGCGGGGCGACGCGCGGGTCGAGGACGCCGAATCCCCCATACGCTCCGTCCACGTGCAGCCAGACTCCGCGCGCGTGCGCGATCTCGCGCAGCGCGTCGACCGGCTCGACGACGCCCGTGTTCACGTCGCCCGCCGAGGCGACGACCGCGACGGGGGTCGCGCCCGCGCGGACGTCCTCATCCAGCATCCGCTCGAGCGCGGACAGATCCGGCTTCCGCGCTGCGTCGACAGGAACGAGGCGGAGCGCCTTCCGTCCGAGGCCGAGGACGCCGCAGGCGCGGTGGACGACGTGGTGGACCTCGGTGGAGGCGTAGACCCTCGGCGACGGCAGAGCCGCGAGGCCTTCGAACCCGACGTCGATGCCGAGGCGCTCGCCCGCGTGCTGGCGCGCCGCGGCGAGCCCGAGGAGGTTCGCGGTCGCCCCGCCGCTCGTGAACGAGCCCTCGAAAGTCTCCGGCAGCCCGACCAGGCTCCCGACCCAGCGCAGCGCGAGAACCTCGAGGAAGTTGCCGGGCGTCGCCCACCAGCGCTGCGCTGCCGTGATCGAGCCCGCGAGCTGCGCGACGGCGGGCACCGTCGTCGGCGAGGTCGTGACCCAGCCCGTGAAGCCCGGAGCCCCGATCCTCAGTCCGTTCGGGATCACGACGTCGCCGAGCAACTCGAGCACGGCCTCGCGCCCGGTGCCCTCCTCCGGCAGGGGTTCGTCCAGAGCCGCGCGCCAGGCCGTCCGTTTCGCGGCGCCGTCCGGCCCCTCGAAACGGGCGAAGCGTTCGAGCGCGGGGAGGATCGCGGCCAGCGATTCGGCGAGGCCGTTCGTGGACGCGGACTCGGTCGCGGCGGCGGGCGCCTCGAGAGCGCCGGGATTCGCATTTGCGCGCGGCATGGGCACCTCCGGGGAGGCGGTATTATGGCCGTTCGCCACCATGCCGCCCGCCCGCTTTGCCGGCCTCCCTCTCCTGAAGGCGTTCGAAGGAGCGCTCAAGGAGGGCTTGCTCCTCGACGAGGCGCTCGGCGGAATCCTGAACGCGGCCCTGCACTTCTTCGACGCGCCGGTCGTCGCGCTCCTGCCCGGCGCGGGCGTCCCGCCGATGACGCGTTCGGGCCGTTCCAGCGTGGCCGCCGCCGCCGAGACGCGGCTCAACCAGCATCTTTCGGAGGTCCTCGCCCAGGGCCGCGCCAAGAAGGCGTCCGAGGGCGGACTCTCCTTCTTCGGCGCCCCCGTGAAGGTAAAGGACCAGACGCAGGCCGTCTTTGGAGTCGTGCTCGAGACGATCGCCGGAACGGACGCCGAGGCCGAGGAGGCCGCGCGGGAGTTCGCGCGGACGATCGGCCACGTCCTCGAGCGGGATCGCACGCTCGGGACGCTCATGAAGCGCCGTGAGGAGGCCGTCGCGCTCTTCGAGCTCGCCTCGGGAGCATTCCTCTCCCTGAATCCGGACGAGGTCATCCGCCTCACGGTCGCGTCGCTCTCGCGCGAGCTCGAGTTCGACCGCGTGAGCGCGTTCCGATTCCAGCCGGAGTCCAAGGAGATCACCGAGATCCTCACGCACGGCGCCCCCCTGAGCGGGGAGCGTCCCCGCACGGGCCGGGCGCCGATCGCTTCGGACGAGCTTCTCTCTCGCTGCCTCGCGGCCCACGGCCCGGCTTTCGAGGACGAGCCCGGCACGCAGCCCGTGCGGCGGCGGCGCATGGCGGTTCCCCTCCACGCGGGCGCGCACGTTTTCGGATTCCTCACGATGTCGCGCCGCGGCGGGTTCGCGCTCACGCCGCAGGAGCTCCGTCTGGCACAGGAGCTCGCGAAGCTCGCGGCCGGCGCTCTCGAGAAGGCCCGCCTCCTCGATGGCGAGCGCCGCAACAACGACCGCGTCGCGTTCGTCGGGCGCCTCCACGCCGCGC
>JBDTTJ010000204.1:0-6242 GCA_039930645.1 Acidobacteriota bacterium
TGCGCGGCTGCACGCAGGGCTGCCGGTTCTGCCAGGCGGGCTACTGGTACCGCCCCGTGCGCGAGCTGGACCCCGCGGACGTCGCGAAGGCGACGAAGGCGTTCATCGACGAGGCGGGCTGGAGCGAGGTCGGGCTCCTCTCGCTCTCCTCGGCCGACTACTCGCAGATCGAGCCCCTCGTCGCCTGCCTCGCGCCCGAGCTCGCGAAGACGAAAGTCTCGATCTCGCTGCCGTCCCTCCGCGCCGAGGCGTTCTCGGTGGCGCTCGCGGACGCCGTCTCCGAGGTGAGGAAGTCCGGCTTCACGTTCGCGCCCGAGACGGGCTCGGATCGCCTGCGCCGCGTGATCAACAAGACGTTCACGAACGCCGACATGGTGAAGGCCGCCGACGTGGCCTTCGGGCGCGGCTGGGACATGATCAAGGTCTACACGATGATCGGCCTCCCGACGGAGACCGACCCGGACCTCGACGAGCTCGTGACGCTCGTGAAGGACATCCTCGCCCAGGGCCGCAAGCACGGGGTGCGGCCGCAGGTGAACGTCTCGGTCGGCTGCTTCATTCCGAAGAGCTTCACGCCGTTTCAATGGTTCGGGTTCGACGGCGTCGAGAACCTCACGCGGAAGCTCGCGTATCTCAAGGACCGCTTCCGCTCCGTGAAGGGCGTGAAGTTGACGTGGCACGAGCCGAGGGAGGCCGAGATCGAGGCGATGCTCTCGCTCGGCGACCGGCGGATGGGCCGCGCCGTTCTCGAGGTGTGGAAGCGCGGCGGGCGCTTCGACGCGTGGAGCGAGCACTTCTCCTGGGAACGCTGGAACGGGGCGCTCGAGGCCGCCGGGGTCCCGAAGACCCGGCACCTCCGCGACAAGGACCTCAAGGAGACGCTGCCGTGGGACGTCGTCGACGCTTCCATCCGCAAGCCCTTCCTCGTCGTCGAGTGGAAAAAGGCACTCAAGGAGATGCACACGGACGACTGCAAGTGGGGCCACTGCTACGCCTGCGGCGTCCCCGGCAACGGCGAGGACATCGTCCTCGCGAACCCGCTGCCGGGAGAATTCAGTTTTGCTTCGGATTCGGATTCGGATTTCTTGGAAGGTAAGAAGGGCTTGGGCGGCGCCCCGGCATTGCCCGTCGCGCCTGCGCCGCCCGCGGGCGCATCGCCCTCTTCCTCTTTTCCTCTTCCCTCTTCCTATACCGAAAAAGCCAAGGGCGCCGCGTACCGCATGAAAGCGGCCCCCGACCTCCAGCCGCTTCACGAGCGGCGGAAGCCCGGCGGCGCGCTCGCGGTGCCTCTCACCGAGGCGGCGCGGTCGTACCGCTTCACGTTCGAGAAGCTCGGCGACGCGCGGTACCTCTCCCACCGCAACACGATGGACGTCCTCGAGCGCGCGCTGCGCGCCTCGGGCGCGCCCGTGCGCTACACGGAGGGCTACAACCCGCACCTGCGCCTGTCGATGGGCCCCGCGCTGCCGCTCGGGCACGAGTCGAGGCACGAACTCTTCGACGTAGACGTCCTCGACGCGCTCTCGGACGCGCACGTCGCCGCCGTCAACGACCGCCTCCCGCCGGGCCTCCGGATCACGTCCTCCATCGAGCTCCCGAAGGGCGCGAAGTCGCTCGGACGCGCGGCGACGGAGGCCGTCTATTCGTTCACGCTCCCAAACGGCGAGACGCGCGAGGAGCGCCTCTCGCTCATGGGAGCCACCGCCACGACGCCGAAGAAGTTCCTCGAGAAGGAATACGGCGTCCCGCCCGAGGGCCAGCACGCCGTGCGCGTGACGCGCCTCGAAACCGTTCTCGGCGCATAGACTCGCATGGAGAGCGCGATTCTGGATCGCCTGTCCGCGCACCGGCTGCTCGCCGGCGCGCCTCCCGACCAGCTCGCCTGGCTCGCCGCCCGCGGCCATCTCGTGAAGCTGGAGGCCGGAGGCGTCCTTTCGGCGAAGGGCAATGCCGTGCTGGGGCTCTACATCATTCTTTCGGGCAACCTGTCGATCTACGTCGACCGGGGCGCCGGGCCCCACAAGGTCATGGAGTGGCGCGGCGGCGACGTGAGCGGCGTCCTCCCGTACTCGCGTCTCGCCGGCTCGCCGGGCGACGTGAGGGCCGAGGCGCCGACGGAGGTCTTCGTGATCCCGCGCGCGGAGATTCCCGCGCTGATTCGAGACTGCTACGAGCTCACCGCGACCTTCGTGCACGTCATGGTCGACCGCGCCCGCCAGTTCACGTCGAGCGACCTTCACGAAGAGAAGATGTCCTCCCTCGGCAAGCTGGCGGCGGGGCTCGCGCACGAGCTGAACAACCCGGCCTCGGCGGTCGCCCGGAGCGCCAAGGGACTCCGCCTCGGATTGTCGGAGCTCGAAGCCGCCTCCCGCGCGCTGGGCGCCGCGCGCCTGTCCGAGGCCCAGCAAGCGGCCGTCGACCGGGCGCGCAATCTCTGCCAGCTCGCGGCCGGCAAGACGTTCGGGCGCTCGCCTATCGAGCAGGCGGACCGCGAAGACGCGCTGGCCGACTGGCTCTCACGCCACGGCGCCGACGTCACCGCCGGCGAAGCGCTCGCGGAAACCGCTGTCACGCTCGACGCTCTCGACGAGCTCGCACGGGCGCTCGACCGCGAGGCTCTCGGCGCGACCCTCCCGTGGCTCGTCGCCGGCTGCGCGGCTCACCGGCTGGCGTCGGAGATCGAGGCGTCCGCGACGAAGATCCACAATCTCGTCGCAGCCGTGAAGGGCTTCACCTACATGGATCAGGCGGCAATGCCCAGGCCGGTGGACGTCCGTCAAGGCCTCGCCGACACGCTGGCGGTGCTGAACGCGAAGGCCCGCGGAAAATCCTTGAGCGTGAGCCTCGACGCTCCGGCCGATCTTCCGCGCATCCCGGGATTCGGGGGCGAGCTCAACCAGGTGTGGGCGAATCTCGTCGACAACGCGCTGGACGCGGCCAAGAGCAGCGTCGCCGTGACCGCGGAGGGCCGGGTCGGTTCCATCGTCGTGCACGTCGTCGACGACGGACCGGGATTGCCCCCGGAGATCCGCGAGCGGGTCTTCGATCCGTTCTTCACGACGAAGCCGGTCGGCCAGGGCACCGGCCTCGGCCTCGACATCGCACGCCGCATCGTCCGCAAACATCAGGGGGACATCGAGGTCGACTCCCGCTCCGGGCGCACCGAGTTCCGGGTGACGCTGCCTCTCGACCCGGGAAAGGGCTGACGTGATCAAACCGGTGATCCTGGCTGTCGATGACGACGCCGAGGTCCTCGGCGCCGTCGAGCGCGATCTCAAGCAGCGTTACCGGAGCGACTACCGGATCCTGAAGGCCGGGTCCGGGAGCGAGGCGCTCGACGCGGCCAGGCAGCTCAAGGAGCGCGGCACTCCTGTCGCCCTCTTCCTCGTCGACGAGCGGATGCCCGGAATGTCGGGGACCGAGCTGCTCCGCGAGGCGATCAAGCTTCACCCTGAATCGCGCCGCGTCCTGCTCACGGCGTACGCCGACACGCAGGCGGCGATCTCGGGCATCAACGACGTCGGGCTGGATCACTACCTGCTGAAGCCGTGGGATCCTCCCGCCGAGCGCCTCTACCCGGTGCTCGACGATCTCCTGTCGGACTGGACGTCGCACGTGCGCCTTCCCTACGAGGGCATCCGGGTCGCCGGCGCGCGGTCGTCGCCCCGCAGCTTCGCGGTGAAAGAGTTCCTGTCGAGCAATCACGTCCCCTACCAGTGGATCGACGTCGACCAGGACGCGCCGACGCGGGAGCTGATCCGCACGGCCGGCGACGCGACGCGGCTGCCCGTCGTCTTCTTTCCGGACGGCACCCGCCTCGTGGCTCCGACCAACCAGCAACTGGCCGAGAAGGTCGGAATGCAGACGCGGGCGCTCCTGCCGTTCTACGACCTCGCGATCGTCGGCGGCGGCCCGGCGGGGCTGGCCGCGGCCGTTTACGCCGCCTCGGAGGGGCTGCGCACGGTGCTCGTGGAAGAGAGCGCGCCCGGCGGCCAGGCCGGCACGAGCTCGAGGATCGAGAACTACCTCGGGTTTCCGTCGGGCATTTCCGGGGCCGATCTCGCCCGCCGCGCCGCCGCCCAGGCTCGCCGCTTCGGCGCCGAAGTGATCGCGCAGGAGGCGGTCGCCGTGCGCCGCGAGGACCCGTACCGCGTGGTCCGGCTGGCCGACGGGAGCGACCTCAGCTGCAAGGCGGTCGTTCTCGCGACGGGCGTGTCCGTGCGGATGCTGGAGGTGCCCGGCGTCGAGGCTCTCCTCGGCATCGGCGTCTACTACGGCGCGGCCATGACCGAAGCCGCGACCTACCGCGCCCAGGACGTCTGCATCGTGGGCGCGGGGAACTCGGCCGGCCAGGGCGCCCTCTTCTTCTCGCGATACGCGCGCCGCGTCACGGTGCTCGTCCGCGGGAAATCCGTCGCCGACTCGATGTCGCGATACCTGGTCGACCGGATCGCGGCGACGCCGAACATCGAGGTCGTGACGGGCGCCGAGGTCGCCGCGGTTTGCGGCACCGGGCGCCTCGAGAAGGTCGTCGTCCGCGACGCCCCCGGAGGGGAGGAGCGCGAGCTTGGAGCGGCGGCGATGTTCATCTTCATCGGCGCGAGGCCTCGAACGGAGATGCTCGCCGGCCTCATCGAGCTCGACGAGAAGGGTTACGTGCCGACCGGGCGCGACCTGTCCGCCACGGGCGGCCGGCCCCGCACGTGGACGCTCGATCGCGATCCCTTCCCGTTCGAGACCAGCGTCCCGGGGATCTTCGCCGCCGGAGACGTGCGCGCCGGCTCCAGCAAGCGGGTCGCGGCGGCGGTCGGCGAGGGCTCCGGCACGGTCGGCGTGGTGCACACCTACCTCGAAACGGTCTGAGCGCGCCCGTTCCACGCGTCGTAGACTGACGGCCATGCGTTGGATCGTCCGCTGTCACGCGACTTTCGAGGCCGCGCACCATCTTGTGGACTACGCCGGCGGTCCTGAGCCCGCGCACGGCCATTCCTGGAAGATCGAGGTCGCGCTCTCGGTCGACCGTCTCGGCCCGTACGACCTCTCCGTCGACTTCGTGCCGACGGAGGCGTTCGTGAAAGAGCTGGCCTCGCGCCTCCACAACCGCGACCTCAACACCGTAACGCCGTTCGACCGGAAGAACGCGAGCGCCGAAAACGTCGCACTCTGGGTCGCGGAAGAGATCGGGAAGGCGGCGCTCCTCGGGGACGAAGCGCGGCTGGAAGAGGTCACGGTCTGGGAAGGCCCGCGAAACAGCGTGACGTACCGGCCCGGGTGAGGAAGGCGCGCGCGGCCGCCCCGATCGCCGCGCTCGCGGCCCTTCTCGCGGGCGCGCTCCCGTTCGCCGTGTCGGTCACGGCCTGGCCGGAGATCGTCACGCCCGCCTGGTTCGTGACCCGCGGCGAGCGGCTGTACGACGCAATCCTCTTCCCCCACACGCCTCTCCTGATCCTCCTGACGGCGGCCGCCGGCGCCCTCTTGGGCTTCACCGCGAACGTGCTGCGCGCGATCCCCGCCCTCTCGCTCGCCGCGGCGGGCGCGCTCGTCGTCCTCGGCACGCGCCCGCACCGGCGCGCGCGATCGGGACCGCTGGCCGCGCTCGCGGTCGGCGTCCCCGTCCTCGCGCTCCTCACCATCTACGCGGAGGGCCCAGCGATCTGGCCCGAGCCGTTCCTCGCGCCGTTCTTCCTCGCGGGGGTCCTCCTCCTCGAGCGCCACGGCCGCACCGCGGCGCTCCACGACGTCGCGGCCGCGGGCCTCGTCTTCGGCGCAGGGATCCTCGTCAAACAGACCTCGGCGTGGGCGGCGCTCGCCGCGCTCCTTTGGGTCGCCCTGCGCGGCCGGCGCCGCGCCGCTCTTCTCTTCGGCGGCGCGGCCGCCCTCCCCTACCTCGGGTTCGCACTCTCGTGGGCGCTCGCGTTCCGCACGACCAAGCACCTCGACTGGACGCTGATCTACCCCGTCTTCACCGGGATGTCGCGGGAAATCGCCGTCCGGCTCACCGGGGCCGACGTGCACGAGGCGCTCGTGCTCTTCGTGCCGTTCGTCGCGCTCGGACTCTCTGCCGCCGCGCTGCCGGCGCGCCGTCTCCGCTCGCCGAGCTCGCCGCTCATCGCGGTCGCGCTCGGCGCAGCCGGGATGACCTGGCCGCGCCCCGGCCTCCTCCACCTCGCGGCTCTGACGGGGCTCTGCGCGCTCGCGGCCGCGCGGACCGCCCTCGTCCTGCCCGTCGTCTTCCGGCGGCT
>JBDTTJ010000205.1:0-6227 GCA_039930645.1 Acidobacteriota bacterium
GAAGGTTTCGAACGGCCGCGTCCGGAACGGGCCGCCGGAGGCGGTGAGGACGAGGCGCCTCACCTCGCTCGCGGCGCCGGAGCGGAGGGCCTGGTGGAGGGCGCAATGTTCCGAGTCCACGGGCAGGACGGCCGCGCCGGCCGCGCGCGCGGCGGCCATGAGCGGCTCGCCCGCGACGACGAGCGTCTCCTTGTTCGCGAGGGCAAGCGTCTTGCCGAGCTTGACGGCCTCGTACGCGGGCACGAGGCCCGCCGAGCCGACGATTCCCCCGAGCACGACGTCGGCTTCGGGATGCGTCGCGACGTCCACGAGGCCCTGCTCGCCAAAACCGACGGCGACGCCCGGGAACTCCTGCCGCACGCGGGCCGCGTCCTCTCTCGTCTTGACGGAGACGACTTTCGGCCTCACCGCCGCCATCGCGGGGAGAAACTTCTCGAGGTTCGAGCCCGCCGACATCGTGACGATCTCGAAACGCTCCGGGAAGTACGCCACGACCGAGAGCGCCGAGTCGCCGATGGAGCCCGTCGCACCGAGTAGCGCGATGCGCTTCTTCGCGGTCAACGCGGGCCTCCAGGCGCGAAGGTCAGGACGAACAGCAGCACGGGCGAAGCGTAGAGCAAGGAGTCCAGCCGGTCGAGGAGACCGCCGTGGCCGGGCAGGAGGCCGCCGGAGTCCTTGACGGCGACGCTCCGCTTGAACGTCGACTCGACGAGATCGCCGACGACGGCCGTCGCCGACACGACGAGGCCGAATGCGGCGCCTGCGAGGGCGACCGACGCGGTGCCCCGCGCGCCCGGGGCGATCAGGAACGCCGCGGCCGCCCCGAAGAGCGTCCCACCCGCGAGCTGGCCCCACAGGCCTTCCCACGTCTTCTTCGGGCTCACGACCGGAGCGAGCTTGCGCTTCCCCCAGCGGCGGCCCACGTAGTACGCCGCCGAGTCGCCCGCCCAGACGACGGCGAAGAGGAAGACCACGGGCTGCCAGCCGTGCGCCCGAAGCCCGATGATCGACGAGGCGCCGAGCGCGACGTAGAGCGTCGCGAAGACGGCGCCCGCCGAGGACGGGAGAAGGACCGCCTCGGCCGGCGAGGCGAACATCACGAGCGTCGGGAGGAGAAGCAGCGTCGCCGCCGTGAGCGCGAGGAGGGCGGCGGGCGCGGCGAGGTGCGCGGCCGCGAGAAGCGCCGCGAAGAGGACGAGGCCCGCGGCGCGCGGCACGAACCAGCCCCCGGCCGCGAGGAGCGCGTAGAACTCCAGGAGTGCGACGCACGCAGCCGCCGCGACGAGGAGCGAGAACGCCCACCTCGGCGCCAAGACCAGCACCGCGAGGACCGCCGGGATGAGAACGGCGGCCGTGACTTCCCTCTGGAACCTCACCGCGTGGCCGCCGCCGGGCGCGGGCCGTCCTCGCGCAGGGGCTGCTCGTCGTCCAGGACGCCGCCGTAGCGCCGCTCGCGCTTCTGAAACTCGGCGAGCGCCTCGAGGAAGTGCCGGGCCCGGAAGTCGGGCCACAGGACCGGCGTCACGTAGATCTCCGCGTACGCGATCTGCCAGAGGAGGTAGTTCGAGATCCGCATTTCGCCGCTCGTCCGGATCAGGAGGTCCGGGTCGGGCAGGCCGGCCGTGTAGAGGCGCGCCTCGATCGCGGCCTCGTCGATCTCCTCGGGCTGCAGGCGCCCGGCCTTCACCTCGGCGGCGAGCGACCGCATCGCGTCGGCGAGCTCGGTGCGCCCGGAGTAGTTGAGGGCGATGTTGAAGACCATGCCCTTGCCGTCTGCCGTCGCGTCGAGCGCGCTTTGCAGCTCGCGCTGGACGGAGGAATCGAGCCCGTCCATGCGGCCCACGACGCGGAACTTGATGTCGTTGTCGAGCAGCGTCCTCAGCTCGCGCCGGAGATACTCCTTGAGGAGCGCCATCAGCGTTGCGACCTCGAGGTGCGGCCGCTTCCAGTTCTCCGTGGAGAATGCGTAGAGCGTCAGCGCGGTCAGCTCCAGGCGCGCGGCCGTCTCGACGGTGGCCCGCACGGAGACGATCCCCGCCCGGTGGCCCTCCACGCGCGGCAGCCGGCGCTGGCGCGCCCAGCGCCCGTTGCCGTCCATGATGACGGCCACGTGCCGGGGCAGCCGCGCGAGGTCGAGCCCGTCGAGCAGGGCTCGGTCGGGGGAACCGGCGGCGGCGATGGAATCCTTGTCGATCATCGGGTCGGGCGCGGTGCGCCCGAACGGCGAATTCTATCGCGCGGGGGTCGGGGGCGGCGCCGACGCCCCGGGCACGTCCGGCGCATACAGGACGCGAGCGAGCGTGAGGCCGCGAGCCTCGGCGGTGGACCCGGGCCGCGCGAGGGCTTCCTCCGGGCGGATGCGCCCCCTCCCCGCGTCGCGAAGGGTCCCCGCCAGCCGCCGCACCATGCCGCGCAGGAAGCCGTCGCCCTCCGCCGTGATCACGAGGAGCGAATCGTCCTCCTCGACGTCGAGGCGGCGGAGCGTCCGCACGGTCGTCCCGGGGTCCGATCCCGTGATCGAGAACGGCGCGAAGTCGCGCGTCCCGACGAGCCGCGCCGCCGCCGCGCGCATCGCGCCGACGTCGAGCGGCTCGGACGCAAGCGCCTCGACGAGGCCGCGATGCGGCAGGAGCATGTCGCCGCGGCGGAGACGATAGACGTAGACCTTCCCAGCCGCGGAGTGGCGGGCGTGGAAATCGGGATTGGCTTCGGAGACGGATAAGACCCGTGCATCCCATGGGAGCTTCGTATTGAGCGCTCGGAGAAGATTCTTTGAAGGTAAGACGGGCGATCCCACAGGCACGTCGAAGTGGGCAACCTGCGCCTCGGCATGGACGCCGGAGTCGGTCCGGCCGGAGCCGTGAATCCGAATCTCCGTTCCCATCACCCCTTTCAAAGAATCCTCCAATTCGCCCTGGACCGTGCGCGGCCGGGTGCCGCCATCGCGAGGCGCCTGCACCTGCCAGCCTTCGAAGAAGGTCCCCAGGTACGCAATCTCGAGCCTCACCCTCACGCGCCGATTATGGCCGCGCTATCGTCCGCGCGATGGCCGCCGCCTCCCCCGCCGCCTCGCTCGTCGTCACGGAGATCTTCCGGAGCCTGCAGGGCGAGTCCTCGTTCGCCGGGCTGCCGTGCACGTTCGTGCGCCTCACGGGCTGCGCGCTGCGCTGCACGTGGTGCGACAGCGCGTACGCGTTCTCGGGCGGGACGGAGAGGACCGTCGAGGACGTCGTCGCTGAGGTCGGGCGCCTCGGGGCGCCTCTTGTGGAGATCACGGGCGGGGAGCCGCTCGAGCAGGAAGGCTTCTACCCGCTCGCGTCCGCTCTTTGCGACCTGGGGTTCACGGTGCTCGTCGAGACAGGCGGACACGTACCCGTGATTCGGGTGGATCCGCGCATGATCAAGATCGTGGACGTGAAGTGCCCCGGGTCGGGCATGGAGTCGAAAAACGACCTCGGCAACCTGAAGCTCCTTGGCCCGAAAGACGAGGTGAAGTTCGTCGTGGCGGACAGGGAAGATTTCCTCTGGGCGGAAGAACTCGTCCGGCAGCACGCCTTGGACGAAAAGCATACGGTTCTGATTTCGCCCGTCTTCGAAGGGAAAGAATCCAGGATCGCTCCCGAGGTTGCCGAATGGGTGCGGGACTCGAAGCGAAAGCTGCGCTTGAACCTGCAGGTCCACAAGCTCCTGTGGGGCGACGTGCCGGGAAGATGACGATTCCCCGCCCGCCCGCGAAGGGCCAGCGCACTTGCGTGCTTCTCCTCTCCGGCGGCCTCGACTCCGCGACGTGCCTCGCGCTCGTCTCGCGCTGGGGGTGGACCGTCCACGCTCTTTCCTTCGACTACGGCCAGCGGCACCGCGTGGAGTTGCGCGCCGCTCGCGCGCTCGCGCGCCGCACCCGCGTTGCGTCGCACCGCGTGATCGCGATTCCCTCCTTCGGCGCGCTCGGCGGCTCGGCGCTGACGGACCGGTCCATCCGCGTCCCGAAGAAGGCGCTCGGGAGGGCCCGGATCCCGGTCACGTACGTCCCCGCGCGCAACACTCTGTTCCTTGCCTTCGCTCTCAGCGCGGCCGAGACGGCGGGCGCCACGGAGATCGTCATCGGCGCGAACGCGCTCGACTACTCGGGTTACCCCGATTGTCGGCCCGCGTTCCTCCGCGCGTTCGAGCGCGCCGCGAACCTCGGCACGAAGGCGGGCGACGAGGGCCGGCGTTTCGCGATCCGCGCGCCTCTTCTGCGCATGACGAAGGCGGACATCGTCCGTCTCGCACTCGCGCTCGGGCTCGACCCTGGCCGCACGACGTCCTGCTACGACCCGTCGCCCACCGGAAGGCCGTGCGGCGCGTGCGACTCGTGCCTCTTGCGTGCGAAGGGCTTCGCCGAGGCGGGCGAACGGGACCCGCGCGCGCGCTGATCAGCGCGGGACGTTGGCGAGCGCCCGCGCCCGCTCGAGGAGCTCGCGCGGAGGCTGCTCGGAGGGCTGCAGAGCGACCGCTCTCTCGAGCTCGGGCACGGCTGCCGCTGGATCGTCCGCGAGGACGAGCGCGCGGCCGAGGTGGAACCTCGCGGGGAAGAACGCTGGTGAGATCTCGAGCGCCGCCCGGTACGCGGAAATGGCGCCCGTCCAGCGCCCCAGCGCTTCGCGCGCCTGTCCCAGGAAAAAGTGAGCCGACCGCGAATCGGGATCCATTCGAAGAGATTCTTCGAAAAGGGGTGTGGCAGCGGCGGCGTTCCCTTCGGCGAGACGCAGACGCCCGAGGAACTCCACGGGAAGCGCGGCCGCAGGGTCGGCCTCCCGCGCATTCTTGAAGGCTCGCTCGGCGTCTGCCGGACGTTCGAGCTCCATCCACGCGTTGCCCTCGAGCGCCCACTCCTCGGCGAACACGTGGGACGGAGAATGTCTTCGAATGTGGGAAGCAACGAGCGTCAGCGCGACAACGACCGCCCCCGCCGCGATCGCGCGTGGGTCCCGAGTCCGGACGCGGGCGAGGAGCAGAGCCGCGCCCGCGCCCGCGAAGAGCGCGAGCGGCGGCACGAGCGGCATCCGGTAGCGGAGCCCCGCAAGCGCGACGAGGAAGGGCAACGCGGCCGCCGCCGCCCACAGGAGCACCAGCGCGGCGCTCATCGGAGGTCGCACGAGAACCAACGCTGAGGCGAGCGCGATGAGCAGGCCGAAACCGGGGAGCATTCGAAGAATCCCCGATTGCGCCGCGAAGAAGGCATAGCTGTGGTTGTCGCGCGGCTCTTCGGCCTGCGTGAGCCAGACGAGCTTCGAGAGGACGACGCGGGCGAAGCCGCCTGGGTCCGCCGCCGCGCGCTCCGCCGTTCGGCGTGTGAACCAGGCTTCCTCGTCCTTCGGAGCGACGCCCGCGCGCGCGGGCTCGGCCGCCAGGCGGTCCCACGGCCCGTTCGGCCGCGCGTTCTGCACACCTCCGGACGATGGGTCGTTGCCGAGCCAGAGGTTGACGGCGCCGTACGCGCGGACGAAGACGAAGTGTCCGGACGCCTTCGAGGACGCGGCGACCGCGGGCACGAGGACGAGCGCGACGCCCGCCGCGAGCGCGAGGGCCGCGGGAACGCGTCGGGCCCATCCCTCGAGGAGAAGCACGGCGGCGAGCGCGGCGAGGACGAAGAGCACGGCAGTCGGTCGCGCCGCGCACGCGACGCCGAGAAGGACTCCGGCGAGCGCGGCGCCGGTCGGCGTCTTCCGCGCGGCCAGGACAAGGAGCGCGGCCGAGAGCAGGACGCCGACGAAGCCCTCTTCCCAGAAGCTGACATCCACGAGCGCAACCGGGCCGGACAGGGCAAGGAGGATTCCCGCGGCGAGACCCGCACCCCTTCCAAAGAGAATCTCTCCCGTCCGTGCCACGAGAACGCAGGACAGGCTCGCGAGCGCCGACTGCGCGATTCGCGCCGCGTCGAGGGAACCGCCCGCGAGCTTCAGGAGCGCGGCGAGGAAGAACGGATACGCGGGACCGTGAGTGGGCGGCGACGGCCACGTGAAGTCGCCGGACGCGAGCGCCCGGGCCCAGAGCAGGTTCTCGTGCGCGTCGAACTGCGGGTTCTGCCAGAGGCCGAGGGAGGAAAGCGAGGAGGAAACCGCGAAACGGACGACCAGAGCCAGGGAGAAGATTCCTATGAATGGAAGAAGGCCGCGGCCCCGGCTCTTTTCTTCCTCAGCGCCCGGGCGCCTCATCGCGGAATGAGCCTAGCACGCGCTCGTAGC
>JBDTTJ010000206.1:0-6198 GCA_039930645.1 Acidobacteriota bacterium
GCTCGTGTCGAAGGCCGACACGAAGAACGTCCGCTCGATGCTTCCGTACGCCTGAGCCGGGTTTCGAGACAAAGGAAAACAAGGAGTAACGCCATGCCTCGCGTCAAGCGTGGACCCAAGAGGAAGAACCGCCGCGTCAGAGTCCTGGAGCTCGCGAAGGGCTACTACGGAACCAAGCACAACTGCTTCCGCATCGCCGAGCTCCAGGTCGAGCGCTCGCTCGCCTACGCGACGCGCGACCGTAAGCAGAAGAAGCGCGAATTTCGCGGCCTGTGGATCGTGCGCATCAACGCCGCGGCCCGCGACCACGACCTGAGCTACAGCAAGCTCATGGCCGGGCTCAAGAAGGCCGGCTCGGACGTGAACCGCAAGGTTCTCGCCGAGATCGCCGTCGAGGACCCGAAGGGGTTCGCGTCGCTCGTCGCGTCCGCCAAGTCCGCCCTCGGGCTGCCGGCCGCCGCTTCCGCGCCCGCGAGCGCGTAACGCGCGAGCGGTGTCGGATCTGCTCGAGGCCGTCGAAGAGAAACGAAGAGTTTTCTTCGAGGAGTTGAAGACCGCGCAGGGGAAGGCCGCGACGAGCGGCCTCGCCCCCGCGGACGTGCGCGCGCTGCACGTCAAATGGCTGGGCCAGCAGCAGGGGGCGATCACCGCTCTCCTCAAGCAGCTCAAGGAAGTTCCGAAGGAGCAGAAGGCGAGTGCCGGCGCCGCGGTCAACGCGCTGAAGCGCGAGGCAGAGGCGGCCCTCTCTTCACTCGAAGAATCCGCGGTGCTCTTCGAACGAAGCCAGAAGCAGAAGGCCCTCGCCGTCGACGTGACGCTCCCCCCGCGCGCCCCGCGCGTCGGGCGGCTGCATCCGCTGACGGTGGTCCGGCGCCGCATGGAGGAAGCCTTCTTCGCGCTCGGCTACGAGGTCGCCCACGGTCCCGAGGTCGAGTCCGACTGGCACAACTTCGAGTCGCTGAATTTTCCGCCCGACCACCCGGCGCGCGACGCCGTGGACACGTTCTTCGTGAAGGACGGCGGGGAGGGGCGCGACCGGCTGCTGCTCCGGACGCACACGTCGCCGGTCCAGATCCGGACGATGCTCTCGCAGAAGCCCCCGATCCGCATCGTCATTCCGGGCCGCGTCTACCGCAAGGACGACATCGACCCACGCCACTCGCCGGTCTTCCACCAGATGGAAGGGCTCACGGTGGGCGAGGGCATCACGTTCGCCGACCTCAAGGGCACGCTCGCCGCGTTCTCGAGGCGGCTCTTTTCGCCCGAAACGAAGATCCGCTTCGGCCCGACGTTCTTCCCGTTCGTCGAGCCGGGAGTAGACGTTGCCGTCTCGTGTGTGTTCTGCAAGGGGACCGGCACGGCGAATGGCGCCTCGTGCCGCCCGTGCTCGGGCTCCGGCTGGATCGAGATCATGGGCGCCGGGATGGTCCACCCGAACGTTCTCAGGAACGGCGGAATCGACCCGGAGAAGTACTCCGGCTTCGCGTTCGGGATGGGCATCGACCGCATCGCGTTCCTGCTTTACGGCGTCCCGGACCTCCGCCTCTTCTTCGAGAACGACGTGCGGTTCCTCGACCGCGTGTGGGCCTGACGTGAAGTTCGCATACTCTTGGCTCGCCTCGTACCTGCCGGGTCCCGCGCCGGACCCGAAGGCGCTCGGGGACCGTCTGACGGCCGTCGGCTTCATCGTCGAGGGCGTCGAGGGTGAAGGCTCGTCGACCGTCTACGACGTGGAGGTCACCGCGAACCGTCCGGACGGAATGAACCACCGGGGGATCGCCCGCGAGGCCGCCGTCGCGCTCGGCCGCGCGTTTGAGGACGCTGAGGCGGACGCTGCGGTCCCCGAGGCCGGGCCGGCCGTCGAGACGCGCGCCGCGGTCGTCGTCGCCGAGCCCGCGCTCTGCTCCCGGTACTCGGCGCGCGTGATCGAAGGGATCGCGGTCAAGCCCGCCTCCGCCGCCACCCTTTCGCGCCTCGCCGCGATCGGGCAGGCGGGCATCTCGTCGCCCGTCGACGCGACGAACCTCGTCCTGTGGGGGATCGGCCAGCCGCTCCACGCGTTCGACCTCGACATGCTCGCGAAGGGGGCCGACGGCCTCCCGACGATCGTCGTTCGCCGTGCGAAGGCGGGGGAGTCGCTCGTGACGCTCGACGGCGTCCTGCGGACGCTCACGCCGCAGCACCTCGTGATCGCGGACGCCGAGAAGCCCGTCGCCCTCGCGGGCGTCATGGGGGGACTCGCGACGGCGATCTCGGAGAAGACGACGCGCATCCTTCTCGAGAGCGCTCACTTCAACGCGGGGGCCGTCCGCAAGACGGCGCGCTCGCTCGGGATGCATACGGACGCCTCCCACCGCTTCGAGCGCGGGACCGATCCCGAGGCGACGATCGACGGGCTGAACCGCGCCGCGCGGCTCATCCTCGCGGACTGCGGCGGAGCGGCCCTGAAGGGGGTGATCGACGTCCGCGGACCGAAGGCCGCGCCCGTTTCGCTCGCGCTCCGCCTCGACCGCCTCGAGAAGTTCCTCGGCATGTCGATCCCCGAGACGCGCATTCTCGAGATCCTCGCCGCGCTCGGCCTCGCGCCCGAGAAGGACGGCGGATTGATCCGCGTGACGGTCCCGAGCTGGCGCGTCGACGTCTCGGCGGAGGAAGACGTCATCGAGGAAGTCATTCGCTGCGAAGGCTACGACCGCCTGCCCGAGACGCTCCCGGCGCCGTTCGTCCCGCGCACGGTCTCGCGCGCCGGGCAGGTCCCGGACCGCGCCCGCGATCTCCTCGCGGGGATGGGGCTGCTCGAGTGCCAGACCTACTCGTTCGTGTCGACAGCCGAGAACGCACCCTTCGCGTCCGCGGCGCCGGGCGCTCCCGTCGTCGTCGAGAACCCGCTCGGCGAGCCGTTCACGACGCTGCGCGCGACGCCCGTCGTCGGCCTCCTCCAAAGCGCGCAGCACAACGTGCGGCGCGGCACGAAGGACCTCGCTCTCTTCGAGGTGGGGACGAGCTTCGGATGGAATCCGGAGGAGAAGAGAGAGAAAGAGAAGATTTCTTCTGAGGAAGACGGGACCGCGGACCGAAGGGTCATCGAGCGAGCGCGGGTCGCGATCCTCCTCGCCGGCGCCCGCCGCCGGCACTGGTCCGTGGAAGCTGAAGAAAGAGAAGATTTCTTCGAAGGGGCGGGGATCGCAGCAGCTCTCATGAGGGGCCTGGGCTTGGGTGGGCCCCGTGCCCTCTTCACCTTCAAGGAAAATCCCTCTTCGTCTTTCTCTTCGTTCCTCGCGGTTGGCAGAGCGGCCGACGTTTTCGTGGCGGGAAAGCCCGCGGGCTGGGTGGGTGTTCTCGAGCCCGCACTCGCCGCCGCGTGGGATCTCGTCGACCCCGTCGTCGCCGATCTCGACCTCGGCGTCCTCGCCGCCGCGCTGCCGCCGGCCGAGACGTCCGTCGAGCCGCCGTCGAAGTTTCCCGGCAGCGAGGTGGACCTCACGGCGGCTCATGCGCTTTCGCTGCCCTGGGCGGCGCTCGAGGCGGCCGTTCGCAGCGGCGCGCCCGCCGAGCTCGTGGCGATCGAGGCTAAGGGGCGTTACCGCGGCCCCGGCGTCCCGGACGGATTCGTCAAGACGACCCTGACCCTGCGTTTCGGATCCCCGCGCGGCTCGCTCGCGCGCGAGGACGTGAACGGCTGGCGCGACGCGGCCGCACGGCGTCTTCTCGCCCTCGGGGGCGTGAAGGTCGACGGCGTGCCCGCGCCCGCCTGAGGAGGACGCGTGAAGGAAGCCAAGGGAAAGACCGAGAAATCCGAAGGCTCCCTCGAGCCCGTCCTCGACGCGATCGAGGAGCGGGTCGAGGCGCTCGTCGAGGTCGTGAAGAAGCTCGCCGCCGAAAACGCCCGGCTCGAGTCCGAGGTAGCGGCCGCCAAGGCCAAGGCGGACGAGGGCGGGGAGGCCGCGATGCTGCTCGCGCGATACGAGGACGAGCGCAACGCCGTAAAGGAGCGCATCGAGCGCGTTCTGAGGACTTTGGACGAGGGAACGGGCGCGGATAAGGCGTAAGAGCGCGTGCTATCCTTTCCGCGCAGCCAAGTGCTGCAGCGCAGTCATGGCGAAACCCAGCGTCACACAGGTCGAGATCTTCGGGCAGACGTACTCCGTCCGTGCCGCGGGCGACCCCGGCTACATCAAGGAGCTGGCCGGATTCGTGGACCGAAAGATGCGCGAGGTCTCGGAGCACGCGCCCACGATCGACGCCGCGAAGATCGCCATCCTCACCGCCCTCAACATTTCCGACGAGTTCCACCAGTTCCGCACCAAGTCAGGCTCCGAGGGTGATCCGGGCCGTCTCGCCGCACGGGCGGGCCGTCTCGTGGAAAGGCTCGACGAGGTCCTGAAGACGTCTCCCTCAATTCCGGCGAGGGCCGGCAACGAATCGATCGGCACCCTGCGCGGTGCGTGAATGGGATATGTCCTTGAACCGATATATTTATCGTGGAGCCTTCGACATCGGGCCGACCGGTGACGCCCCTTCGGGGGAACTAAAGGTCTGCCCCGGGGTCTCCCCCTGTCTTTTGACGGGTTCAATCGACTTTTCCCACACGGCCGAGGCGGGGCGCCCTTCTTGGGCATCACCGGGGGGACGTCTCCAGGACCCTGTCGCGCTCTAGTTCCGGATCACCCTCTCAAACGTACGTTTCGAGGGGGACAGACCCGTGAGTCCTAACGCATTGATCATCGCCGTCGAGGCCGCGCTGGCGGTCCTGGCCGTCGGCTTCGTCCTCTGGGGCCTGCGGGTGCGCGGGACCGCGTCGCTCGCGAAGGCCGAGGCCGAGCTCGAGGCCAAGAAGGTCCGCGAAGAAGCGAAGATGGCCGCCGAGGCCGCGGTCCGAAGGGCAGAGGCCGCCGCCCAGAAGACCGAGCTCGACGCCAAGGAACGGCAGCTCAAGGCCCGTGAGGCCGCCGACGCAGAGGCGGCCAAGCGGCGGGCCGAGCTCCTCGACCAGGAGAAGCGCCTCCTCCAGAAGGAAGAGACTCTCGACAAGAAGATCCTCACGGCGGAGAAGCGCGAGCAGGACTCGGAGAACCGCGCCCAGAACCTCACGAAGCGCGAGAAGCGCATGGAGGAGCTGGAGGAAGAGGCGAAGAAGGCCGCGGAGGCCGTCGTCGCCGAGCAGCGCGCCAAGCTCGAGGTCATCGCCGGCCTCACCGCCGACCAGGCCAAGCGCGACCTCATCCGCGAGCTGGAGAACGAAGCGCGGCTCGAAGCGACGGGTCTCGTGCGCCGCATCGAGGAAGACGCCGTCGAGAGCGCGAACTGGAAGGCGAAGCGCCTCCTCTCGATGACGATCCAGCGCATGGCGTCGGACTTCGTCGTCGAGACGACCGTGTCGGTTCTCGACCTCCCGTCCGACGACATGAAGGGCCGCATCATCGGACGCGAGGGCCGGAACATCCGCGCCGTCGAGGCCGCGACGGGCGTCGACATCATCATCGACGACACGCCGGAGGCGATCCTCCTCTCCTCGTTCGACCCGATCCGCCGCGAAGTCGCGCGCCGCGCCCTCGAGCGCCTCATCCAGGACGGGCGCATCCACCCGGCCCGCATCGAGGAGGTCGTCGAGAAAGTCCGCGAGGAGCTGTGGCAGGACGTGAAGACGGCCGGCGAGGCCGCGGCGTTCGAGTTCGGCATCGCCGACCTGCACCCGGAGGTCGTCAAGCTCCTCGGCCGCCTCAAGTACCGCACGAGTTACGGCCAGAGCGTGCTCCAGCACTCGAAGGAAGTCGGCTGGGCCGCGTGCCATCTCGCGAGCGAGCTGGGCGCGGACGTCGCCGTCGCCAAGCGCGCGGGGCTCCTCCACGACATCGGCAAGGCCGTCGACCGCGAGCAGGAAGGCACGCACCTCGAGCTCGGCCGGCAGATCCTGAAAAAATACGGCGAGAACGAGGCGGTCATTCACGGGATGGAGTGCCACCACGGCGACTACGAGCCGCGCACGATCGAAGCGGTCCTCGTGAACGCGGCGGACGCGATTTCGGCGGCCCGTCCGGGAGCCCGCCGCGAGATCCTCGAGACGTACGTCAAGCGCCTCGAGAAGCTCGAGAAGATGACGGAAGGGATGAAAGGCGTCGAGCGCACGTTCGCGATCCAGGCGGGCCGCGAGCTGCGCGTGATCGTCGACGCGAAGAAGATCTCGGACGACGAGTGCCT
>JBDTTJ010000207.1:0-6193 GCA_039930645.1 Acidobacteriota bacterium
CGCGCCGTCACGTTCCAGTCGATCGTCCGGACGTCGTCGCCAGGCACGTACTCGCGCACCTCGGAGAATTCCATGCCGCGCCCGCGGAAGACGGAGTGGTACTCCCCGCCCACGCCCGCCTCGACCAGCCGGTTCGTGCGGATGCGGATGCGATGGAGCTTCTTGACGATCTCGCGGGGAAGCATGCGGCGTCGGCGGCCTCAGGGAACTTCGACGCGCTCGAGGATCCGTTTGACGACCTGGTCGCTCGACACGTTTTCGGCCTCCGCCTCGTACGAGAGGAGGACGCGGTGGCGCAGGACGTCCGGCGCGACGTCCTTGACGTCCTCGGGGACGACGTAGCCGCGCCCGGCGAGGAACGCCCGGCCGCGCGCGGCACCGAGGAGAGCAAGCGTCGCGCGCGGCGACGCGCCGTACGAGATGAAGTCCGCGAGGTCGGGGAGACCGTAGGCTTTCGGCTCGCGCGTCGCGGCCACGAGCTCGACGAGGTAGCCCTTGATGCGCTCGTCCGCGTAGATGCCGCGCACGAGGACCCGCAGCTCGCGGATCGCCTCCGGGGTGAGGACCGGGCGGACGGACGCCGAGGCGGCGGCCTCGGTCGTCTCGCCCATCCGCTCGAGGATCTGGCGCTCCTCGGCCTTCGTCGGATAGCCGACCTTGAGCTTCATGAGGAAGCGGTCGACCTGCGCCTCGGGCAGGGGATAGGTGCCCTCCTGCTCGATCGGGTTCTGGGTCGCGAGGACGAGGAACGGGTCGGGGAGCGGCGTCGTCGTGTCGCCCACGGTGACCTGGCGCTCCTGCATGGCTTCGAGAAGGGCCGACTGGACCTTCGCGGGCGCGCGGTTGATCTCGTCGGCGAGGACCACGTTCGCGAAGATCGGTCCGCGCCGCGCGACGAACTCCTGCGTCTTCGGGTTGAAGACGAGCGTGCCGACGAGGTCGGCGGGCAGCAGGTCGGGCGTGAACTGGACGCGCGAGAAGGAGGCGTCGAGGCCGCGCGCGAGCGTCTTGACGGCGAGCGTCTTCGCGAGGCCGGGCACGCCCTCGAGGAGCAGGTGTCCGTCGGCGAGGAGCCCGATGACGAGACGCTCGACAAGAGCGTTCTGGCCGACGATCACCTTGCGGATCTCGGTCAGGAGGGCGCCCACGGTGAGCGATTTCTCCCGGATGCGCTCCGTGAGGGCGGCCGGGTCGAGGCCCGGAGCGGGGGGGGGCGGCGGCGTTGCGGTGTTGCTCGGCGTACTCATCGTGTCGCGTGTCCCTTCTCGTCGGCTTCTGGTTCCGCCTTCCGGTCCCGGCCCGAGCCTGAAGCGGGGCGCCGGAACGGCACCGCGAAGCTCCGAATCCGGGTGTGAGCAAGCCGGATGCCGGGCTATCCTCCCGGTGAATGAGGAGAACGCCGGTTCTGCGCACCATCGCCGTGGCGCTCGCGATCGCGGTCGTTCTCGCGGGCCCCGGCTCGGCGGCCACGAAGAAGAAGAAAAAGGGGACGCCGACCCCGGTCCCGACGCCGGCTCCTACGGTCGTCCCCACCTCGACCCCGACCCCCGCTCCGGAGCTGCATAAGGCGGCGGGCTCGTGCCTCAGGTACGAGCCGGGCGCCTACATCATGCTGTCTGAGGTGGGGCAGCCCGGGCGCGCCTTCAAGATCGACTCGGGGACGGATATCACGGCCCGTCCCCGCCGCGGCGCGCGCCTCAGGATCCTCTACGTGGACTCGCCGGAGGGCCCGATCGCGCGGAAGATCATGCCGGGGCCAGCGGACGAGACGAAGCCTTAGTTCAGGTGCGGCTCGAATTTCTTCTCGAGCGAAGCCTGCGGCGACACGCCGACGACGCGCTCGACGATCTGGCCGCCCTTGAAGAGCATGAGGGTCGGGATCGACATGATTCCGTAGCGCTCGGCGACGGAGGGAACGTCGTCGACGTTCAGCTTCGTCACCGTGACCTTGTCGCCCCACTTCGTGGCGAGCGACTCGACGATGGGCGCGACCTGGCGGCAGGGGCCGCACCAGACGGCCCAGAAGTCCACGAGGACGGGCTTCGCGCTCTTGAGGACGGTCGATTCGAACGAGCTTTCGGTGAGCTCCTGGACGTTTCCGGACATGGCCTTGGTGTTCCTTTCTGGCGTGACGCCGGCCGGGCGGCCGGACGGGATTTCGATGGTAGGGTCAGCGTCGTGAGAGCGTCAAGCGCGGCGCGCCCCCGCCCACGCTGGGGTCAGCACTTCCTCGTCAACGCGGGAACGGTGCGGAAAATTCTCGACGCCCTCGGCGCGGGGGAGGGGGAGACCGTCGTCGAGATCGGCCCGGGGCGCGGGGCGCTGACGGTGCCGCTCCTCGACCGCGGCGTGCGCGTCCTCGCGTTCGAGATCGACCCGCCGCTCGCCGCGCGTCTCTCGGCGGACCACTCCGAGCGGACGCTCTTCGTCGAGACGGAGGACGCGCTGCACGCGGACGTCGGCGCCGCCCTCGAGCGCATCGGCGCGCTGCCGCCGGTGCCGCTCGTCGGGAACCTGCCCTACGAGAGCGCGACGCCGATGATCCGCGCGTTCGTGCGGCGGCCCGACCTCTTCTCGCGCCTCGTCGTGATGATCCAGAGAGAGGTCGCCGACAGGCTCGTCTCGCCTCCCGGGGGCGACGCGTACGGGTTCCTGACTCTGGACGTGGGCGCCCACGCGACCGCGAGGAAGCTCTTCGACGTGGGCCGGGGGGAGTTCTCCCCGCCGCCGAAGGTCCAGTCGAGCGTCGTCGAGATCGTCCCGCGCCCGCCCGGAGCAGGAATCGACGCGACGCTCAAGGTGGCCTCGGCCGGCTTCACGTCGCGGCGCAAGACGCTCGTGAACGCGCTCACGCCGCTTTGGGGACGCGAGCGCGCCATGGGCGCCGTGGCCGAGGCCGGGCTACCCCCGACGGCGCGCGCCGAAACGCTCGGCCTCGAAGTTTTCCGACGTCTCTCCCTCTCTCTTGGCGCTCCCGTGCGCTAAAATTCGTCGATGTCCGTGTCCGTCGGCCAGGCGGTGCTGCTGGGCGCCGTCCAGGGCCTGACCGAGTTCCTGCCGGTCTCGTCGACGGCGCACCTCGCGCTCGCGCAGCGTTTCCTGCCGGGCTTCACGCAGCCGGGCATCCTCTTCGACGTCCTCCTCCACGTCGGCACGCTGGCCGCCGTCGTCGTGTTCTTCCGCGGGCGGCTCGCGAAGACGTTCGCGGGGCTCGTGTCGGCCGAGCCGGATGCGCGCCGCGCCGCCTGGAAGCTCGCGGGACTCCTCGTCCTCGCCGTCGCGCTCACGGGGGCGGTGGCGATGCCGCTCAAGGGCATCGCCGTATCCGGGATGACGGAATTCCGTCGAATGGGGGCCGCCCTGTGCGCGACGTCGGTGCTGCTCCTGGTGGCGCAGCGCGTCGGCCGTCGCCGCGGCGAGGGCGGTCTCACGCTCGAAGAAATTCGCCCGCGCGATGCGGCCGCCGTGGGCGCCTGCCAGGCTCTGTCGGCGATCTTCCATGGCCTGTCGCGCTCGGGGAACACGATCTCGGTCGGCCTCTTCGCGGGCCTCTCGCGGCGCGCCGCCGCCGAGTTCTCGTTCCTGCTCTCGATCCCGACGATTCTCGCCGCCGCGACCGTCGAGAACCTGCACGCCTGGCGTCATCACGCGGGGCCGCTCGCCGACAGCTCTTCGCTTCCGGCCTATCTCGTCGGGATGGCCGTGTCGGCCGTGGTCGGGTACTTCGCAGTCGGATTTCTGATGAAGGTCATCATTTCGATGCGTTTGACCCCGTTCGCCGTCTATTGCGCCGTTCTGGGTCTTGCGCTGCTTGCATTCGGCGCGCGGCTCGAGACGGACCCCGTGACGGCGGCCGCTCTTGCCGTGGGAGTCCGCTGATGGCCGCCACCCGCGTCGCCGGGCCGCCGAGCCCGCTCGCGCGCCGCCGCGACGAGTTCCTCGGCATTCTCCTCGCGGCCGCGGGGCTGCTCCTCGTCGCCGCCCTCGTCTCGTACCACCCGAACGACCCGTCGCTCTTCGCGGCCGTGAACGATTCCGGCATCCGGCCGCGCAACTGGGCCGGCCGCGTCGGCGCGTCGTTCGCGGACGGCAGCTTCCAGTTTTTCGGCCTCGCCGCTTTCGTCGCGCCGCTCGCGCTCCTCGCGCTCGGCTGGTCGCGCTTCCGCGGCAAGCCGCTCGAGGCCGCCGGCACGAAGAGCCTGGGCCTCGCGATCGTCGTCCTGACGGCCGCGCCTCTCGCGCATCTCGCGTTCGGCAAGCCTCAGGCGTTCGGCGGTGGCCTCGACGCGGGCGGCTTCGTGGGCGACCTTCTCGGATCGGCTCTCGTCGCGGCGCTGAACCCGCCCGGCGCCGCCATCCTCCTCGTGGCCGCGTTCCTGATCGGCCTTCTCCTCGCGACGTCCCTCTCGCTCGGCGAGGGAGTCTCCGGCGCCTCCCTTCGCGCGTCGGGCTGGTGGCGCGGCTTCGTCCTCGAGCGCCAGCGTCGCCGCGAGGTCGCGAGCCGCGAGCAGCAGCGCCGCGAGGTCGTGAAGAAGCACCTCGAGCGGGCGAAAGAGGAGACGGCGAAGCCCCCGGCGCGTCCGCCCGAGCCGGAAGCCGACGTCGTCTACATCCCGTCCGTTTCGACGCTGCGCGTGAAGGAGAAGGCGGGCGCCGGAAAATTCTCGATCCGCAAGGCGATGCCCGACGAGCCCGCGTCCCGGCCCGTCGCGCGACCCGCGCAGATGGCGAAGAAGCCGGACGTGCCTCAGCGCGTCCTGCCGTTCCCGAAGTCGCGCGACGCCACCGGCTGGGTGTTCCCGCCCGAAAAGCTCCTGCGCGCGGCCCCGAAGCGCGACCGCGAGCGCGACCGCGAGGAGTACCGCCAGACGATGGAGCTCATCGCGGCCAAGTGCCTCGAGTTCGGCGTGGAGGGCGTCGTGGACGCCTACACGCCGGGGCCCGTCGTCACGACGTACGAGTTCAAGCCGTCGGCGGGCGTCAAGGTTTCACAGGTCGCCTCGCTCGAGAACGACCTCGCGCTCGCCCTCGCGGCCGAGAAGGTCCGGATCGAGCGCATGCCCGGGCGCGCGGCGATCGGGATCGAGGTCCCGAACCGCAACCGCGACGTCATCGCGCTGCGCGAGGTGGTCGAGAGCGAGAAGTTCCGCCGTTCGCCGTCGCTCCTCACGATCGCTCTCGGAATCGACGTCCAGGGCGAGCCGGTGGTGGCGGACCTCGCCCGGATGCCGCACCTCCTCGTCGCGGGCCAGACGGGCGCGGGCAAGAGCGTCGGCGTGGGCGGCATGATCACGTCGATCCTCTTCAAGGCGCGCCCGGACGAGGTGAAGTTCATCTTCGTGGACCCGAAGATGAACGACATGAAGGACTACGAGGACCTTCCGCACCTTCTCGTTCCCGTCATCACGGATCCGAAGAAGGCCGCGAACGCCCTGAAGTGGGCCGTGGACGAGATGGAGGGCCGCTACAAGCTCCTCTCCGAGTGGCCTGGCGTGAGGAACATCGAGCAGTACAACGCCGCGATCAAGGATCCGAAGGCCCTCGCCGAGGTGCGCGAGAAGCTCGGCGAGAAGCTGAAGGCCGACGAGTCCGGCGTGATCTCGCCGATGCCCTACATCGTGATCGTGATCGACGAGCTCGCGGACCTCATGATGACGGCGCCCCGCGAGATCGAGGAGTCGGTCGCCCGCCTCGCCCAGAAGGCGCGCGCCGTCGGCGTGCACCTCATCCTCGCGACGCAGCGGCCCTCCGTGGACGTCATCACGGGCACGATCAAGGCGAACCTCCCGTGCCGCATCTCCTACACGACCCGGACGAAGATCGACTCGCGGACGATTCTCGACTCGATGGGCGCCGAGGCCCTCCTCGGGGCCGGCGACATGCTGTTCCTCGCGCCGGGCACGTCGTACCTGCAGCGCGTGCACGGCGGGTTCATCGGCGGGGACGAGACGAAGGAGATCTGCCGCTTCCTGAAGAAGCAGGGCAAGCCGATCTACGACGCGAGCGTGACGGAAGACCGCGAGGCGCAGGCGGCGGCAGCGGGCGCGCGCAGCTCCGAGGGCGACAACGATCCGATGTACGACGAGGCGGCCCGGCTCGTGGTGCGCGAGCGCATGGCGTCGATCTCGTTCCTGCAGAGGCGGCTCGAGATCGGGTTCTCCCGCGCGGGCAAGCTCATCGACATGATGCAGCG
>JBDTTJ010000208.1:0-6172 GCA_039930645.1 Acidobacteriota bacterium
GGCGAGTAGCCCGCCACGGCGCGGGCCGCGAGCATGACCTGCTCCTGGTAGACGAGGATGCCGTACGTTTCCTTCAGGATCGGCTCGAGCTGCGGGAGCGGGTACTCGAACTTCTTTCCGCGCCGGCGTTCGATGTAGATCTCGACCGTCCCGGCGTCGAGCGCGCCCGGCCGGTAAAGGGCGTTCAGGGCGGCAAGGTCCTCGAAGACGTCGGGCCTCACGCGCCGGAGGAGGTCGCGCATGCCCGACGACTCGAACTGGAAGATGCCGTCCGTCCTTCCGTCCGCAAACAGCCTGTAGACCTCCGCGTCGTCCAGGGGGATCGTCGAGAGGTCCGGCCTGACGCCGGTCTTTCGCTCGACAAAGGCGAGCGCGTCGTCGAGGATCGTGAGCGTGATGAGCCCGAGAAAGTCCATCTTCAGGAGGCCCATCCGGTCGACGGACTTCATCTCGAACTGGGTCGTGATCTCGTCGTTGCTGTTGCGGTACAGCGGCAGGTACTCGACGAGTGGCCTCGGCGCGATCAGGACGCCGGCGGCGTGGACGCCCGCGTGCCTCGAGACTCCTTCGAGGCGCTCGCCGAGGTCGAAGAGACGGCGGTACGTCTCGTTGTCGCGCAGCGCGTCCGCGAGCTCCTTCACGTCCCGGCGGGCCTCGGCGAGCATCGTCGGCTTGCCGGGGTTTGCCGGGATGAGGGAACAGAGGCGGTTCACCTCGGCGAGCGGAACGTCGAGGACGCGGCCCACGTCGCGGATGACCGCGCGGGCCTTCATCGAGTTGAACGTGATGATCTGCCCCACGTTCTCGCGCCCGTACTTGCGGCGCACGTACTCGATGACCTCCCCGCGGCGGCGCTCGCAGAGGTCGACGTCGATGTCGGGCATCGAGATGCGGTCGGGATTCAGGAACCGCTCGAAGAGGAGGTCGTACCGCAGCGGGTCGACGTCCGTGATCCCGAGCGCCCACGCAACGAGCGAGCCGGCCGCCGAGCCGCGGCCCGGGCCTACGGGAATTCCCTCGTCCTTGGCGTACTTGATGAAGTCCCAGACGATGAGGAAGTAGCTCGACAGCCCCATCTTCAGGATGACGGAAAGCTCCCACGTGAGGCGTTCGTCGTATTCGGCGCGCGTCTTCGGCGGCTTCGACCCCGCCGGATAGGGCGCCGGGTGCGCGAGGCGCTTCTCGAGGCCCTCCTTGGCGAGATCCTCGAGGTACTCGTCCGGATTCCGGTCGGGCACGGGGACCGGGTACGTCGGGATCTTCAGGCCCGTGTCGATGATCACGCTCGGCGTGATCCGGTCCGCGATCGCGGCCGTGTTCCTCACGGCCTCCAGCGTGTAGGGCCGGAAGACGTCGCTCATCTCCTCGGGGTTCTTCACGTAGAACTCCGAGTTGTAGAACTTCATCCGCTTGGTGTCCGTGAGCGTCTTGCCCGTGCCGATGCACAGGAGGACGTCCTGCGCCGCCGCGTCGTCACGGGTGAGGTAGTGCGAGTCGTTCGTCGCGACGGGCGGGATGCCGGTCTCCTGCGAGAGGCGCAGGAGGTCGGGCAGGATCTGCCGCTGCTCGGGCAGGCCGTGATCCATGATCTCGATGAAGTAGCGGTCCTTGCCGAAGAGGGCCTGGTACTTCAGCGCGACCTTCTTCGCCCCCTCGTAGTCGCCGGCGCGGAGGCGTTTCGGCACCTCGCCGTTCAGGCAGCCGGAGAGCGCGATGATTCCCTCGTGGTGCTTTTCGAGAAGCTCCCAGTCCATGCGAGGCTTGTAGTAGAAGCCCGTCAGAAACGCCTCCGACACGAGCCGTGCGAGGTTCTTGTAGCCCTCGGGCGTCTCGACGAGGAGCGTCAGGTGGTAGTTGTTCCCCTCGCCGTCGAACGTCTTGACGTTCTCGCGGTCGAAGCGCGATCCCGGCGCGATGTAAGCCTCGACGCCGACGATCGGCTTGATCCCCGCCTCGAGGGCCGTCGTCTGCAGGTCGTACGCCCCGAACATGTTCCCGTGGTCCGTCACGGCCACGGCGTCCATCCCCGCCGCCTTCACGTTGCGGATGAGGTCCTTGACGCGGTTGGCGCCGTCCAGAAGCGAGTACTGCGTGTGCAGGTGGAGGTGAACGAAGTCGCCGGACATCCGGACCGGATTGTAGACTCGCCCCCCTAAGGCCATGGCGCTGACTCCGGGAACGAAACTCGGACCTTACGAGGTGGTCGCTCCGCTCGGCGCGGGCGGGATGGGCGAGGTCTGGCGCGCCCACGACTCGCGCCTGTCCCGCGACGTGGCCCTGAAGGTCCTGCCCGATTCCGTCGCACAGGACGCCTCGTTCCTCGCGCGCTTCCAGGCCGAGGCGCGGGCGGCGTCCGCTCTCAATCACCCGAATATCGTCGTCGTCTACGACGTCGGACAGCAGGACGGCCGCGCCTTCATGTCGATGGAGCTGCTCGAGGGCAAGTCCCTCCGGGCCTTCCTCGACGGCGGCGCTCCCCCGCTCCGCAAGGCGCTCCAGATCGCCGCCCAGATCGCCGACGGCCTCGCGGCGGCGCACGCGAAGGGCATCGTCCACCGCGACCTCAAGCCGGAGAACGTCATCGTCACGAAGGACGGCGTCGCCAAGGTGCTCGACTTCGGCCTCGCCAAGACGTCTCCGCTCGCGGCATCCGCGGACGACGAAACCGTCTCCGCCGCCGCGCCGGCCACGACTCCCGGCACGGTCCTCGGCACGGTCGGCTACATGTCGCCCGAGCAGGCGTCCGGCCACCGGGTGGACTTCCGGTCCGACCAGTTCTCGCTCGGCACGATCCTGCACGAGCTCCTCACCGGAAAGCGAACGTGGAAGAGGGCCACGCCCGCCGAGACGCTCACGGCCATCCTGCGCGCCGACCCGCCGTCTCTGGCGGACACGCCGGCGCCCGCCCCCGTTCGCTGGATCGTCGACCGCTGCCTCGCGAAGGACCCCGAGGAGCGCTACGGCTCCACGCGGGATCTCGCCCGCGACGTCCGTCACGCCGCCGACCATCTCTCCGAGGTGTCGTCGATGGCCAGCGGCGCTCCCTCGGGTAAACGACGCGCGTTCGCTTCCTCGGGCGCCTTGCTTCTCGGGGCCGGGCTCCTCCTCGGCGCTCTCGCGGCTGTGCTCCTGCGCCCGCGCGCAGCCGCGCGTTCGGGAGCGCCGCCCACGCTCCGTTATCTGACGTATTCCGGCCGGGAGAGCGCCCCCGCTGTTTCGCCCGATGGCCGCCTTCTCGCGTTCGTATCCGAGCGCTCGCGTGTCTCGCGCATCTGGATCAAGCAGCTGAGCGACGGCACCGAAGCGGCCCTCACACCCGGTCCCGACCGGTCGCCGCGCTTTTCGCCGGACGGGGCCTCGATCCTCTACACGCACCGCGAAGGAGGGGTCGAATCGCTGTTTCGCGTCCCCGTCGTCGGCGGCGAGCCACGCAAGATCGTGAACGACGCGCGCGACGGTGACTATTCACCCGATGGTGCGCGAATCGCGTTCATCCGCCCCGTCTCGTTACCCGACAGCCGGGAGGAGTACGACCTCGTCGTCGCCCTTGCGAACGGTACGGAGGGGAAGGCCGTCCATCGGACCGAAGGCGCACTCGTTCTCGCTTCGCCTCGCTGGTCGCCCGATGGCCGCACGATCTCGTTCCCCTACAGCCCGAACGGTCCGCTCGGAGGGTATCCGTGGACGATCGCCCTCGTGGCGACCGATGGAACCGGCGTGCGGATCGTGACTCCGCCGGGGTCGACCGGGCTTCTCTCGCCCGTGGTCTTCGCGGACTCCCGACACGTCGTCTTTACACGGACCGACGCCGGATTTCTCGCGACGACCGGCAGAATCGTCCAGCAGGACCTGGCGGGCGCCGAGACCCGCGTTCTCCTCGGAGGCCTCGCCTTCGGCAACGGCCTCGATGTCGTCGGAAAGGGATCTCTCGTCTACCAGGCGGTCACGAATCGCGCGAACCTTCGCGAGATCCAGCTCCCCGGCGACCTCTACCGGGCCGTTTCGCCGGAAAGCGTCTGGCTGACGCGCGGCAACGGCGTCGACCGCCAGCCCTACTACTCGCCGGATGGCAAGCGGATCGTTTTCACGTCCAACCGGGACGGCAACATGAACATCTGGGAGCTCGAGCGTGCAACCGGTGCCACGCGCCGGCTCACGGACGATCCGAACCAGGACTGGGACCCGGCCCTGTCGCCGGACGGGTCGACGCTCGTGTGGAGCAGCGACCGGACCGGGAAATACGAGATCTGGGCCGCGAACCGCGACGGGACGAGCCCGCGCCAGGTGACGCACGACGGCGACGACGCCGAGAATCCGTCCGTTCTCCCCGACGGGAAGTGGGTCGTCTACAGCCAGCACGGCAGCAGCAAGGACGTGCGTGGAGCGTCACACGAAGGGCTCCGCCGCGTCCCGCTCGCAGGCGGGCCCTCCGAGCTCCTCGTGCAGTCGACCCTGCGTGCCCCGGCCCTCTCGCCGGACGGGCGCTGGATCGCCGTATTTCGATTCCCGGCGAAGACCCTCTCGTTCATCGACCTCAACGGCCGCGCGTTCCTCCCGAAGACGATCGAGAGCGGGCTCGACCCGGTGGTCGGGATGGGCGACGCACGGCTGCGCTGGCTGCCGGACGGGAAGGCGGTCGTCTTCACCAACCGCGACGACCAGGGCCGCTCGGGCCTCTACATCGAGACCTGGGACCCGGGCCGGGACACGGCGCCGACCCGCCGCCGCCTCTACGGCTTCGACCCTGACTACTTCATCGATACGCTCGCCGTGTCGCCCGATGGCCGCTCGCTCGTCATGTCCGCGACGGAGCGGCCTACGGATCTCGTGATCGCCGAGGGCGTCGAGGGCGTCGACCGCCCTCCCGGTCCGCGCTAGAACTCCACGCGCGCCCCGAGCGTGAACGCGCGCGGCGCACCCGGCGCAGACGAGCACAGCGGCAGCGAGTCGCGCGGCGATCCTCATGGCGTTCTCCTCGTCAGTTCGCGGGGAACTTCGGATGGGTCTTCACTTCGCGGATCTGCGCGGTGTGCCGCTCGGCGTGGGCTGCGAGGAGCGCGATCCACCAGTAGCCGTCCAGCATGCCCATCTCCGGATGCGGCGCGGCGTGTGCGCGGAGGTCGTCCTGCGTCGTCCGCACGTATTCGATCGTCTTCGCGCGGTTCGCCGCAAAGTCCCTCATGACGTCCACCGGCGGTCTTCCTTGCCCTTCAGCTCCCCTCCCGCCACTTGCGGCGACTGCAGGACGGGGCCGCGCACCAGTTCGAGCGTCTTGACCTCGGCGAGGTCGAGGTGGTCGGCGATCTCGGAGATCGACCACCGGTCCGGGGCCGCGGCGCGGCCCAATGTCTTTGTAGAATCCTCAGGAAATACTCATGACCGCCCCGTCCGGACTCCTTCAACTCGGCTCGGCGACGTTCGACCGCGATCGTCGCGTCCTCGTGGTCGCGTCGGGCCCCATCCCGCTCGCACCGAAAGAGTTCGACCTTCTTTCGCTGCTCCTCGCCAATCGGTCGCGGGTCGTCACCAAGGAGGAGATCCAGGACGCGCTCTGGCCCGACACGAACGTGGCCGAGACGAGCCTCTCGACCCTCGTCAACGAGCTGCGAAGCAAGCTCGGTCAGAGCGGACGCGAGGGCCCGATCCGGACCGTACACGGCGTGGGCTACGCCCTCTCGGACACGGCGGAGCCGCAGGTGTTCCGAGAAACTCCGCGCCTCATGCGCGGGCCGGACCAGATTCTCCTTTCGGATTCCGAGACGGTCCTCGGCCGCGAGCCGGGGATGCCCGGGACGATCGACGACGGCTCGGTTTCGCGCCGCCACGCCCGTCTCTCGTGGGACGGTGCGCGGGCGACGCTCGAGGATCTCGGAAGCAAGAACGGCACGTTCCTGCGGGGAGTGCGAATCTCCGGGCCCGTCGTCCTCGAAGATGGCGACGAGGTCAGGTTCGGGCTCGTGTCTTTCGTCTACCGCGCCCCGCGCGTGCCGGGCGACGCGGAGACGAAATCGGTCGCCTGACAGCCCCCGCCCTAGAATCGCCGGATGGACGAAACTCGAATCCGGCAGCGCGTGACCGAGGCGCGGCGAATCGTCGTGAAGGCCGGGACGAACGTCATCATGCGCGACGACGGCGCCGTAGCCCTCGGGCGCCTGTACGGGCTCATCGAATC
>JBDTTJ010000209.1:0-6137 GCA_039930645.1 Acidobacteriota bacterium
CCGCGCAGGCGGGCGTCGTCTCGAAGCTGAAGGACCCGCGCGAGAAAGTGCAGCGCAAGGCCGCGCGCGTCCTCGGCGCGATCCATGCACCCGTGGACGCGAAAATCCTCGCGGACATCACGCCGCTCCTGAAGTCCCCGAACAAGGACGCGGTCATCGACGGCCTCAAGGCGCTCCGCGGCCTCGACTCGAAGTCCACGATCCCGGAGATGCTCCCGCTCCTTTCGAGCCCGGACGAGAACATCAAGCGCGACACGTGCCGGACGCTCGCGGAGATCGGCGACGCGTCGCTCGTGCCGAAGATCGAGCCGCTCCTGTCTGATCCCAACAAGAAGGTCGTCGAAGACGCGCGCGACGCGATCTCCCGCCTGAAAGCGCGCCAGAAGTAACGGTCAGTGGCGTTCGGGCGGAAGCTCGGGCGCCTCGGGCGCCACCGGGGCCTTCCGCAGCTCGGCGGCGCCGATCCAGTCCTGGTCGAGGATGAAGACGCGCGGGTCGCGCGCGACCCATCGGCCGTTCTCGAAGCGCTGGACCTCGTAGTGGACGCGGGGCGTCGGAGCAAAACCGCTCGTCCCGACCTGCGCGAGAGCCTGTCCCCTGCCGACGCGCTGGCCGCGGCGCACGGAGACGCTTCCGAGATTCCCGTAGACGGTTCGCGTCCGCGCGTCGTGCGCGAGGATGACGACGATGCCGAGACGGCGCCACCGCGCGTCGGCTTTGCGCGAGACGTGTCCCGCCTGCAGGACTGTACCTTCGGCCGTGGCCGTGACCCTGCTCCCGGCCGGAGAGGCCAGCGTGAGGCCGGGCTCGAAGTCGGGCTCGCGCGTGATGGGCGACTCGTGCGGCCCGAAGACCGAGATGGGCACGGCCGTCGAAGGCTCGACGGGGGAGCGCGACGGCACGGCCGAGGGCCGGAAGCCCCCCGGCTCGTCCGCGGGAAGCGCGGCGAGACTGCGCCGGAAGAGCTCGAGGACACGCGTGCGGCGCGCGAGGTCGGACGTGGCGCTCTCGAGGGCCGCCGCGTCGGAGGCGGGGGTCCCGGGCGCGTCCGCGGGAAAGCCCGGCGGCGGAGGCGCCTCGATCACGGCGGCGACGCGCGCGAGGAACAGCTCGTCGGCGGCGATGCGGCTCCCGAGGGCCAGGGCGCGCCGGCCGACCGACGCGAACGCCTCGGCGCCGCGCCGCGCCGTCTCGCCGACGGCCTTGCGCTCGGCCGCGTGGACGATGTCGGAGACGAGGCGCGGGGCGGCAAAGAGCCCCACGGCCGTGGCGCCGCCCGCGAGGAGCGCGAACGCGGCGAATGCGATTCCGCCCTTCGGCCCGATCTCGAGCGAGCGGCTCTTCCTCCGCGGGTCGTAGGGGTGGAGGCGCAGGAGGCTCAAGGCGTTTGCCGGAGCGTCGGGGCGACGCCCGTTTCGATGCCGAGATCGCGGAGGTCGTCGTGCGCGGGAGGACGGAAGGATTCGGCCACGGCCACGCGCAGGACGACCGGCGCCGTGGCGGCAGGCACGGGCACCTCGAGCCGCCGCCAGCTGCCGCCAGGGAGCGTCACGCGGCCGCGCAGCACGTCGTCGACCCACACGTCGAGGGCGACCGGGCGCCCGTCCGGCCGGGCGTTCCTCACCGGGAGCACCGCCGTTGAGGCCTGCAGCGCGCCCGGGATCCGCCACGCGGCCGCGGCCGCCGTCCAGCGAAACGCCCGGCCGTCCGGTTCCGCCTCGGGAGCCCACACGCCCGCATCGGGTGCAAACCGGAACGCTGCGTCCGGCGTCCTCGTGTCGAGGGCGCGAGCGGCGACACCGCCGAGCGCGCAGGCCAGGGCGCCCGCGAGAACGACGGGCACGAGACCCGTGAGGAGGCGCGCCGTGCGCCCGTCCTCGCGGAGCGGAAGACGGCTCGTGAGGACGGCGACCCACGCCGCGACCTCGGGGTAGACGAGGTGCGAGCCGAAGAGAAAGACGACGAGGAGCCCGATCACGGAGGCCGCCGCCGCCGCGTCGCCCAGCGGGCCCGGCCCGTGCCCGGTGCCGAACCCGAGCGCGCGGCCCGCGCCGCGCGCGAGGCCGAGGAGCAGCAGCGCGAGGAGCGCCGCGCCCGCGAGCCCCGACTCGGCGAGCGTCCCCAGGTAGAGGGACGGCGGGTGGTCGGTCGTCTTCACGGGACGGTGGAGCTTCTCGGCGGCGACGTCCGGAAACGCCATCTGGAACGAGCCGAGACCGAGGCCCGCGACGGGGTGTTCGCGGAAGATCTCCCAGCCTGCCTCGTAGAGGAGCACGCGCCCGCGCGTCTGCTCGAACGGCGCCGGCTCGGTGCGCAGCAGCGCCTCGACGCGGGCGTAGAGAGCCGACCTCCCGCCGGGGCCCGGCCACGACACGGCGGCCGCGAGGGCGAACGCGCCGAGGATCGAGAGGGTGCCGATCGTCGCGGCCACGCGGCGGCGGGTGCCGCCGCCGTCCCCGGCCGCGAGGCGGGTGAGGCCCCACAGCACGAAGACGAGCGCCGCCGTGATCGTCCCGACGAGCCCCGCCCGCGACCCGGAATCCGCGAGCACGACGAGGAGCGCGGCGCCAGACGCCGCCGAGGCGAAGCGCCGGAGGCGCCCGCCCGCCGCCGCGCCGGCGAGAAGCGGCGTCGCCAGGAGCACGACCGCGACGCCCGCCGCGGACGGGTCCGTGAACGTGCTCTGCGCGCGATGCCAGTCGGCCCAGCGCGCCGAGCGGAGCATCGGGAGAGCCCCGACCTTCTGAAGGATGCCCACGCCGCCCGCGAGCGCGCCGGAGGCGAGGAGGGCGCGGTCCAGCCAGACGCGGCCGTCGCTCTCGCGCGCGAGGCGACTGGCCGCGCGGGCGAGGCCCGCGGCGGCCACGATCGGGAGCAGGGCGAGGAGCACGGCCGGCGCCGCGCGCGCGGCGTCCTCGCCGAGGAGGTTGACCGTACGAGGCGGCGGCACGCCGCGCGAGAGAAGGTAGCTCGTGCGGAAGCCGACGAACGTGGCGACGCCCGAGACCGCGGACAGCACCGCGAAGGCGCGCCAGGCCAGGACGACCGGTGAGGCGAGCGGCGCCGTGTGCGGCTCGTACACCTCCCTGAGCGCCGCGCCGGCGAGATAGCCGAAGAGCAGGAGCGGGCCCGCGGACGCGGGCTCCTTTGCGCCGAAGGCGAGGGCGGATGCGCCCGCAGCCGTGACGGAGACGAGGGCGGCTGCGAAGGCCGGCCTGGGCGCCGCGAGCGCGAGGCTGAAGAGAAAGATCGCGGCGGCCGCCACCGCGGTGCGATACCCCGCGAGGGGCGGCAGGACCACGGGCAGCGCCGCGCAGCCGAGCGCAGCCCATCCGAAGCTCGCGAGGAGGGACGACGGCGCGCGCCTCACAGGCCCTCGCCGGCGACGCGGATCGCGAGGCGGCGGCGGTCGGCGCCGCCGCCCAGCTCGCGCGGCACGAAGCTCGACAGGGTTCTCACGCGGACGATTTTCGCGCCGGGCGGGACGGCGAGGCGCACGTCGCGAGTCTCGCCTCCACCCGGCACGTCGAGCGCCGTTGCGGCGCGCCCGTCGACGTCGACGCTCACGGCCACGGGCCGTCCGTCCGGGCGGGCGTTCTGAACGCGGAAGACGACGGAGGTCTCGCCGGGACGGATCCCGCGGTACGCCAGCGGACCGGCCCAGTGGAACGGGTCACCCGGCCGGGCAGGGTAGACGCCCGCCCACGTCGTGGCCCGGAACGGCGCCTCGGCGCGGGCGGTTGGCAGCACGGCTGCCGCCGAGCCGAGCAGGCCCGCACCGGCGAGGATGGCTGCGGTGCGGGACGGCTGCCATCCCTCGGCCACCGTCTTGCGGTTAGCGCGCGAGGTGAGGTGGGGGACGAGCAGGAAGCCGGCTACGAGGCTCGTCAGAAGCGCGATCTCGAAGAACCGCATGTGCGAGCCCGTCTGGCATGCCACGAAGAGGCCCGCGAGCGCGGCGCCGGCCGCACGCGACGCCGGGTCGATCGGGCCGCGCGCGAACGCCGCGTCGAACGCGCGCGCGAGGAGCGGCACGACCGCGAGGAGCGCGAGGAGGAGGCCCGGCAGCCCGCATTCGGCGGCGACGTCGAGGAGCGCGTTCGTGGCGCCGTCCGTCACGGCGATGGACCCGTGGCGCTTCGCATAGGCCGCGGGAAACTCGTACGGGAACCCCCCGAGGCCGACGCCCGAGATCGGCTCGTCGCCGGTCATCTCGAACGCCGTGCGCCAGAACATGACGCGGTTGTTCGCGAACGCCGTGAAGTCGCGCGCCTCGAGAGCCGCGCCGAGCCGGCGGACGAGGCCGCCCGAGGCGATCTGGCCTCCGCGCGGGAGAAGGCGCATGGCGAAAACGCCCATGCCGAGCAGCGCGGCGGCGGCCGCCGCGGCGACGAGCGGCGAAACGCGCCGCTTCCGGAGGAGCCCGACGGCGGCGAAGAGGGCCGCGGCGCCGAGGAGCAGGAAGCCGGTCCGCGAGCCGGAGGACTCGAGCGCGACGGGCGCGGCGAGAAGGCCCGCGAGCGCGGCTGCGCGGCGCGCCCCGTCCGATGCGGCGCCGCGCGCGACGAACGCGGCCAGGAGCATGGGGACCAGGAGGCCGATCCCGACGCCGAGCGCGTTCGGGTCGGTGAACGTGGCGGCCCGGCGCTGCATTCCGGACCACGGCTGGAACAGGGCGTCGAGCGGTCGGAAGCGGTCGACCGCGGCCACGAGAAAGGCGGTCGCGCCGCCGGCGGAAACCCACAGGAGCAGGCGGTCGCGCCCGTCCGGGTCGAGCGAGAGGCGCGCGAACGCGTCCAGCGCGAGGAGCAGCAGGGCGAGCCCGAGAAACGCGAGGGCCGCGTCGCGCGTGCGCTCGGCCGCGGTCATTCCGAGGACGTTCACGACGAGCGGGTCGACGCGCCCCCGGAGGAGGAGGAACAGCGTCTCGCCGCGCACCGAGGACGCGAGCGCGGAGCCGCCCGCGAGAAGGAGAAACGCGGACGCGAAGACGACGAGCTTCGGTGGCAGGGGCGAGCGCTCTTCGCGGGCGTGGCGCCGCGCAAGGGCGCTCCCGAGCGCCGCGAAGGCGACCGCGGGCAGAAGCGGCGCTCCGCCGTGGTCGCCGAGGAGGCGCGGGATGCCCATGCCGAGGGGGGCGGCCGCCGCCACGAAGCACGTCGCGAGGGAGGGCCGCGTCCAGCCGAGGACGAGGCCCGCCGCGACGAGCCCGAGTCCGGCGACGCGGGTCGCGGGGGCGGCGGTGTCCGGAATCGTCCAGAGGGAGAGAGCCGCGAGGAGAATCGTCGCGCCGAAGGCGAGGGTCGCCCGGCGCGGCGGGGTCAGACGCGTACCTCCTCCTGGAGAGGCGCGTACGACAGAGCGCCCGCGGCGCGCGCCCGGATCGCCTCGAGCGCCGCCGAGGCAGCCGAGAGTGTCGTGAGGCAGGGAATGTCGCGCTCGAGGGCCGTTCGGCGGATCGCGACCTCGTCGTAGAAGGACTCCTTGCCGAGCGGCGTGTTCACGACGAGGTCCACGGACCCGTTGATCATGAGGTCGACGATGTTCGGGCGGCCCTCGTTGACCTTCAGGACGGTCCGCGGCGCGAGGCCGCCCTTCTGGAGCGCCCTCGCGGTGCCCCCGGTCGCGAGGAGCGTGAAGCCGAGCGCGTGCAGCTCGCGGGCGAGCGGCAGGAGGGCGTCCTTGTCGCCGTCGTGGACGGACAGGAACGCGGCGCCCTTCTCGGGCAGGCGGATGCCGGCGCCGAGCGCGGCCTTCAGGAACGCGAGGCCGAAGCCGCGGTCGCGGCCCATGACCTCGCCCGTCGAGCGCATCTCGGGGCCGAGAATCGTGTCCACGCCCTCGAACTTGCGGAACGGGAAGACGGGCGCCTTGATCGAGAACCCGAGGACGGGCGGCTCCTCGGTGAGACCGACCTCCGGAAGCGTCTCGCCGAGACAGAGGCGCGCCGCGAGACGCGCGAACGGAACGCCCGTCGTCTTCGCGACGAACGGCACCGTGCGCGACGCGCGCGGGTTCACCTCGAGGACGTAAAGCTCGCCGCCGCGGATCGCGTACTGGACGTTCATGAGGCCGACGACCTTCAGGGCGAGGCCGAGCTTCACGGTGGCCTGGCGGATCTCGCCGAGCGCGGCGCG
>JBDTTJ010000210.1:0-6131 GCA_039930645.1 Acidobacteriota bacterium
CTTCAGTTCTGCGTCGTGGAGACGTTCGCTCTCGGAGACCTCGTCTATCTCACGGCGTTTCTCTATGGCCTTCGTGCGGTCGCGCCGCGCGCGCGCATCCGTCTCGTGACCGGCCTGGCGGGAGCCGCGTTCGCATTCCCCGAGGATCTCCGGGTCGAAGTGACGGCCGCCCACTGGCCGTGGGTGAACGTCGACTGGTGGCGCCGTCCGCTGCAATCGGCTCGCGCGATCTTCCGGGCGCGCCGGACTCTCGAACCCGTGGGCGGATCCTGGGTGGGTCTCGATCCACGGGGCGACATCCGGCACCGGTATCTCCTGCGGCGGCTCGGGGTGCGGAACGTGGTGCAGGACGGCACGAGGCCGCGAACTCTCGCGCGACTCCTCGGGCAGTCGGACCGGCATGTCCTCGAAGACCGTCAACAATACCTGGACGCCACGTGCCGCGCACTCGGAGTCGGGAACCCCTCCACGCTTCGCTGGCCTTGGGCAAATGGGAACGGCGTCGCCGGTCATGAAGACCGCCGGGTGATCCTGGCTCCCGAGGCCGGAGCGCGCCTGCGAGAGTGGCCCCAGGAACGCTGGATCCAGCTCAGTCAGGAGCTTCGGTCTCGGGGATGGAAGACCGAGCTCGTCGTCCACGACCTCTCGTGGGAAGGATTCGACCTTGCCGCGGCCTTCGACAGCGTCTTCGCCGGCTCTGTCCGGGAACTCTCGGAGCGCCTTCGGGGGGCGGCCTTCGTGATCGCCGTCGACTCGTTCGTTGGGCACTACGCCGCCGCGCATGGCATCTCCGTATTGTCTCTCTTCGGCCCCACGCTCGTCGCGCGATGGAAGCCCTGGGGACGGAACCACATCGTCCTTCAGCACGACGGCTACGCGTGCCGGCCCTGCCTGCAGGTGCGCTGCGTACAACCCGAGACCAGCTGCATGAAGACGATCGCGTTGAGCGAGATTCTCGACCTGCTCCGGCGGATGCCCGGGACGACGGCCGGAGCGTCAGGGACTTGAGGGAACGCGCCGGACGAAGAGCTTGTCGGCCTCGATCGGAAGGCCGTCCTCTTCGAGCTCGTTCAGCGTCGCCGCCTCGACGAAGCCGCCGGCGGTGAGGAGGGACCGGAGCGGCTCGTATGACCCCGCCGGGCCGTAGCTCACCTCGAGAAGGAGCGCGGCGCAGCGCGGCCAGAGCGCGCCCATGCCCTCGAGCGCCTCGGCCTCGGCCCCCTGGAGGTCCAGCTTCACGAGGATCCGGTCGCCCGATACGCCGATCCCGTCGAGGCGCACGGTCTCGACGTCCCACGACGGACGATCCGCGGCGGCCTCGACGGCGACGCTGCACGACGTCGTCGCGTCGGTGGGCTGCGTCAGGCGGAGGCGGCCCGGCGTCTTCCAGAGAGCGGCCTCCACGACGCGGAATCCCTGCCGGCGCAGGATCGCGGCCGACGGCGGGTGAGGCTCGACGCAGACCAGCGGAACGCCCGGACACGAGGCGCGCGCGGCCAGCGCGAACTCCCCGACTGACGCGCCGCCGTCCACGATGGAGTCGAATCCGCCCGTCCGCAGAAGATGCCGGAGGCGCGCGTGCCGGAGGAACACCTTCGACGCCCTCGCGAGGAGGACGGCGAGCGGCTTGACGCGGAAGACCGCTCCGATCCCGGCAAGTCCGAGCCGGTAGACCGCGAGCTGGCGGCGCGTGCGCGACCCGCTGTCGGGGGCGGACGGCGCCGTCACGCGGCGCCCCGGGCCAGGCCGCTCACGAGCCCGGCGAGGTCCGGAAGATGGAGGCGGTAGTCGGTTGCCTCGGCAGCCGCCTTCTCCTTCTCCATCGCCCCCGCGAGACCGGAGAAGAGCACCGTGCGCCCGGTTGCTCGTGCGTTCCAGAATTTCGACGGAAACACAGCCTCCGTGAGTTCCGGGTGGCCCGCGATGAGATGCACCTCGGCGTCCCAGTAAGCGCGGACGAGGTCCGACGGTTTCTTCAGAGCCGGCCCCGCGCGGATCCAGTCGGGCAGCCGCGCCAACCCGGGGCCGTCCCCCTGCACCGTGATCTTGAATCCCTCGCCGCGCAGCTTCTCGCACAACGCGAGAAAGCTCGGGAGATGGTGCCCCCACCCGAGGTTCCCGGAGTAGAGCGCGGTGCGCGGGCGAAACGGCCGGGCCTCCCCGAGGTCCAGGGTCGGCCAGTTCCGGATGACCCGCGCATTCGCGCCATCGTAGCCGAGGTTTCCGGCGGCCTTGACGACGAGGTCCCAGCGCGCGAGACGCTCCTTCCACGCCGCCGAGAAGCGCCGTCGAAGCGGAGGCGGGAAGTCGACGACGCCGCGGATCAGCTCGGGATAGAAGTCCTGCAGCCAGTAGACGCCGCGCGCGCCCCGCGCGTGGATCTGGCGGATCAGCCCGATCGTCGTCGGCGGGGCGCTCGTCACGACGACGACGTCGCGAGGCGACACGGCCCGCTCGATCTCCGCGGCGAAAGCGCCCCGGACCGATTCGTACTCGAGGGCCGTCGAAATCAGGCGTCCCCGCTTCCCCTCCCGGTGCGTCACGCGCTCGATCGCCGTCGCCGGGGCCGGCCGCTCACCGGCGCGGTAGGTTCCCGTCCCTCCCACGAGCCGTACGGGGACGCCGGTGCGCGCGACCGCGTCCGCGAGCTGTTCGGCGTAAATGCCGGTCGGAGCGTCGTCCGGCCACAGGTACTGCGACAGGACGTGGACGACTCCGGGCCGCGGCGCCGGAGGGGGCTCCGGCTTCATCTCCGGAAGTTGCGCAGCTTGATCTGCCATTCCTCGCGGCGGTGGCGGAGCCCGGACTCCAGCATCACGCCCGTGAGGAGCGAGAAGAGCGCGAGGTTCATGAGGGCCGCCGCGAGGATCGCGAGCGGAAACCGCCCGACGAGGTGCGTCTGGAAGTACTCGCGCACGGGCAGGTAACCCGCGGCGAGCCCCGCCGTGAAAAAGAGCGCGGACACCATCGCGAAGAACTCGAACGGGCGGTAGTCGCGGAACAGGACCACGATGAGGCGCAGGATCCGGATTCCGTCGTGCACCGTCCGGAGCTTCGAGGCGGTTCCCTCGGCGCGCTCGCGGAACGGGACCGGCGCCTCCGCCACGCGGAAGCCCTTCTCGACCGCCTGGATCGTGAGCTCCGTCTCGAGCTCGAATCCCCGGTAGAGGATCGGGACGTTCTTGTAGAAGCGCCGTGAGAAGAGCCTCAATCCCGAGAAGAGGTCGCCGGGCGCGTATCCGAAGACGAATCGCATCGCCCCGTGGAACAGGGCCGAGCCGCCCCGGTGGAAGCGGCGGAACACGGCGGCCTCACTCGCTGCGGCCGTCCGGAGGCCTGTCGCCATGTCCATTCCCTGCTCGCAGAGGGGAAAGAGGAGACGCGCGCCTTCGGCCGGGTAGCTGCCGTCGCCGTCGACCATCAGCACGAGGTCCTCGTCGAGGACGTCGAAGGCGCTCGCGACCGCCCGGGCCTTGCCGCGCCGCGTCTCCTCGAGGATCTCCGCCCCGGCTTCGCGCGCGATCCGAGCCGTGGCGTCCGTCGACCCGTTGTCCACGACGAGAATCCGGGCCTCCGGAAATGCACGCCGGTACTCGGACACGACGGACGCGATGCCCTTCTCCTCATTCAGGCAGGGAATGAGCACCGCGAGCGTGCGCGTCTCAGCCATGGAGTGCTTCCATTCTACGGCCACGCCCTCGCGTTCAGTCGTAGACGCCGCCGAAGAGATCGCTCAGCGGGCCGGTCACCGGGAGGGGCCCCGGAAGCGTCGAGCCGGCCGGAAGCAGATAGCGCGGGCCGTCTGGAGACGCGCAGCCGATCTCGAAGCGCCCGACCGGGAGGAAGCCGTCCTCCGCCGCTTCCTTCCCGTTCGCCGTCCACGCGCCGCGATCGGGCGACCCGTCCGGCCGGAACAGGCGATAGCGCCCCGGCCAGCGGTTCACGAACGTCACGGACCCGGCGCCCGGCAGGAACGCGCCCGTCAGCAGCAGGTCGGGATGGACGCGGACGTACGAGGGGTCGAGGAGGCGCGGGAGGAATTCCCGGAGCGCGTGGATCCGGTAGTTCAGGATCCAGACCTTCGGACGCGACTCGAGAATGCGCTGGATCGAGCGGTCGTCCCCGCGAGCGAGCTCGGTGCGGACTCCCTCGAGAACGAGGGCCTCCCAGCTGACGGCCTCGGCCAGTCCCCGCGTCGGGATCATGCCGATCCCGTCGAAGTAGCGGTCTTCCGGCGCGAGAAGGCGTTCCGCCTGGCCGACGACCTCGTTCTGCACCCAGTTGCCGTTGCCGAGGTACGCCAGGTTCCGCGGAAGCTGCCACATCAGGAGCGCGCAGACGCCGAGGCGAATCCACGCCCCGCGCCGCGGGGCCCGCTCTTCGAGCCACGCGAGCGCCTCCGGTGCAATCACCGCGAGGAAGGGCAGCGCCATGACGAAGACGTAGGGCCAGGGCTGTTCGTGCCGGAACACGAGCAGCGCGACCGCGAACGCCGTCACAGCGGCGAGACGAACCCGCCAAGCCGCCGAACGGAACCGCAGCAGAACGAGTACGAGGCCCGCCGCGGCGAGCGCGTACGGCACCGGGTTCCTCGCGAGAGTCTGCGTGACGTACAGGCCGCGGATTCCCGCGTAGTGGGGATTGGCGTTGAGCGGCGCGTACTTCAGTGGGCTCAGGAAAACCATCGAAAGGACGCGGAACGGGTCTCGAAGATCGAACCACGCGGCGTAGGCGAGCAGCGCGGCCGCAGCTCCGCCGGCGTAGGCGCCGAGCCTCGCGATCTGGCGGCGGACCGGGAAGATCCCGACGCCCGAAGCCGCGAGGGCGAGGCCGATGGCGGCCAGCGGGTAGACGGCCTTCTGGGTGCAGAGAAACGCACCGCCTGCGAGGACGCCCCCGAGGAACGCCGGCGCCAGTCCCTGCCCTCCCAGGACGACGAAGGCCGCGCCGGCCGCGAAGGCGACGGCGACGGTGTCCGACCGGATGCGGAAGGCGCGCTCCATGAAGTTCGTGAACGAGAACAGAACGGCGACCGAGAACCACGTCTGGAACCGATCCCGGCCGAGCCGACGGGAGATCCCCCACGTGAACGCCGCGACAAGAAGGGCGAGGACGACCCCCTCCATCCGGGCGACATGCAGCAGGTCGACCGCGTTCCGCGCGAGGCGGTGCGCGACGTCGAAAACGTAGATGGAGAGAACGGTCTTGATCGGATCGAAGCCGTCGTAGAACCCCAGCGGGATGTAGCGCGGAAACGACGCCTGGGACAACTCGTCCATGACGTAGCGCGTGTTCCACGCGAAGACGGGCAGCAGGACCACCCTGAAGGCCAGCACCGCCGCGAGCACCAGGAACGCCGTGCGCCGGATCGGCTCGGCGCGCGCGTCGTCCGGGGCGCCTGTCCCGCGGTCCTTCTCACTCACGGGCGCCCCTCCAGAAAGAGGCGGTACGGGCCGGTTTGGCCGACGCCGTCGCCCGGGGAAATGACCGCGCACGGCTTGAACGGCGCGGTCCGCAACTCGCGCCCCGGGGGTTCCGCGACGCCGACGTGCTCGAACCGGAACGGGTATCCGCCTTCGCCGAGCAGAACCCAGAACGGATACTCGAACGGGTCACGCCCCGCCTCATAACCGATCCGCCGGCAACCCGTATCCCGGATGGCCCGCGCGATCTGCGAATAGGGCTCCAGGAGATCCGGGCGGTTCGCGAAATACGACGCACGCCGGTCGACGGGCGTGGTGAGAAGCCGCAGCGAGACGGGCCGGATTGCGTTCAGGCACGCCGCGGCGACGGCCAGCGCGGCCATGACGAGCAGAAGGAGGCCGCGCACGGACCCGCGCAACTCCGCGAGAAGCCCGCCGAGCGGGATGCACGCGAGCATGAACACCGGCAAATCCAGCCGCGCGCCCCAGGGCTGCCACTTGAAATAGGCCGACATCCCGAGGAAGGCGATTGCGACCGAGGCCATCAGGACGCTCGCGCGCCTTGCGATGACACGGCGCCGCCAGCCCAGCGACCCCTGCGGTCTTCGGGCCGCCGCCACGAGCGTGATCGGCAGGAACACGAGAAAGAGAATGAGGTGCAGCGGGTTTCCCGTGCAGTCCTCGTGAAACGCAGAGGTGAAGCCGCGC
>JBDTTJ010000211.1:0-6096 GCA_039930645.1 Acidobacteriota bacterium
TACCTCGACGCGGGGGACGAGAAGTTCCGCGAGAAGCTCCTGACGGGCTGGAACCGGATGGCGCACGCCGGAACGGAGGGCCTCCCCGCGACGGACGTCTCCGTCCTCGCCGGGCAGATGCGCCTCGTGAAGGATGCGACGGAGCTCGCGCTCCTCAGGGAAGCCGTGGCGCTGTCCGTGCGCGGCCACCGCGCCGCGATGGCGCTCGCCGCGCCCGGCGTGAACGAGGGCGTCCTGAAGGCGGCACAGGTTTCCGCGTGCCTCGCGGGCGGCGGCGTGCGCATGGCGTACCCGCCGATCGTCGGCTCCGGGCCGAACTCCGTCATCTTCCACTACCCCGACGCGAGCCGGACGATGCAGGCGGGCGAGATCGTCGTGAACGACACGGCCTGCGAGTACGGGATGTACGCGGCCGACGTGACGCGGACGTACCCCGTGGGCGGGAAATTCTCCGCGGAGCAAAAAGCGCTCTACGAGATCGTCCTCGCGGCCCAGCAGGCCGGGATCGCGAAGGCCGTCGCGGGCGCCGCGTACCACGAGATCCAGGACGCGGCGATCGCCGTCACGGTCGACGGGCTCCTGAAGCTCGGCCTCCTCAAGGGGACGCGCGAGGTGCTCGTGAAGGATCGCTCGTTCGCGAAGTTTCTCCCGCACGGCACCGGCCACTGGCTCGGCCTCGACGTCCACGACGCGGGGAGCTACGAGCCCGGCGCGTGGCCCGATCCGAAGGACCGCTTCGCGGCGAGCATGTCGTACGCGACGAAACTGAAGGCCGGGATGGTCTTCACGGTGGAGCCCGGAATCTACATCCCCGCGAAGATGGAAGGCGTCGACGCGAAGTGGTGGAACATCGGCGTGAGGATCGAGGACGACGTGCTCGTGACCGAAAAAGGCCCCGAATGCCTCTCCTGCGACCTGCCTCGGGAGCTTCTCGACGTGGAGAAGGCCGTCACCGTCCTCCGGAACCGATAACATCCCGGCCCGTGCCCGGGCTCGTCCGCGTCCTTCCCTCCGCCCTCGTCGACCAGATCGCCGCGGGCGAGGTCGTCGAGCGGCCCGCGTCCGCGGTGAAGGAGCTGGTCGAAAACGCGCTGGACGCCGGGGCTCTGCGCATCGCAGTCGAGGTCGAGGGCGGCGGCGTCACGCGGATCTCCGTTCTCGACGACGGGTGCGGGATGCGCCCCGAGGACGCGGCCCTCGCGCTCGAGCGACACGCGACGTCGAAGATCCGCTCCTTCGAAGACCTCACGCGCGCCCTGACGATGGGGTTCCGCGGCGAGGCGCTGCCGTCGATCGCGTCGGTCTCGCGCCTCTTCCTCACGACGTCGCCCGACGATTCCGGCCTCGGGACCGAGGTCGTCGCGGACCGCGGCGCGCCGCTGTCCGCCCGTCCCGCGCGCCACCCGAAGGGAACCCGCGTCGTCGTGGAGGATCTCTTCGGGGCCGTCCCCGCGCGCCGCAAATTCCTGAAGAGCGCGGAGGGCGAGCTGCGCGCCGTCGTCCGGGCGCTCACGACGCTCGCGCTCGCGAATCCGTCCGTCGCGTTCACGCTCCGCGCGGGGGACCGCCTGCTCCTCGACCTGCCCGCTGCGCCGGACGCGGCGGCGCGCTTGCGTGAGGTGCTCGGCGACAGCCTGCCCGTCGCGCCTCTTCCGGTCGCATTCGCCCACGGCGGCATGGTGCTGGCGGGCGCCGTGACGCCGACGGACGTGACGTTCGCGTCGCGCGCGAACCAGTGGTTTTTCGTGAACGGCCGCGCGATCAAGGATGCGACCGCCGCCCACGCGGCCGCGCTCGCGGCGCGCGAGGTCCTGCGCTCGGACCGCCACACGGGCTTCGCCCTCTTTTTGACGTGCGACCCGGCCGCCTGCGACGTGAACGTCCACCCGCAGAAGCTCGAGGTGCGCTTCCGCGAGCCGAACACCGTCCACGCGCTCGTCCACCGCGGCCTCGTCCTGGCGCTGACGGGCGGGAAGGGCGCGGTGGCCGTCGAGGGCGATGCCTTCGGAGGAAGAGGAGAAAAGAGAAGAGAAGACTTCTTTGAAGGGGGAAGAGGGGAGGGGAGAGCGGCGTGGCTCGGCGAGGGGGCGGCGCGCTACGGTGCCGACACGCGAACCCTCGTCGACGCGATCGCTCCTGGCCTTTCTCCCTCTTCCTATTCAGAAGAAATCTCTTCCTCTTCTCCCCTCGGCCGCCTGCGTCTCCTGGGCCAATACCGCGACTCGTTTCTCGTCGCCGAGAGCGACGAGGGGCTGGTGCTCATCGACCAGCACGTCGCGCACGAGCGCGTGCGCTACGAACGCTTTCTCGCGAAGCTCGAGGCCGCGTCGCCCGCCTCTCAAGCGCTGCTGACGCCGCTGACGTTCGAGGCGAAGCCCGAGGAAGCCGCGCTCCTTGCGCGCTCCGACGACCTCCTCGCCTCGGCCGGCTTCGCGGTGACGGAGCTGTCAGGCCGCACGTTTCTCGTGACCGCCGCTCCCGCGGACATGCGGGCGTCGGCCGTCGTCCCGGCCCTGCGCGACTTCCTCGACCGCCTCGCGGCGCTGCCCGACGGGTCCGCTGCGGCGCCGGCCCTGCGGCGGGAGGCGCTCGCGGCGTCCCTCGCGTGCCGGGGCGCGATCACGATCCACCACCGGCTCGCTCCGGCCGAGGCCGCCCGCCTCCTTGCGGATCTCGCGGCCTGTCGCGACCCCTGGACCTGCCCGCACGGCCGGCCCATCCTCCTGTCCTTCGCGGAGTGGGAGATCGAGAAACGTTTCGGGAGGCGCGGATGACGAATGGGCGGGACCTCTTTGCCCCGAAGCTCGGGCTCACGCTTCCGCTCTGCGGGCTCCATTTCGTCTTCTTTTTCCTGAGGGCGGCGGACCCCGAGCGCACGGTCTCCCTTTTCGGGATGTTTCCGGCGCGCGCTCTCGCGCAGCCATGGACGTTCGTGACCTACCAGTTTCTCCACGGCGGCCCGATGTCGCTCTTTTTCGGGACGATGATCCTTTACATCCTGGGCTCGGCGCTCGAGGCCGAGTGGGGCACCGGCGAGTTCGCGGCGTTCTGGGCGGTCGCGACGCTGGGTGCGTCGCTCGCGGCGTTCGCGACCGGCAACGCGATCACGTCCGGAGGGGTCCTGACCGCGATCTCGATGCTCTTCGCGTACGCGTGGCTCTTCCCGGACATGCAGTTCCTGATGTTCTTCGTGATTCCCGTAAAGGTGAAGTGGCTCGCGTGGCTCGCGCTCGCCGGCCTCGCATGGGGGTTCGTACAGGCCGTGGCCGCCGGCCAGCCGGGCGCGGGTTTCGTCCAGATCGCGGGTGCGGGCGCCGGGTTCCTCTACTTCTGGCTCCGCCACCACGGGCGGTTCAAGGCCCGGAAGGCGGCGCAGTCGGCGGTCGTCGCGGTCAAGACGGCGGGAGCCGTGCGCGCGGACGTGGCGCTCGAGAAGCGCAACCGCGACCTCTTCCCGCGCGTCGAGGAGCTGCGCCGCGCGCGGCAGGGAGGCGACCCGCCGCCGCGCTCGCTCGAGTTCGAGGAGGAGCTTCGGAAGCTCGTCGTTCCCGGCGTGAACGTCTGCAAGCCGGTCGACTACAAGGGCGACCAGGACGGCATCTGCGTCAAGTGCGAGGGGTTCGCGGAATGCTCGCTGCGGTACGCGAGCGGCCAGCCCGAGCGAATCGTCGTGAAGGAACGGGCGGGATCCTAGAATACGGGGATGACGCCGCTCTTGCCGTTCCTCCTCTTCCTCGCCGCGTCGCCGGTCGCCGGCGTGCCGCTCCCCCCGGACGGCGCGGTCGATCAGGTCTTCACGGAGATCTACGCGAGCCGCGCGGCCGCCGAGACGAAGGCCGCTCTCGCCCAGCTCGACGCGGACTCGACGCGCTCGAGCGCGCAGAAGAAGCAGATCCGGAAGAGCCTCGAGAAGCTGAAGGTCGTCGTCCTCACGACGCCGAAGACGCTCGACGAGGCGGTCGCCTTCTACGAGCGGGAGGTGAAGGGCGCCCGGTTCATCTTCGCCCTCAGGAATCTCGAGGCCGACCTGAAGGACGGGATGCGCTCCGGCGCGATCAAGGGAGACCCGTCGGTCGTCGCGAAGGCGGCGGGTCAGCAAAGCCGTTCGGCGCGGTGGAACCGCGCCGACGGAGCCCTCGAGATCGCGATCGAGGACCGCATCCTCGACCCGCGCACCGGGGAGATCCTCGCGAAGACGATCGTCCTCGTGACCTCCCTCGGCGACTAGCCGGCTTCGGTCTTCGTCTCGTCCTGCTTTCCCTTCCAGTAGGTGAAGACCTGCCACGCGCCGAAGACGACGAGGAGCGCGGGCCACCAGTCGTTCAGGAACGACAGGTCGATCGTCACGAAGCGGTTGAGGAGCAGGAAGCCGCCGATGAGGATCAGGAGGATGCCGGCGGTCAGGCTGCCGCTCACCTTGACCGGTTTTTCTCCGCCGAGGAGGCCCGGCTCCGGCACGCCCGTCGCGTTGATCGCCTTCGCCTGGCGCACGGCGTCGATGATCGAGAATGCGAAGAGGAAGGGGAAGAACAGCCCGGGGAAGGGCCCGTGCGAGTGGTCGGCCAGCGTGGCCAGGAGAACGAAGACGCCGAAGAAGATCGCGGCGCGCTGGTAGAGGCCGAGGTAGAGGTGGCCGAGGCCCGGCATGATGCCGAGAGCGCCTGCCGCGCCGGGGCTCTTCGCCCACCGGGGATACGGCGGCTGCGCGGGAGCCGGCCCGAACGCGACGGGCGGCGGAGGCGGCGGCGCCGAGGCGGGGGTGGCCGCGGGAGGAGCCTGGGGGGTCTGGTTCGTGTCGCTCATCGTTCTCACCTTGCCTTCAGGAACGTCGGATGCGTGGGGAAGGTTCCGGCGCGGGCGCGGCCGCGGACTGCATGGTCTCGACCGAGCCGCCGAAGACCTTCTCGAACACGAGCTGGGAGTACGCCGTCGCGCGCGCGCGGCCCGCGGCGAACGCGCGGTAGACGCGGTAGTCGAGGCGCTTCGTGAGCGGAGCGGCGTAGCGGCCGAGCGCACTGTCCTCGACGCGCCTCACAGCGGCGACGCGCGCGTCGGTGAGCGCGCGCTCGCCCGCGGCCGTCAGGTCGGTCGCGGCGCCGCGCGCGGCCGCCATCGGGTCCACGTTGAGGAGCGCGAAGACCAGGATCGACGCCGCGTAGGCGGCGGTGACCGCGAATCGCCAGTCCGTCACGATCGGGCGCAGGCGACCGAACGCGCCGCGCCGGACGTTGGACGCGGCGGGGGCCGTGGCGGAAGCGCCCGGGAGAGCCTCGAGGCGCGCGAGAAGCGCCGAAGAGGGCTCGGGCTTCGCGAGGGCGCCGGGTGTCAGGAACGCGAGGACCTCCGACGTCGTCTGGCGGCCCTCGGCGTCCTCGGGCTCGTCCGCGAGGCGCGCGAGGAACACCTCGGACGGGACGGGCCGCGCGAGGAACTTGAAGGCGTCCGCCTGGCCCGCGACGAGCGCCGCGAGAACGGCGCAGTCGGCGCAGCCGGCCGCATGAGCGTCGGTGGCGGCAACGCGTGCCGCGGCCGGAGCGTCCGGCGCGCCGTCGAGGGCCACGAGGAGGCGCTGCTCGAACGCCCGGCAGGCTGCGCCGGTCATCCCGCGCCTCCCGTGGCGGCGCCCGCGCGCGGGGCGAACGGCGTGTAGAGCGACCGGCCGTCGTTTCCGGCGCCGACGCGCGTGCGCACGACGCGCGCGAGCTCGATGCGCGCGCGATTCAGGCGCGACTTCACAGTGCCGTCAGCGAGCTTCAGGAGGTCGCCGATCTCGCGGTAGTCGAGGCCGTCGAGGTCGCGGAGGATCACGACTTCCGCGAGCTCGTCCGGCAGCTCGGCGATGGCGTCGAGGAGGAGGCGGACGCGCTCGCGGCGCACCGCGTCGGCCTGCGGGTCGTCCGTGGAGGGGAGGAGCGTGGAGACCGCTTCGTCCGAGACGAACGAGAACCCTTTCTCGCGGCGCCGCCGCCTGTAGTGGTCGATGCAGAGGTTGCGCGAGAGGGCCGCGATCCACGCGAGGAGAGACGCCTCGGTGGGTTTGTAGCGGTCGAGGTTCTGCCAGACCTTCAGGAAGCACTCCTGGGTCAGCTCCTCGGC
>JBDTTJ010000212.1:0-6076 GCA_039930645.1 Acidobacteriota bacterium
GACGAGTTGCAGCCGGACGGACCTCCCACGAACGAGAGGACGACGAGGGCGGCGACGATCACGAGCCCGATCCGCCGCACGTGAATCAGCCCCGGATCTCGGCGAACTTCGCGACGCGGGCGAACTGGTCGCGGATCGCCTTCAGGAGCGCGATGCGGTTCGCCTTCACGCCCTCGTCCTCGGCCATGACGTGGACCTCGGTGAAGAAGCGGTCGAGGGCGGGCCCGAAGGACGCCATGATTCCGAGCGCGTCGTGGAAATGACGCTGGGCGAGGAGGTCGTCGATCATTCCGCGCGCCTGCAAGTAGTCGCCCGCGAGCGCCTGCTCGGCTTCGTCGGTCATCTTCGCGGGGTCGGGCTCGCCCAGTGCGTCGGGCGCCTGCGCGAGGATGTTCTGCATCCGTTTGAACGCGGCGGCGAGCGGCGCGAAGTCGGCTTCCTTCCGCATCGCGTCCACGGCGGCCACGCGTTCGGCGGCGTCGACCGGGTCGCGGGCGTCCGCCGCGAGGACGGCCTCGATCGTGTCGGCCGCATGCCCCTTCTTCTCGAGAAGGAAACGCAGCCGCTCGGTCAGGAACGCCGAAAGCTCCGGCACGACCTCTTCCCGGCCGCGCGCGAGCGAGCCGTGGAGCTGAAGCGCGTCCGAGATCGCGACCGGCAGGTCGAGGTGCCAGCCCTTGTCGAGGAGGATTTTGACGACGCCGAGCGCCGCGCGGCGCAGCGCGTACGGGTCGCGCGAGCCCGTCGGAACGAGGCCGAGACCGAAGAGGCCCGTGAGCGTGTCGAGGCGGTCCGCGAGCGCGACGACGGCGCCCACGTCGCTCCGCGGCGACGCGTCGTCGGCGGAGGCGGGCCGGTACTGGTCGTAGATCGCCTGCCACACCTCGTCGCGCTCGCCCTCACGCTGCGCGTAGAGGCCGCCCACGACGCCCTGCAGGTCCGGGAACTCGCGGACCATGTCCGTGACGAGGTCGGCCTTCATGAGGCGCGCCGCGCGGACGACCGACGACGAATCGGCGATCTGCAGGCGCGCCGCGAAGCGCTCGGCGAGATCCTGCACGCGGCCCGTCTTCCTGAGGTAGTCGCCGAGCGTTTCCTGGAACTGGAGGCGCCCGAGGCGCGAGAGGCGGTCCTCGAGCTTCGTCTTGCCATCGTCGTCCCAGAAGAAACGCGCGTCGGCGAAACGCGCCGACGTGACCCACTCGTTGCCCTGCGCGATGAGCCCCTTCGGGTCGCCCGTCTGGTCGCAGACCGCGAGGAACGCGGGCAGGAGCGCCCCCTCGCGGCGGATCGGGAGCATCTTCTGGTGCTCGCGCATCGACGTCACGAGAATCTCTTCCGGCAGCTCCAGGAACGCCTCGTCGAACGCGCCGCGCACGAGGCCGGGCCACTCGACGAGATGCGACCACGCCTCGAACAGCGACGCGTCCGCGGCCGGCTCGCCGCCGATTCCGGCCGCAAGCGCCCTGGCCTGCTCCTCGAAAAGCGCGCGGCGCACCTCGAGATCGGGCTCGACGTGGGCGGCACGCAGCTTCGCGAACCAGTCGGCGACGCCCATCACGACGAGGCGGCCGCCCGCGAGCGTGCGGTGGCCGTACGTCGTGCGGCCGCTCTCGACGCCGAGAAGACGCAGCGGAATGACGAGGCCGTCGAGGAGCGCGACGACGGAGTGGACGGGGCGGATCCAGATCGGCCCGCCGTCTCCCCAGCGCATCATGCGCGGGAACGTCATCTTCTCGACGAGCGGCGGGAGGATCTCCGAGATGACCTCGGGCGCCGGGCGGCCGGGGACGGTCTTCTTCGCGACGACGTACGGCCCCTTCGGGAGCTGGACGACCGAGAGATCGTCCACCGAAACGCCCTGCGCCTTCGCGAAGCCCTCGGCGGCCTGCGTGGGCCTGCCCTCGACGTCGAAACCCCTCGACGCCGGCGGCCCCGTGACCTCGAGTGTGGCGTCGGGCTGGCGGTCGGCCACGCCCTCGCCGACGAGGATCAGGCGGCGCGACGTGGAGTGGACGGTGAGCGTGCCGCCGAGGCGCGCCTCGGCGAAAGCGTTCGAGACGCGGGCGAGCAGATCCTCGCGCGCGCCGGGCAGGACGCCGGCCGGGATCTCCTCGGCGAGGATCTCGAGCAGGAACTCAGACATCGGTCGGCTCCGGGGCCGGCTCGGGTTTCTTCGGGAGCATCGGGAAGCCCTGCGCCTCGCGCGAGGCGACGTAGGCCTTCGCGCACTCGACGGCGAGGACGCGAACGCGCTTGATGACGCCGACGCGGTCCGTCGCCGAGACCGAGCCGCGCGCGTCGAGGATGTTGAAGGCGTGCGAGCACTTCAGCGTGAAGTCGTATGCGGGAAGAACGAGCCCGGCCTCGAGGCAGCGTTTCGCCTCGGCCTCGTACTTCTCGAAGAGGAGCTGCCAGAGCGCGGGATCGGCAACTTCGAAGCCGTACTTCGAGACCTCGTACTCGTCCTGCTTGCGGGCCTCGCCGTACGGCACGCCGGGCGCCCACTCGATGTCGTAGACGCTGCGCTTCTTGGCGAGGAACATCGTGAGGCGCTCGAGGCCGTACGTGATCTCGGCCGTGATCGGCGCGAGGTCGAGGCCGCCGGCCTGCTGGAAGTACGTGAACTGCGTGATCTCCATCCCGTCTAGCAGCACCTGCCATCCGACGCCCCACGCGCCCAGCGTCGGGGACTCCCAGTTGTCCTCCTCGAAGCGCAGGTCGTGCTCCTTCGGGTCGATCCCGAGCGCGACGAGGCTCTCGACGTAGAGGTCCTGGATGTCGACCGGCGCAGGCTTCATGACGACCTGGAACTGCTGGTGCTTCACGAGCCGGAAGGGGTTCTGGCCGTAGCGGCCGTCCGCCGGGCGGCGCGACGGCTGGACGTAGCCCGCGTTCCACGGCTCGGGCCCGAGGACGCGCAGGAACGTCGCCGGGTGCATCGTCCCGGCGCCGACCTCGACGTCCCAAGGCTGCTCGATGAGGCAGCCCTTGGACGACCAGTAGGCGGAAAGCCGGAGGATCAGCGACTGCAGGTCCATGGCGGACGCCGAGTGTACCGAATCCCCGTTCAGCCGAGGCTCTGGAGGAACCGGTAGCTCTTCAGCTCGTGCCCGAGGAAGCTCCGGCGCGCCTCCCTCAGGAGGTCCTCGAGCGCCTCGAGCGCGCCCGCCGGGGGCGGCTTCTTCGCGAGCGCGAGGAGCGGGAGCTTCCACATGGACGCGAGGACGCTCCGCGCGGGCTCGGCGACCTCCTCCTCGTCGAGGACTCCCGCGAACCTCAGGAGCCACGTCTCGAAGTACCGCGTCGCGAGCGGCGCCGGGACGCCGGCCTCGAGCGCGTCCAGCACGTGGCGCACGAGCCGGTAGACGTCGCCGCCGAGCTCGGACTCGGGCACGAAGGTCAGGGCGCTTTCCGCGATGTAAGGAAGAAGCATCGCCGCACGGGCGTCGACCGCGAGGTCGTACGCGCTCTTCACGATCTCGAGGCCGTCCACGCGCGCGAGGTCCGCGCCCTCCTTGCGGAAATACGTCAGGGAGACCTCCGTGAGGAGCTGCAGCGCGGCCGCGCGCTTCGACTTGCCGCGGGCGCCGCGCACGGCCGCCCGGACGACGCCGTGGTCCTTCGTGAGGAGCGCCGCGACGAGGTCCTTCTCGGAAAGAGGGTCCAGCTTCAGAATGAAGGCCGTGGTCGAGACGAGCGCCATCCGCGGCGATTCTGCTCCCGGCGGCCTCGCGGGCCTTCCGAAGACCGTCGTGCGCCTCGGGTGGGTGTCGTTCCTGACGGACGTCTCGTCCGAGATGATCGTCCCGCTGCTGCCGGCGTTCCTCGTGACGCTGTCGGGCGTCCCGGCGGCGGCGCTGGGCTGGATCGAAGGCGTCGCGGACGCGACGGCCTCGTTCGTGAAGATCCTGTCGGGCAAGTGGACCGACCGCGCGAAGGCGAAAAAGCCCCTCGTCTTCCTCGGCTACGGCCTCTCGTCCGTCGCGCGCCCGCTCATCGGCCTCGCGCCGGGCTGGCCGACGGTCGTCCTGATCCGTTTCTTCGACCGCGTCGGCAAGGGCGTTCGCACCGCTCCGCGCGACACGATGATCGCGGCCGCCGCGCCGCCCGAGCGCCGCGGCGCGGCGTTCGGCCTGCACCGCGCGTTCGACAACGCGGGCGCGGTCTTCGGCCCGCTGCTCGCGGCGGGCCTGGTCGGATGGATGGGACTCTCCCTGCGCAGCGTTTTCCTCCTGGCGGCCATCCCCGCCGCGCTTTCTCTTCTGGTTCTTGCTTTCGGAGTCAGAGAAGAGAAGATTTCTTTGTCCCCGCAGCCCTCTTCACCATTCGAAGAATCTTTCTCTTCCTCGTCCTCTTCTCTTCCCCCTGTCTTCTGGCGGACTGCGGGTGTCTTCGCGCTGTTCGCCCTCGCCGCGTCGTCCGACACGTTCCTCCTCCTGAAGGCGAAGGAGATCGGCATCGCCGCCGCGTGGCTGCCGATCCTCTGGGCGTTCTCGAACGCCGTGAAGTCCCTCTTCTCGACGTGGGGCGGGGGGCTGTCGGACCGGTTCGGGAGAAAGCGGCTGCTCTTCGCCGCGTGGACTCTGTACGCGGTCTGCTACGCCGGCTTCGCATACGTCTCCTCGCCGGGCCCGCTCGTCGCGCTCGTCGGGATCTACTCGCTCTACTACTCGCTCTCGGAAGGGACGGAGAAGGCGCTCGTCGCGGATCTCGTGGGCCCGGAGCGCCGCGGCCGGGCCTTCGGCTGGATGAACGGCCTCATCGGCTTCGCGGCCCTGCCCGCGAGCGTCGTCTTCGGAGTGATCTGGCAGGGCGCCGGCTCGAAGACCGCGTTCCTGGCCGGTTCGGCCGTGGCTGCGGTGGCCGTTCTTGGCCTCGTGGCGATTGTTCCGGGCGAGCGCAAGGCCGGGTAAGATCCCCCGCATGTCTGGACCCGTGTGGAAGCGCCTCCACCAGAAGGGCGCATGCGACTCCTGCGGTGAGACGTTCGACGAGAGGTACGCCGTCGGGACCGTCTTCGACTTCACGTTCCGGCCTGACTCGGCCTACTGCGCGGCGTGCTACGCCCGCTACGGGGGCCGCGCGGACGAGCTGGACCCGGACGCGGCCTCTCACATGCAGGCGCCGCGCACCCTGTCGCGCCCGAACTCCGTCAGCGACGTCGAGTGATCCTCGAACGGTTCAAGGGGTCGGCCCTCCTCCCGATCGCGGAGAAGGTGGCCGCGGGAACGCGCCTCTCGTTCGCGGACGGAGTCGCGCTCTTCGAGTCGCCCGACGTCCTCGGCGTCGGCGCGCTCGCGAACTACGTGCGAGAGAAGAAGCACGGCAACACCGGCTACTACAACGTCAACCGGTACCTGAACCCGACGAACCTCTGCTGGGTGGACTGCGCGCTCTGCGCGTGGGCCCGCAAGCCCGGCGTCGACGGCGGCTACACGATGTCGATCGAGGAGGCCGTGCGCGAGGCCGCGGCCGGCTGGCACGACGGGATCACGGAGCTCCACATCGTCGGCGGCCTCCACCCGTCGCTCCCCTACTCGTGGTACCTCGACCTTCTCCGCGCGCTGCGCGCGAAGTTTCCGGGCGTCCACCTGAAGGCATGGACGATGGTCGAGGTGGACTGGATCGCCCGCATCGCGAAGAAGGACGTCGTGACGGTCATCCGCGAGCTGAAGGACGCCGGCATGGACTCCTGCCCGGGCGGCGGCGCCGAGATCTTCGAAAAGCGCGTCCGCGACGTCATCTGCCGCGACAAGATCTCCGGCGAACGCTGGCTCGAGCTCGCGAAGCTCTGCCACGAGAACGGCGTCAAGACGAACGTCACGATGCTCTACGGCAGCGTCGAGACGGTCGAGGACCGCGTCGACCACCTCGTGAGGATCCGCGACCTGCAGGACGAGACCCACGGCTTCCTCGGGTTCATCCCGCTCGCGTTCCACCCCGAGGAAACGCAGCTGCCCGACCTCCCCGCCGCCACCGGCATGACGGACCTGAAGGTCATCGCCGTCTCGCGCCTCATGCTCGACAACGTCGACCACGTGAAGGCGTACTGGGTGCAGATCGGCGAGAAGCT
>JBDTTJ010000213.1:0-6035 GCA_039930645.1 Acidobacteriota bacterium
GCGAGGGCGGGAGCGGCCAGGCAGAAGGCGAGCATCAGCGGGAGACGGCGAAGTGTTTGCATGAGACGGATTCTCTCTCACTCCGGGTACGGCGCCGTGAGGAGGGCGGCCAGCGTCCGCATGCCGCTCAGGTAGTTGCCCATGCGCAGGTTCTCGTCGTATGCGTGCTGGTTGTTGTCGGCGTTCACGACCGGGACCTGCACGAAGGGCGCTTTCAGCGGCCCGACGATCGCGTGCGTCGGGAGCGTGCCGCCCATCATCCGGATGCGCACGAGGGGGGCGGCGGGCCACGCGCCGCCGAGCGCCGCCGCGGCCCAGCGGCCCACGGGCGCGTCGAACGGCTGCCGCGCGGCCTCCTCGGGCGCGTGCGCGTCGAAGCGCGCGAGCTTCGGCCAGCGCGCGCGCTCTTCGTCCGTCGGGTCCTGGGCGACGAGGCGCCAGCCCTGCGCCTCGACGTGCTTCTTCAGGAGGTCGACGAGGAACGCCGGGTCGGACTCGACGGTCGTGCGGAGGTCCAGTTCGGCGACGGCGTCGCGCGGGAGGACGTTCGCCGCCTTCTCGCCCACGCTTGCCGACGCGAGGCCGCGGACGTTGAGCGAGGGGTACTGGAGCGACTCTTGGTACGTGGCGCCGACCTTCTCCGGCTGGGCGATGCCCGTGCGCCCGTTCAGGGACGCCTCGTCGTCCGGCACCTCCGCGAGGACGCTGCGGTCCGCGTCGGTGAGGTTCGTGCGGCCGTAGTAGCCCGCGACGGTCACGCGCCCGTCCTCGTCCTTCATCGTGGCGAGCAGCCTTGCGAGGCGCAACGCGGGATTGGGCACCCAGTTGCCGAAGTGTCCGCTGTGGAGCGGCGCGCGCGGCCCGAAAACGGTGAGCGTCACGCCGACGACGCCGCGGTTCCCGAAGGCGAGCGTCGGCCGGTTCGAGGCGTGGACTGGCCCGTCGAGGAGGACGACGGCGTCGGCCGAGAGGAGCCCGGCATTGCCGGAAACAGCGGCGGCGATCCCGGGCGAGCCGGCCTCCTCCTCGCTGTCGAGAAGCACCTTCACATGAAAGGCCGGCTCGATCTTCTTCGCGCGCAGGAGGTCGAAGACGGCGAGGAACATGACGATCGGCCCCTTGTCGTCGGAGGACGAGCGCGCGAAGACGCGCAGCTCCGGGTCGAAGCCGGGCTTCAGGAGCTCGGCGCGATCCACCTCCGCCCACTTCCCGTCGGGCCCGCGCCGCTTGACGACGGGCAGCCACGGGTCCTTCTGCGCCCATTGCGACGGGACGACGGGCTGGGCGTCGAAGTGGATGTAGAAGAGGACGGTCTTCTGTCCCGGCCGGGCCTTTCCGTACTCGGCGAAGACGAGCGGGCGGCCCTTGTTGTCCAGGAGACGGGTCGCGAAGCCGCGCCGCGCGAACGCGGATTCCAGCCACGCGGCGTTCCGCTGGATGTCCGCAGGCTTCGCGGAGTCGTTCGGGAGGGAGAGGAACTCGAGGAACTCCGGAAAGGTCGCGACCGCGGCGGCGGCGATCGAGGCGTCGTCGACGCCGGGAGGAAGCGCCGCGTGGGCGGAGAGCGCGGCGGCGGAGAGGGCGGCGCCGAGACACAGGGCGAGGGCGATCGAGCGCATGCGGGGGCCTCCGGAAGCACTCTACCGCCCTCGGCGTCCTAGACTGTGCCCGACTGGAGGATCCATGGCACGCCTCACCGGTCTCGCCCTTTCCTTTGTTCTCGCCCTTCCCCTCGCCGCTTCAGAATCTGCGGCGCAGGCCCCCGCGAAGGAAGTGCTGGCCGCCGACTCGCTCCGCACGACCGCCGCCGGCGCGACGTTCACGGCGCCCGCCGGCTGGACGGTCAAAACGCAAGGCCCGCTCGTGGTGCTGGACCCGCCCGAGGGCGATTCGCACCTCGCGATCGTGGACGTCGAGGCGAAGGACGCCGAGGCCGCGGTCGCCGCGGCGTGGGCCGCCTACAAGCCCGACGCCAAACGGCCGCTGAGGCTCGCGACGCCGGGCGCCCCGCGGAGCGGCTGGGAGGAGCGGAAGAGTTTCGAGTACGAGACCTCCCCGAACGAGCGAGTCGTCGTCGTGGCCGGCGCGTGGCGCGCCGGCAAGGCATGGATCGTCTTCATCCTCGACGCGACCGAGCCGACAGCCGAGAAGCGCGGAGCGCCCATCGGCCTCGTCCTGCAGAGCCTCCGCCCGAAGGGCTACTCGCGCGAGAGCTTCGCGGGGAAAAAGGCCCATCCGCTCGACGCCGCCCGGATCGCCGTGCTGAAGGCGTTCGTCGAGGACGGCATGAAGCAGTACGCGGTGCCGGGGGTGGGGCTGAGCTTTCTCGACGGCGGCAAGGTCGTGTGGGAAGGCGGCCTCGGCGTGAAGGAACTCGGCAAGCCGGACAAGGTCGACGCGGACACGCTCTTCATCGCGGCGTCGAACACGAAGGCGCTCACGACGCTGCTCCTCGCCGAGCTTGCCGACGAGAAGAAACTCGGCTGGAACCAGCCCGTCACGCAGGTCTACCCCGCCTTCAAGCTCGGCGACGCGGCGACGACGAAGCAGGTGCTCGTGAAGCACCTCGTGTGCGCGTGCACGGGTCTCCCGCGGCAGGACATGGAATGGCTCTTCGAATATCGGAGCGCGACGCCGGCGTCGGCGCTCGGACTCCTCGGCACGATGCAGCCCACGAGCAAGTTCGGCGAGGTCTTCCAGTACAGCAACCTCATGGCGGCCGCGGCGGGGTTTATCGGAGGGTCTCTCGTGTATCCGGGGCGCGAGCTGGGCGCCGCGTACGACGAGGCGATGCAGGCGAAGGTGTTCGGCCCGCTCGGCATGAAGAACACGGCGTTCGACTTCGCCCGCGCACTCCGGGGGAATGTCGCGCAGCCGCACGGCGACGACCCGGACGGGAAGACCGTGCGGGCCCGGATGGACCTGAACGAGTCCATCGTGCCGGCCCGGCCGGCCGGAGGCGTGTGGACGAGCGCCCGCGATCTCTCGAAGTACGTCGCGATGGAGCTCGCGAAAGGGACGCTTCCGGGCGGCAAGCGCCTCGTCTCGGAGGAGAACCTCCTCGCGCGGCGCGCGCCGCAGGTGTCCGTCGGCGAGGACGTCACGTACGGGATGGGCCTCTTCGTGGACAAGAAGTGGGGGATCCCGATCGTGCACCACGGCGGCGACCTCGCCGGGTACCACAGCGACATGATCTGGCTGCCCGAGCACGGCGTCGGCGCCGTCATCCTGACGAACTCCGACGCGGGCGTCGCCCTGCGCGGGCCGCTCCTTCGCCGCCTTGTCGAGGTGCTCTTCGACGGCAAGCCGGAGGCCGAGGAGCAGATCCGCGTCGGCGTCAAGCAGCGGGCGGCGGCGATCGCGAAGGCACGCGAGCGCCTCGTGATCCCGGCCGATCCGGCCGCCGCGGAGAGGCTCGCGGCGCGGTACGCGAGCAAGGCCCTCGGCGAGCTCGGGGTGAGAAAGGGCGCGGGCGGCGCGGTCGTCTTCGACGTGGGGGAGTGGCGTAGCGCGGTGGCGTCGCGGAAGAACGACGACGGGACGATCTCCTTCATCACGATCGACCCGACGATCGAGGGCTTCGAGTTCGTCGTCGCCGACAAGAACTCGAAGCGCTCGCTGGTCCTGCGCGACGCGCAGCACGAGTACGTCTTCGACGAAGCGAGCGCAAACTAGGCGTGGAGCGCAGAGCGGCGTCGCGCTCCGCGCCGCGTCGAACGTGAAGAGCGAGCTGTCTCCCGTGACGGGGTCGACGACGACGGAGTAGCCGGCGGCCCGGCCCCGCATGACCTCCACCTCGGCGCGTGCGACCGGCACCGCGCCGGCGAGGCTTCTCACTCCGAACTGCGGGAATCCCGCCGCATCGAGAGAGTAATCGGGCTGCAAGCGTACGCCCGCCGCCGATAGAGGCTGGCCCCTCGGCTCCCCTTCAGGGATGTGGCGTGATCGCGAGTATCGAGATCACGGGAACGCGTTTCTTCTTCTCGTCAACCTCATCCGGCCCGTACCAGAAAAATACTCGATACGCTCCGGGGGCATTGTTCTGGGCGTACGCCTCGAACACCTGCTCCTTGTTCGGTCCGCTCAGCGACAAATACCTGTGAGTCTTGAGCGACGGGTGGCGTGGATTCGTCTCGAGATACCCGAGCGCCTTCTGAACCTGGGCATGCACCGAGGGAGAAGCGGCCTTGAGGCGCCTGAGCGACTCCCTTGCCTCGGACGAAAACCTGAGTCGAGTGGTCACTTCTCGTCAACGTACCGCCCGAACGATCCCAGGTCGTGCAGATCTCCGGCGGCGGCCTGCTCCGCGCCGCGCCGCACGGAGGCCAACGCTTCCGGGTTCTTGAAGAGCCAGGCCTCCGCGACCGGTACAGAGATCTTGGGCTGCAGCAGGATCGAGCTGTCCGCGCAGACGTAGACGTCGAAGCTCTCGACTTCTCCTACGGCGGCGATCGCCTTCTTGAGAGAGACACGCATCTGCGCATCCGGGCGCACCGCTCTCGTGACGAGGTGGGGCTGGCCGGTGGACCGGCGTCCTGAACGAGAAGCGAGGGGAGCTGTCATATGCCTAAGATAGTTCAGTTCCTTTTAGTAGTAAAGGAGATCAGGTACCATCACCGAGAGATCTCGACTCCGGGAGCCGATTCAAAGACCTCGTCGTGGGTGTCGATTTCGCCAACCCTCGTTCGTCGCTCTCATGGAGGCGGCTCGCCCGGGACACGGCAGACGGCCTCGAGACGAGAAGGTCAAGGAGATGACAATGAAATTCATGATTCTGGTGAAGGCCAACAAGGAAAGCGAAGCGGGGGTCATGCCCAAGAAGGAACTACTCGCCGCGATGGGGAACTTCAACGAGGAGCTCCTCAGGGCGGGAGTGCTGCTCGCGGCCGACGGCCTCCAACGGAGCGAGAAGGGCGCGCGGGTCAGGTTCTCGGGCAGCAAGCGGACCGTCGTCGACGGCCCTTTCACCGAAACCAAGGAGCTCGTCGCGGGCTACTGGATCTGGGAGGTGAAGTCCATGGAAGAGGCGATCGAATGGGTGAAGCGTTGCCCGAACCCCCACGAAGGTGATTCCGAGATCGAAATCCGGCCGATGTTCGACGCATCCGATTTCGACCCGGAGTACACGGCGGGGCTGGTCGAGCGCAGGGAGCGCCTCGCCGCCGAGCTCGCGGCCGCCGGGCGTCCGGTGCCGGAGCATCTTCACAAGAAGAACTGATCGGGGCGGCCGGCCGCAGCGATTCCACGATGCTCTAATCGGGCTCCGTGACGGAGCCCGATCCGCATCGCACGATCGAAGCCGTCTGGCGGATCGAGTCGCCGAGGCTCGTCGCCAGCCTCGCGCGCATGCTTCGGGATGTCGGGCTCGCCGAGGATTTCGCGCAGGACGCGCTCGTCGCCGCTCTCGAGAGGTGGCCCGAAGCGGGCGTTCCCGACAACCCGGGCGCCTGGCTCATGGCCACGGCGAAGAACCGCGCTCTCGATCACCTCCGCCGCGGCAAGCTCCTCGAGAAGAAGCACGAGGCGCTGGGGCGGACCCTCGAATTCGAGCGGGAGAGCGCCGCCGCGAATTTCGAAGCGGCGCTCGACGACGACGTCGGAGACGATCTATTGAGGCTCGTCTTCACGGCCTGCCATCCCGTTCTCTCCCCCGAAGCCCGCGTCGCCCTCACGCTCCGGATGCTCCTCGGCCTCACGACCGGAGAGATCGCGCGCGCGTACCTCGTCCCGGAAGCCACCATGGCCCAGCGCCTGGTGCGCGCCAAGCGCAGCCTTTCCGAGGCGCGCGTGCCCTTCGAATTGCCGCATGGAGCCGACCGCACAAACCGCCTGACGTCGGTGCTGGAGGTTGTCTACCTGATTTTCAACGAGGGCTACGCCGCGACGGCCGGGAGCGAATGGACCCGCCCGCAGCTCTGCGCGGAAGCGCTTCGCCTGGGCAGGATCCTCGTCGGCCTGACGCCGAGCGAGGCGGAGGTTCACGGTCTCGTCGCGCTCATGGAGATTCAGGCGTCGCGACTCGCCGCGCGCGTCGG
>JBDTTJ010000214.1:0-5991 GCA_039930645.1 Acidobacteriota bacterium
GGCACGTCGCAGTACGGCATGCAGACGTTCGACCAGTCGCTCTTCCAGCTCTACAAGACGGGCCTCATCACGCTGGAAGAGGCGATCCGCCGCTCGACGAACCCCAACGAATTCAAGCTCAAGATCCAGGGCATCCAGTCGACGTCGGACGTCGCGAACGAGCTCATGGAAGGCTCGCTGCAGGCGCCGGACGGAGTCGGGCCGCGGGACTCGGACTCGCCCTTCGACTTCTCGAACCAGAGCACGGGGTAGGTGGGGGTCCGGGAAGCCGCCCTGGGGTTCCTCGCGCGCCGGGCCCACACGCGCGCGGAGCTCCGCCGGAAGCTCCTGCGAAAGAAGTTCGATCGCGAGGACGTCGAGGCCTGTCTCGACCGTTTCGTGGAGCGGGGGCTTCTCGACGACCGCGCCACGGCCGCCGCGCTGGCCGCCTCGCGCTCGCGGGCCGGGCGGGGACGCTCGCGGATCGCCGCCGAGCTCGCCGCAAAGGGGATCCCGCGGAGAGACGCCGAGGCCGCCCTCGCCGGGCTCGACCCGGCAGAGGAGGCGAGCGCCCTCCGGCGCGCCTTCGAGAAGCGCGCCCGCGTGCTGCCGGCCGGATTGACGCGGCAGGCGCGGTCGAAGAAACTGTTCGACCACCTCGTGAGGCGGGGCTTCGCGCCGTCCGCCGTCCTCGAGGCGCTCCGCACGAAAGGCGAACCGACCGATGACGACCTCTGAAGGCTGGACCTCACGCAGGGTCCGCGAGACGTTCCTCTCCTATTTCGAGGGCAAGGGACACGCGCGCGTGGCGTCCTCGTCCCTCGTCCCCGCCGAGGACCCGACGCTCCTCTTCACGAACGCAGGAATGAACCAGTTCAAGGACCTCTTCCTGGGGAGGGAGAAGCGTGCGTACGTCCGCGCGACGTCCTCGCAGAAATGCGTTCGGGCGGGCGGAAAGCACAACGACCTCGACAACGTCGGCTACACGGCGCGCCACCACACGTTCTTCGAGATGCTCGGGAACTTCTCGTTCGGCGACTACTTCAAGAAGGACGCGATCGACTTCGCGTGGGAGCTCGTCACGTCGAAGGAGAAGGGCTACGGCATGGACCCTTCGCGTCTCTGGGCGACGGTGTACACGAGCGATGACGAGGCGGCCGAGCTGTGGGGCAAGTACCTCCCGAAGGAGCGCATCGCGCGTTTCGGCGAGAAGGACAACTTCTGGTCGATGGGCGACACGGGGCCGTGCGGGCCGTGCACGGAGCTCCACTACGACCAGGGGCCGTCGGTGCCCGGCGACGCGACGCCGAACGGGAACGGCGACCGCGTCATGGAGATCTGGAACCTCGTCTTCATGCAGTTCGACCGCGACGCGTCGGGCAGGCAGACCCCGCTCCCGAAGCCGAGCGTCGACACGGGCGCGGGCCTCGAGCGCATCACGGCGATCCTCGAAGGCAAGAACAACAACTACGACACGGACCTGTTCGCCGGGATCATCGGGAAGATCGAGGAGATCTCCGGAAAGAAGTACCTGGGCGGCATGGCCGTCGAGGATGCGCCGTTCCGCGTCGTGGCCGATCATGCCCGCGCAGCCTCGATGCTCATCTCCGACGGCGTCCTGCCGTCCAACGAGGGGCGCGGGTATGTTCTTAGAAAGGTAATTCGGCGGGCGGTGCGTTACGGGCGGCGCCTCGGGATCGAGGGGCCGTTCCTCGCCGATCTCACGCTCCCCGTCTTTCAGTCATTCGAAGGAATTCATCTTCACGATCCGAGCGGCAGTCTGCGGAAGAGAACGGCCGAGACGATCCGCGTCGAGGAAGAGGGATTCCGGCGGACCATGTCCGCCGGCGCCGACCGCGTCGGAGAAGCGATCTCCGACGCGCGGCGCGCGGGGGAGACGACGCTTTCGGGCGTGGCGGCCTTCCGTCTCTACGACACGCACGGCGTTCCCCTCGAGTTGATCGAAGAGATTTCTTCTGATGAAGGGGTCCAGGTCGATACGCCGGGCTTCGACCGCGAACTCTCCGCTGCCCGCGAGCGCAGCAAGGGAGCTTCGAAGTTCGAAGGCGAGAGCGGCCTCCCGACGGACGACCAGATCGATCCGTCGTGGAACACGGAGTTCCGCGGGTATCCCGAGCAGGATTTCGTGCGGCTCGAGGGCGCGAAGGTGCTGGGCCTGATTCCCACGAAGCAGGACGAGAGGGCGAATTCTCTTAGAAAGGGTAATGAAGGCTGGGTGATTACCGACCGTTCCGTTTTCTACCCCGAGGGCGGCGGACAGGTGGCGGACCAGGGCACCTTTTCCTGGGCTCCGGACGGCGCGGCGGCCGTCCTCGACACGCGGCGCGCTCCCAACGGCCGCAGCACTCTTCACCTTCTAAGAATTTCTTCCGGTTCTCTTTCTCCCGGTCAAACGGTGACTCTCGCCGTCGACGAATGGACCCGCCGGAAGACTCAGGCGAACCACACGGGGACGCACCTTCTCCACGCGGCGCTGCGAAAGGTGCTCGGAGAGAGCGTCCGGCAGATGGGCTCGCTCGTCGCGCCCGACCGCCTGCGCTTCGACTACGCCGCATCGCGCCCGACCTCCGCCGAGGAGATCCGCGAGATCGAGCGCCTCGTCAACGAGGAGGTCCTGCGCGACCGCGAGGTGGGCAAGGCCGTCATGTCCATGGACGACGCGAAGAAGAAGGGCGCCATGATGTTCTTCGGCGAGAAGTACGGTGAGCGCGTCCGCGTCGTGGACGTGCCCGGCTTCTCGACCGAGCTCTGCGGCGGCTGCCACGTGAACCGCACGGGGGAGATCGGCGCCTTCAAGGTCCTCTCGGACAAGGGCCTCGCGGCCGGCGTCCGGCGCATGGAGGCGGCGACGGCGCTGAACGCCGTCGAGAGATTGCAGAAGGACGAAGAGATTCTGGCGAACATGGCGCACGTCGCGAACGTCACGTTCGACGAGCTGCCGGCAAAGCTCAAGGAAGCCCTGGATTCTCTTAGAAAGAAAGACAAGGAGATCGCAGCCTTGAAGCGCGATCTGGCCCTCGCGTCCGACTCTTCACCTTCAAAGAAATTTTCCTCTTCTTCCGAATCCCCTGGAGCCGATGCCGACGGGATCCTCGAGATCGCGGGGGTGAAGGTCCTCGCACGGAGAGTTCCGTCCCTCCCCACGAACGAGCTGCGCAATCTCGCCGACACCTTCCGGGGCAAGCTGAAGTCCGGCGTCGTCCTCCTCGGAACGGAGTACGAGGGCAAGGTCACGCTCCTCGCGGCGGTCACGGCGGACGTCGTCGGCCGCGTATCCGCCCACGAGCTCGCGCAGACGATGGCGCCCCTCGTCGGCGGGAAGGGCGGGGGCAAGCCCGACCTCGCCCAGGCGGGCGGAAAGGACGCTGCCGCCATCGAGCCTGCCCTCGCGGCGGGGGTGGCCCGGGTCCGCGAAAGGCTCACCGGACAGGCGTCTTGAGCCATCGTCTATAATTTGTAGGCTATGTCCTTCGGACGTCTTGCCGCCCGGGGAGCGTTCGCGGTGTCGCTATGCGCGACCGCCGCGCTTGCGGACGTGCATCTCGTCCGCAAGGCGGACGGCTCGGCTCTCATCTTCAACGACGCGATCGGGAGCGGCTGGCGCGTCAACGGCGCCGCCCCGTCCGACTCCTATCTCGTCGACCGCAGGGCGACGCCCACCCCGTTCGACCCGATCATCGAAGCCGAGGCGCGCGCCGAGGGCGTCGACGCGACGCTCGTGAAGAGCGTCATGCTGGTCGAGTCGAATTTCAACCCGAAAGCCGTGTCCAAGAAGGGCGCCCGGGGGCTGATGCAGCTGATGCCCGCGGCCGCGCAGCGCTTCGGCGTATCGGACCGCTTCGACGCCGAGCAGTGCATCCGCGGCGGCGTGCGGTACCTCGCGACACTCCTCGCCCTTTTCAAAGGCGACGTCGTGCTGGCCGTCGCGGGCTACAACGCGGGCGAGAACGCCGTGGCGAGGCACGCGGGCGTGCCGCCTTACGCGGAGACACGCGAGTACGTCAGGCGCGTCCTCATCGCCCACAGTGGAACGTCCGTGGCCGCGGTCGGCGGCGCCTTCCGGGGCGTCCCGACGGGCTCGGTCCGGAGGGCGTCACGGGCGACGACCGTGAAAGTCTCGCGCGTGGACGGGACCGCGGTGTTCTCGAATACGGGCGACGTCGCTTCGGCACGCCCCGCTCCCGTCCTCGGACGGGTGCAGTAGGGAGACGGGATGGCGTCGCGCGGCTCCGAGACGACCCGGGCGTTCCGGCCCGCACCCTTCTTCGATCACGGCCTCTTCCTCCTGCACCTGAACCGGGGCAAGGAGGAGATGGCCCGCGGACACCACGAGGCCGCGCGGCGCGAGTTCGACGAAGCCCAGCGTCTTCGTCCGCAGGACCCCGAGGTCCTCTTGAACCTCTCGATCACTCTCTTTCACCTCGGGCAGTTCGGGCCCGCGGAAGCGAAAACGCGCGAGCTCCTCCAGGAGCACGACGAATCCGTTCCCCTGCTCTTCAACCTCGGGTTGATTCTCTTCAAGTCGGGCCGCGACGCCGAGGCGAGGGACCCGCTCGAAAGGGTTCTCGCGCTCGCCCCCGCGCACCGCAAGGCTCACCTCACGCTCGGGCTCATCGCTCAGCACGCGGACGCCTACGAGACCGCACAGAAGCACTTCCGGCTGGCGGGCGCCGAGCTCAAGGACGGATCCGAGGGAGACGACTCGGTCGCGCGGACCGCCCGGGCCGCCGCCGCCGAGGTCCGCGCTGCCGCCCTCACGCCCGCAACGAGCCCGAACGCCACGCGTCCGGCGCCGGCGGTGCGCGACGACATGAAGCCGACCCCGGTCGTGAAGCCCGAGCCTCTCGATTCGCTCGCGGCGAGCGGGAAGCGCAATCTCGTCAGCTCGGGCGTCCGTCCGCGCTCGGGGAGCGTTCCCCGAATCGACGTTGCGTCCGCCGTTGGACCGTTCACGCCCAGGGCCGGCGGATTCCTGTCGGCATCCTGCGTGGGCGGGCTGAGGGTCCGCCGCGGCGTCGTCGTGGGGCGTCAGGGTCTTCCGTCGCTCGTGACGGACGGCCGCCTCGACGGCCCGCTCGCGGGCATCCTCGTCACGGCGTCGGGGGAGGGCACTCTGCTCCTCGCGGATCAGGGCCGCGTACCGTACCTGAAGGCGCTCGCCAACGAGTTCCTGTCGGTCGAGACGAGCAGGCTCCTCGGGTTCGACGAAGCGCTCACGTACCGCGAGGACCCGGCGTTCGAGTACCGCGACAAGATCGTCCAGCCGTTCCTGAAGCTCTTCGGCACGGGCACGGTCGCGCTGTCCGTCGTGTCCGAGCCCGCGCGCTTCGAGGTGGAGCGCCAGAACCCGTTCACGATCGCGGCACGCGCGGTCGTGGCGTACGGGGGAGACCTGACGCCCGAGCTCCTCGAGGAATCGGACCCGATCGCCGGCCTCGGCGCGGGGCCGGTCCTGCGGTTCGTCGGCGCCGGATTCGTCCTGGCCGACGCCCGCTGATCAGCTCGCGCGGCGCCGGAGTTCGGCCTCCGTCTCACTGAGCAGGCGCTCAACGACGGCTTCGTCCACGTGCTCGGCGTAGATGCGGATGATGGGCTCCGTGCCCGACAGGCGGTGAAGGAGCCAGCCGCGCTCGCCGAAGATCAGTTTCACGCCGTCGAGATCCTCGACTCCCGTGACCTTCTGGCCCGCGCGGCTCGCCGGCGGAGAGACCCGCAGGTCCGCGACGAACGATTTGAGAAGCGGCATGGGGAGGGGCAGGTCGCGACGCCCGTATGCGAACGCGCCGTAGGCCGCGTCCTGCTTCCTCAAAAGGGCGTCGAACGAACCGCCCGAATGCGCGATGGCCTCGAGGACGAGGAGCGCCGAGAGGACGCCGTCGCGCTCCGGGAGGTAGAACGACACACCCAGGCCGCCGGACTCCTCGCCGCCGATCGCGACCTCGCCCGAGATCATCTTCTCGGCGATGTGCTTGAAGCCGATCGGCGTCACGT
>JBDTTJ010000215.1:0-5944 GCA_039930645.1 Acidobacteriota bacterium
TGTGTTAGGCACGCCGCCAGCGTTCACTCTGAGCCAGGATCAAACTCTCCAGTTTGTTTCTGAAGTTTTGAAGTTCAGGCTCGTGTTTAACGACGTCCGCTAGCGAACCGTCGGCCCCGCATCGGGCTTGCACCCGGCGCAGGACGTTTCGGAGCTGTTTTAGAAGTGCTCCGGGAACCCGGGCTTGCGCCCGAGACCCTTTGGCTTCAAGCATTCCGTCGATTGCTCGCCGGAACGCTCCTCAAAGGATTCACGTAAACTGTTCAATCCGCGTCCGTTATACGACGGACGCGTACTGATGTCTCTGTTCAGTTTTCAAGGAACCGGACACGCCGTCTGGCAGCGTGGACTGCGGATCCTGCCAGAGCGGCAACCCAGCGTCAAGGGAAAAGCGAACCGGAGGTTCAGTTTTTCCTCATGCCGGGGACACGCGTTCCCGCGAGGCCACCTGTCAGGAAAGAACATCCCGGCGAACGCCGGGACCTGCGAAGATAGCCGAGCCGCCCTGCGGCGTCAAGCCCGAAAGCCTTCACAGGTTCAAAAAGAGCTACCCGCTAAGGTCCCGGGGAGCGGGAACATAGGTTCTCCGCTCTCTTTCGTCAAGGGTTATGCACAGGAGCCGGTGCAGATATTGCACAGGAGCCGGGCGGGGAACATTCAAAGGGATGGCGGGCCACCTGGCGAGCCGTCCCGACCGCCGCAATTCAGCCACCTTCCGTTGAGAAGCTTCTGAGAAGGTAAGTTGTTGACCGCAAAACGTCCATCCCTCGAAAGTGGGATTTCTCAGGGGGCCCGGCGATCCGGAAAACGGATCGCGCGCCCGTCGAGTCTCCAGCCCCCCTCGAGCACGCGGCCCAGAGACGACACGTAGAGTGCATGCTCGACCGAGAGCAGGCGCGCCGCGTAGGAGTCCGCGGCCTCGTTCTCGCGCAGCGGCAGGGACGTCTGGCCCACGATCGGGCCCGTGTCCGTCCCGGCATCGACGAAGTGGACGGTCGCGCCGGAGACCCGTGCACCGTAGCGAATCGCCTGCTCCTGCGCGCTGAGGCCCGGGAAGGCCGGGAGGAGCGACGGGTGGACGTTCAGGATCCTGAGCGGCCAGCGCGCGACGAACGCGGGGGACAGGATGCGCATGAATCCCGCGAGACACACGAGGTCGACCCGCGCCTCGACGAGACGGCGATGGAGCTCTTCCTCGAAGGCGGCCTTGCCTCCCATCTCGCCGGGGACGAGCGTGGCCGCCGGCAGGCCACGCATTTCGGCGCGGGCGAAGCCGGGAGCGTCGAGGACGTCGGAGACGACGAGCGCGATCGTCGCGGGAACGGTCCCGCGTTGGCAGGCCTCGTAGAGGGCGTCGAAGTTCGAGCCGCGCCCGGAGAGAAGGACCGCGAGGCGGGCGGGGAGCGGCACGAGGGGCCGCGGCTGGACGCCGGCGGGAATGGGCGCGCCCTCGCTCACACGAACCGGACCTGCCGCGAGCCCTTCTGGACGCGGCCGATCTGCTTCCAGTCCTCCCCCGCCGAGTCGAGGCGCCGCTTCACGTCGAGACCCTTCGCGGCGGGGGCGATCAGGACCATTCCGATTCCGCAGTTGAAAACGCGCAGCATCTCCGCGGGTGGGACGCGCCCCTTGTTCATGAGGAACCGGAACAGCGGGGGCCAGCTCCACGCGTCGGGGTGGACGACGACGTCGAGCTCGGGAGGCAGGACGCGGGGGAGGTTGTCCGGGAAGCCGCCGCCGGTTATGTGGGCCATGGCGGAGAGAAGAAGATTTTCCACGAGTGGAAGAACGGGCTTCAGATAGCTCCGGTGCACGGCGAGAAGCGCCGAAGCGACCGTGGAGCCAAGCTCCGACACTTCCGTGGCGGGCTGCATCCCTAAATCTTCGAAGAAAATCTTCCGAGCCAGCGAGTATCCATTCGTATGAAGGCCCGAAGAGGGCAGGCCGATGAGCAAATCCCCTTCCGAGACCTTGCTCCCGTCGAGGAGCTTCGGGCGGTCCACGGCGCCGACGATCGTGCCCGCGAGGTCGTAGTCGCCCTCCGCGTACATTCCGGGCATCTCGGCCGTCTCGCCGCCCAGAAGCGCGCAGCCGTTCTCCCGGCATGCGAACGCGAGGCCTTCGAGGACCTCGCCGACGACCTCCGGCCGCATCTTTCCCGTCGCGTAGTAGTCGAGGAAGAAGAGAGGATGCGCGCCCTGCACGAGGATGTCGTTCACGCAGTGGTTCACGAGATCCTGGCCGACCGTCCGGTGAATCCCGGCCGCGATCGCGACCTTCACCTTCGTGCCGACGCCGTCGGCCGACGCCACGAGGAGCGGGTCCGACATGCCCGTGAAGTCCGGCCGGAAGAGGCCGCCGAAGCCGCCGACGTCCCCGACGACGCCCTTCGTGAACGTCGAACGGATCGCCTGCTTCGCCCGCGCGACCGCTCCCATCTTCGCGTCGATGTCGACGCCGGCAGCCGCGTACGAAGAGGTGCCCTTGAGGTCGCCCGCCATCGCGGGCGCATCCTAGCCGATCGGCGATCCGTCCGCCGCGCCTTCTGAGGCGGCGGCCCAGAGTCCCGTGATCCGCGCGAGGCGGCCGTCCGGCGCGAGCGTGAACACGTTCGTGCCGCGCGCCTTCGGGGAGCCGTCCGGGCCGTCGGCCACCCAGTTGACGAGACCCCGGCCCTGGCACTGTCGCGGCTCGCCCGCTCTCCTGAGCGTCATGCCGGGCATGTACACGGGAACGAGCGCGAGATGCGCCTCGAGCTCGGACCTGTCGAAGAGCGCCCCGAATGCGTCCCGGAACTCGACGTCCTCCGTGACGCACGAGTCGAGCGCCGCGCGGAGGACTTCCGGCGTGCGCGCGTTCCAGGCGGCGAAGTACCGGTCGAGGACGCCGGCGAGTCCCGCGTGCTGCTCGCTTGCGACGACGGTCGAGAACACGGCCATCTGGTGCCTCCACCCCGCGACGTGGGCGTCGCGCGTCCGGACGTCGGAGACCTCGTGGCGCAGCGTCACGAGCGTTCCGCCGCGGCGGCTCTGGAGCGCGACCGTGACGCGCGAGCCTCCGGGCGGGATCGGTTTTCCGGGCGTGTCGTACCCGTAGCTGAACGCGATGAACTCGCCCGGCACGACCTCGAGGACCTCGCCGGAGGCCGTCTCGCCGTTCGGGTAGCGGATCAACATCTTTCCGCCTACGTGACCCTCGATCGTCGATCCCGCGCCCCACCAGGCCGCGAACCGTTCGGCGTCCGTGAAGTAGCGGAACACGGTCTCGCGCGCGGCGAGGATGAGGATGGTCCGTTCGACGGTCTTTTCGAGGGGGTGCGCGGTGGGGTTCATCGGCGTCTCCTGTGGGTGCGAATGCCGGCGCGGGGGCCGCGGCGGGCCTCCTCGAGCTCGGCGAGGACCTTGAGGCGGTCGAGCGCGCCAGCCCACTGTGCCTCGAGCGCGCTCTTGAACGGCCCGAGCGCGCGGCGGCGGGCCCGGTAGAAGCGGCGGCGGCCCTCGGCCCGGCACGAGACGAGGCCCGCATCGAAGAGGATGCGCAGGTGCTGCGAGACGGCGCCGAACGTGACGTCCGGGAGCGCCCCGTGGATTGCCCCCGCGCTCCGCTCGTCCGCCCAGACGAGGCGCAGGATCTCGCGCCTGCGGGGCGTCCCGAGCGCGGCGAGAGTGGCGTTCATCGCGTCCATGTAATTAATTTAGTATTTACTAAAATAATGTCAAGAGAAAAGAGAGACGCTCCTTCGAAGAACAGGCTCTTCTAGACCTGCTCCCCGGCCGAACGCGCCGCGAATCGCTGCGCCGCGTCGGCCGGCGCGAGCGGCAGCCGGACGACCTTGTCCGGAGCCGTCTCCCCCGAAACGAGCGCCACGTCCGACGGCGCGAGGCCGAACGCCTCCGCGACGAGGGCGAGCACCTCGCGGTTCGCCTTGCCCCGCTCGGGCGGCGCCTTCACCGAGAGCTTCAGGGCGCCTCCGTGTGCGCCGAGGACGCGCGAACGCGAGGCGCCGGCCGAGACGCGGAGGCGCAGGCGCGTCCCGTCGCCATCGCCGGTGAAGTCGAGAGCGTCGCCGCCCACCGGCTCAGGGCCGCGGAGCGGACGCCGGAACCGTAGCCTCGTCCCCCGCGCTCTCGGAGGCCTCGTCCGCCGGGAAGAGCGTGGCCTGCGGGTCGGGCGCGCGGAGCGGCACCGGATAGCGGCCGGAGAAGCACGCCGAGCACGTCTCGTGGTCGCCGTGCCCGAACGCCGCGAGCATTCCCTCGAGGCTCAGGTAGCCGAGCGAGTCCGCCTCGATGAACGCCCGGATCTCGTCGAGGCTCTTCGCCGACGCGATGAGCTCCTTGCGCCGGGGCGTGTCGATCCCGTAGTGGCAGGGGTTCACGGTCGGCGGCGACGAGATCCTCATGTGGACCTCGCTCGCGCCGGCGGCCTTGAGCATCCGGACGAGCTTCTTCGACGTCGTCCCGCGCACGATCGAGTCGTCCACGAGGACGACGCGCTTGCCGCCGACGACGGAGCGCACGGCGTTGAGCTTCACCTTCACGCCGAAATTGCGGATGGACTGCTTCGGCTCGATGAACGTCCGGCCCACGTAGTGGTTCCTGACGAGGCCCATCCCGTAACGAATTCCGCTCTCCTCGGCGAAGCCGAGCGCGGCGAACATCCCGGAGTCCGGCACGGGCACGACCACGTCGGCAGGCACCGGGTGCTCGCGGGCGAGTCGCTGGCCGAAGACCCGCCGGGACTCCGCGACGGACTTGCCGAAGATGGACGAGTCGGGCCGTGCGAAATAGACGTGCTCGAAGACGCAGAACGCGGTCCTTTGACCCATCGCGAACGAGGCCGAGGCCGTGCCTCCGGCGTCGAAGACGACGATCTCGCCGGGCTCGACGTCGCGCAGCGGCTCGGCGTCGATGAGGTCGAAGGCGCACGTCTCCGACGCGACGACGGTCGCGTCCGGCTGTCCGGGCACCCTGAGCCGGCCCATCGTGAGAGGGCGAATCCCCTGCGGGTCGCGGGCCGCGAGGACGCGGTCCTTCGCGAGAAGAACGATCGAGTAGGCGCCGCGCACCCGCGCGAGCGCCTCGCGGAGCGCGCCAACGACGTCCTCGCGCCGCGAGCGCGCCATGAGATGGAGGAAGACCTCCGTGTCCGACGACGTCGTGAAGATCGAGCCTTCCTGCTCGAGCTCGCGCTTGATCTCGTCGGCGTTCACGAGGTTCCCGTTGTGGCCGATCGCGAGGGGGCCCTTGTTCGTGTTGTAGACGATCGGCTGCGCGTTCTCGAGGCGCGACTCGCCGGTCGTGGAGTAGCGGACGTGGCCGATCGCCGAGTGCCCGGGCAGGCGCGCGAGGCGGGCTTCGTCGAAGACGTCCGCAACGTAACCCATCTGCTTCTCGACGGCCATCCGCTGGCCGGTCCAGGTCACGATGCCCGCGGACTCCTGCCCCCGGTGCTGCATCGCGTAGAGGCCGAGGTACGTCAGGTTCGCGGCGTCCGGGTGGCCGAAGATGCCGAAGACGCCGCACTCGTCGCGGAACTTGTCCTGCGCTTCCTCCCGGAGATGCCCCGCCACGCGGGGAGTCTAATTGATCTTCGTGTCGCCCTTCTCGAGCTTCGCAATCGCATCCGCGATGCCCTTCTTGTTGACCTCGTCCGGCGCCTGCGGGAGCGCGAGGCGGCCTTCCTCGAGCGCCTTCTTCGCGTCGCCGGCGGCCGCGTAACCGCGCATGAGCCCGACGTGGACGGGCCACTGGTTCGGATAGCGCTTCGCGTTCGTCTCAAAGATCGAAAGGGCCTGCTGCGTTTTTCCCTCGGCGAGGAGGCCGCGGCCGACCTGGTGGATCTGAATCGGCGTGGCGCCGGGCAGGTTCACGGCCTTCTCCCACGTCTTCGCGGCCTCGGCCTCCATCCCGTTCGCCGCCTGCGCGCGCGCGAGCGTCGTCTG
>JBDTTJ010000216.1:0-5931 GCA_039930645.1 Acidobacteriota bacterium
GGCACACCGCGACGATCTGCGTGTGCGGGCTCTTCTTCGACGGCCTCTTCGCGGCCTGGACCGGCGCGGCGGCGAGGAGAACGAGAGAGAGGCCGAGGGAGGAAGCGAGAGAGAGGTGCGAGAGCCGCTTCGTCTTCATGAGACGGAATCCTAGCGCGAGGCCTGCGCGCTAGGATCATTCAGCGTGTTCGTGCTTCTGACGCTCCTCGTCGAGGCGGCGCGCCTGTTCGTGCCGCCCGGGACGCTCCCGAAGGGCTCGCGCGTCGAAATCGTCCAGGTCGAGACGGGCCGAAGAGAGGTGCGAGAGGTCGGGGAGGGCGCCGGTGCCGCGCCGGACTTCAGGACCAGGGCGGGGACGTTCGTCGTCTCGGTGTTCGGCGCGGACGGCCGGATGCGGGGCTTTACGCGGATTACCGCGAAGAAAGACGATGAGATCGCGATCTTTGCACCGTCGTCGTCGGCGCGCGGCCGCGGACAGCTCTCAGTGGACCTGACGTTTCCGAAGGACGCAAAGCCGGATCCAAGAGACGTCGCGCTTCTTCTCGTCGGACACGAAATGAGACTCGCCCCCGACGTGTTCGTTTTCACGGGCGGCACGCGCGCGAAAGCCTTCTGGCTCGACGTTCCGGCAGGGCGGGCCGCGATCGCGCTGACGTCGAGGGGTTGGACGCTGGCAAAGCCCCTGAGTTCCGAAGTCCCGGAGCGCGGCGCGGTCGCCGTGTCCGGGGAGGCCGTCGAAAGGCCGTCGCTGCGGCTGCTCTTCGACGTCGCGGAGAGCGTCGGTCACGGGAACGTCGAGGTGGACCTCCTGAACTGCGAGAACGAGCGGAACTTCCCCGGACCAGTTCCGATCGAGCGGTGCGCTCCGATCGTTTCGGGGAAGGGGCGTTCGGACGAGGGGCTTTTCTTTGAAGGACTCGACCCCGTGCTCTTCGCGGTCCGGTGGAAGCTCGGGAAGTGGTCGGACACGGTCATGGTCGACATGCAGAACGCGCGGCCGGTCGAGAAGCGCATCGCCGTCCGCCCCTTCGAGGTCTCGGGCCGCGTCACGGCGGGAGGTGCGCCGACCGCGGCAAAGCTCCGTTTCTGGGCCGTGAACACGGGCCACAGTTTCGAAACCGAGGCCGGAGACGACGGGATCTACCGACTCGCTCTCGTCCGGCGCGGGTGGTACACGGTCGGCATTCGGCGGCCGGGCGCTCCGCGCTTCGGGGCGGAGCTGAAGCTCGAAGGCGGCGAATTGCGCGACGAGCACGCGGATTTCGACGTGCCCCTGAATCGGGTTGTCGTGAGAATCCTCGAAGCGAGGGTCGGCCAGCCAATCCCCGGCGCGGAGGTCTTTGTCGAGGACGGCAGGGGCAACTTCTCGGAGCATGCCGACTCCGAGGGTAAGGCCACTCTTCCCCCGCTGGAGAAGGGTTGGTACGAGATCACGGGCCGGGCTAAGGGGCATCAACGCAGCAAGCCGCAGAGAATCCTCGTCGACGAGAGCACGGGGGAAAGGGAGATCGAAATCCGTCTCCAGCCGAGCGCGGACGTCCGGATCCGGGTCCTCGACGCGCACGGCACGCTTGCCGTACGGGCTGCCGTTGGCGTCATGGAGGTCGGCGGCGATACCGTCTCTGGCGCCCTGACGGACGACCAGGGCGTCGCGCTCCTTCCGGACCCGATCTCGAAAGGGCAAGCCCTCGCCGTTTGGGATGCGGGTGGCCGCATCGGCGTGTTCCGCTGGTCCGGAGAAGAGCAGCAGGATCTCGTGATGCCGCGGCCGGGTCCGCCCGTCGCGGTCCGCTTCGTGGCGCCGGACGGCGAGCCGCGGCCTCGCTGGGCGACGCTCTTCGCCATCGACGGAATCGCCTACCGGGACGGGTCGACGAGAATCGCCGCCTGCGGCGGAGACCACCAGTCGCGGCCGGATGGGACGTTCCGCATCTGCGGCCTGCCCGCGACGGGCACGCTCCGCATCTGGCCCTTCGGCAAGCCCGACCTCGCAGTCACGCGCCCCCTTCCCGTCACCGAGGAAATCGTCTTCACCGTTCCAGCCCGCTGACGCGGTTCTGCTAACCTCCGCGTTCCTCGCGCCCGCGTCCGCGCGGCGCCTCACCCCGAAAGGACCCCATGCTCCGAGCCGGCATCGTCGGCCTCCCGAACGTCGGGAAGTCGACGCTCTTCAACGCCCTCACGAAGACCCGCAAGGCCGAGGCGGCCAACTACCCGTTCTGCACGATCGAGCCGAACGTCGGCATCGTGACGGTGCCCGACGCGCGCCTCGCGCCGCTCGCGAAGATCGCGAAAACGCCCGTCCAGATCCCGGCGACGTTCGAGTTCGTCGACATCGCCGGCCTCGTCAAGGGCGCGAGCAAGGGCGAAGGTCTCGGCAACAAGTTTCTCTCGCACATCCGCGAGGTGGACGCCGTCGTCCAGGTCGTCCGCTGCTTCGACGACAAGGACGTCGTCCACGTGTCCGACACGCTCGACCCCGTGGCCGACATCGAGACGATCGCGACGGAGCTCGTCCTCGCGGACCTCGAGTCCGTCGGCAAGCAGAAGGAGCGTCTCGAGAAGCTGGCCCGGGGAGGCCAGAAGGAGGCGAAGGCGCAGCTCGCCGTCGCCGAGAAGCTGATCCCGCACCTCGACGCGGGGAAGCCCGCCCTCACGCTGGACCTCACGGGCGAGGAGAGGGCCTGTGCCCGCGGCTTCTTCCTCCTCACGATGAAGCCCACGCTCTTCGCCTGCAACGTCGCGGAGTCGGACCTCGCGCACGCGGACGACCTCCCGCTCGTCAAGAAGGTGCGCGACTGGGCGGCGGCGCACAGCGGGTCGGAGGCCGTCGCGATCTCCGCGAAGATCGAGGCCGAGCTCGGCGAGCTGTCGCCCGAGGACGCAAAGGAGTACCTCGCGTCGCACGGCGTCGACGAATCGGGCGTCGGCCGGCTCATCCGCGCGGCGTACCACCTCCTCGGCCTCCGGACGTACTTGACGGCCGGCGAGAAGGAGGCGCGTGCGTGGACGATCCACGCGGGCGACACGGCTCCGCAGGCGGCCGGCGTCATCCACTCGGATTTCGAAAAGGGCTTCATCAAGGCCGAGACGGTCGCGTACGCCGACCTCGTCGAGTACGGCTCGATGGCCGCGGCGCGCGAAGCGGGCGCCGTGCGGCAGGAAGGGCGCGACTACGTCGTCCAGGACGGCGACGTCATGCTCTTCAAGTTCAACGTGTAGGCGGCGCGAGGGTAAACTCCGCGCCCATGCATCCGGGCCACCGCCGCGCGTTCAACGCGGCCTTCACTCCCGCGCTCGCCGCGGGCTGCGCGGAGGATCTCGTCCGTCGCGCCGGGCGGGCGCCGGGCTTCCGTCTCGCCGAGACGCCGGTCTTCCTGACGCCGGAGCTCGACGCGGCGCTCGCGAAGGCGGCTCGCGAGATCGTGGCGCAGCTCTCCGCGCCGGAGCTTCTCGCGCGGGCAAAGAGCTCGATCCCGGCGCGCTGGGCGACGCCGGGGATGGACGCGCTTCCTTCCCTCACGCAGGTGGATTTCGCCGTCGTCCGGCACGAGGGGCGGCTCGTCCCGCGCCTCATCGAGCTGCAGGGCTTCCCGTCGCTCTCGGCTTTCGAGGTGCTCCAGGCGGACGCCTGGAACGCCGCGCTCGAGCGCGTGCCCGGCCTTCCGAAGGGCGCATGGAGCCCGTACTTCTCGGGCCTCGACCGGGCGGGATTCGTGGACCTCCTCCGCCGCACGATCGTCGGCGGAGAGGACCCCGCCGAGGTCGTCCTCCTCGACCTCGAGCCCGACAAGCAGAAGACGGCGATCGACTTCGCGGCGACGGAGAAGCTCCTCGGCGTCGACAGCGTGGACCCGCGCGACCTCGTAAAGGAGGGCCGCCGCCTTTTTCGCGACGTGAACGGCCGGCGCGTCCCGGTGAAGCGCATCTACAACCGCATCGTCTTCGACGAGCTCATCCAGACCGGCGCCGCTCTCCCGTTCGACTTCCGCGAGGAGCTCGACGTCCGCTGGGTCCCGCACCCGAACTGGTACTGGGCGTGGTCGAAGGCGTGTCTCCCTCTCCTCGCGCACGAAACGGCCCCGAAGGCGACGGTCCTCTCGGAATTCGGGCCCGTGCCGGACGACGTCGGCGCGCGCTACGTCCTGAAGCCGCTCTTCTCGTTCGCCGGCGCGGGAGTGAACGTGGACCCGACGCCCGCGGACGTGGCGCGGATCCCGGAGGCCGAGCGGCCGCACTGGGTGCTGATGGAGAAGATCGCGTACGACCCGTGCCTGACGGCCGTGGATGGCGGCGGCGTGAAGGTCGAGGTCCGCATGATGTTCTTCCGGCCTGACGGCGACGCCGTGCCCACGCTCGCGCTGAACCTCTGCCGTCTCTCGCGCGGGAAGATGCTCGGCGTCGACTTCAACAAGGATTTCACCTGGGTCGGGTCGTCCGTGGCCCTCAAGCCGGCGTGAGCGCCGCTCCCGGCCCGGGCGCGGGCCGCCGCCGGCTCGTCGCCGGCCTCCTCCTCGCGGGCGTGGCGGTCCAGATCGCGGGACTCCTCGTGGCCGCGGTCGGGACCGACCTGCGCGCGCCGCAGTCGGAGGACATGGTCCCGTTCACGTATCTCCTCGCGACGATCGCCTCCGTGCTCGCCGCGGTCGTCGCGATGGCGGGCTCCGTCCTCATCCTCTCGCTCACGCTCGGAACCGCGGTCCAGCGCTCGCACCTCGGCTCGATGATCCTCGCCGACGAGGACTTCAGGACCGCGGTGTCGGGGGCGATCGTGACGATCGTCGCGGCCTGCCTCGCGCTCCTCGCGGCGCACCTGCCGACCGTCTCGCACAATCCGGCGGCGATCTTCCTGCTCTCGGCGGGCGGCGTCCTCGAGTTCGGAGGCTGCATCCTCGGCCTCGCGCGCCTGTTCCAGCGCATCCCGCGCCTCCTCACGCAGGAGAACCTTCTCGAGAACTCCCTCGCGCACGTGGACGCGGAGTATCTCGCCGCGCAGGAGGACCGCCTCCTCGGGGCGGGAGCGACTTCGGAGAGCCGGCGCGACGTCCTGAACGACCTGATCTTCTCGTTCCGGGTCTACCCGGTCGAGACGGACGACCCACTCGTGACGGTGCACGACGTCCTCGAGAACGTGCTCGCCCAGAGCCCGGCGTCCGTCGTCGCGACGTCGCTCGCCGAGGTGTCGACGCGCTTCACCGCCCTCGCCGGGCCCACGCACGACCAGATCTTCCAGCTCCTCGTCACGCCGTGGCTCGCCGAGCTGCGCGTCGCGGTCGTCAAGCGCGGCTCGCCGTCCGTGGCGCTCGCCTTCTTCGACCTGTGGGCGGACGTGCTCGTCGCCGCGCGCGAGAGGGCGATGCCGGGTTTTTACGCGCACTCGGCGCGCCCGTTCGTCGCGTCGCTCCGGCACGTGGCGCACGCGGGCCTGTTCGAGGAGGCGGGCGGGCGCGTGCTCCGGCCGCTCGTCCGCGTGATGGGCGCGGCGCGGGCCGACCTGCCGGCGCTCGGCCCGTGGGCGGGCGCGCTGGTCGGGTGGATGCGCGAGGACGCCGAGAAGGGCCGCGGCGAGTGGACGCGGGTCCTCTGGAACCCGGTCGAGAACGTCCTCGAGCGCTCCCTCGAAGACCTCGAGCACGACACGCCGCTGCTCGGCGCTCTCGTCCACGGCCTCACCGGCGTCGCGCGCGCGGCGGGCCGCGCGGGGATCGAGACGGGCGGCGGCCGGCCGTTCGCGCTCAAGATCGCGACGCGCATGCGCCGCGCCCAGATGGAGCTCGCGGAAGCCGCCGCGAAGGCCGGACCCGAGGCCGAGGAGCGCGTGAGGGACCGGATCGTCCTGCTCGGCGAGCCGATCGCGGCCGTCGTCGCGCTGGCGGCGCAGCGCCCGGATCTCGCCGACGCGGCGGCGCTGCTCTCGTCCGAACGCCTCGA
>JBDTTJ010000217.1:0-5928 GCA_039930645.1 Acidobacteriota bacterium
CAGGGCCTCCTCGACGCCCGCAAGCTCTCCGCGAACGCGTACTGCCAGGAGTGCCACCCGGACTCCTTCAAGCGCTGGGAGAAGTCCGCCCACCGCTTCTCGTCGTTCAACAACCCCTTCTACCGCCGCGCCGTCGAGCTCATGGCCGACCGCGTCGGCCGCGAGAAGACGAAGTGGTGCTCCGGATGCCACGACCCCGCCGTCCTCTTCACGGGGCAGATGGGCAAGGCCACGATGGCCACGTTCTCGTACGACCAGTTCGAGGCGCAGCAGGGTCTCACCTGCATGGCCTGCCACTCGATCACCGAGGTCAAAGACCTGCGCGGCAACGGCGGCTACGTGATCGAGGAGAGCAAGCAGTACCCGTTCGCGTTCTCGAACAACAGGGCGCTCAAGGAGGTGAACAAGCTCCTGATCCGCATGGAGCCCTCCCTCCACCGCCAGACGTTCATGAAGCCGTTCATGCGCACGCCGGAATTCTGCTCGACGTGCCACAAGGTCGGGCTCCTCCCGCCGATGAACGAGTACCACTGGATGCGCGGCCAGAACCACTACGACAGCTGGTACGACTCGGGCGTCTCCGGCAACGCCGTTCGCTCCTTCTACGACCCGCCAAAGACGAAGGCCTGCCGCGACTGCCACCTGCCGCTGATGCCGTCCAACGAGTTCGGCAACCAGGCCGGGATGCTCCACGACCACCTCTTCCCCGCCGCGAATACGGCGCTGCCCGCGGTGAGAGGGGATAAGGACACGATCGAAGATATTCGAAAAAAGGTGTTGGTCGGCTCGCTCTCGATCGACATCTTCGGAATCCGGCGAGGCAACGAGATCGTTCCCCTCGGGCCCTCGCTTCCCGCTCTTCGCCCCGGCGAAACCGTGGACATCGAGGTCGTCGTCCGGACGCGCACGCTCGGCCACCCGTATACGAACGGCACGGCCGACAGCAACGAGTCGTGGGTCGAGTTCCACGCCGACAACGGGCCGCGCTCCCTGATGGCCTCGGGGACGCTCGACGCCGCGGGCCGTCTCGATCCCGCCGCCGACAAGCTCTCGCAGCTCGTCATCGCCCACGACGGCTCGGCCATGGACCGGCGCCAGCCGCAGGACATCCACGTTCCGCTCTTCAACAACTTCATCCCGCCCGGCGCCGCCCGGACCGTCCACTACCGTTTCAAGGTGCCCGCGGACGCAAAGGGCACCGTCACGCTCAACGCCGCCGCGAACTACCGCAAGTTCTCGAAGGACTATTCGATCTTCATCGACGGGCCGAACCCACCCGAGCTCCCGATCACCCGCATCTCCGCCGACGCCGTCACGCTGCCGGTCTCGCCCCTCCCGGCCGCGACGCTCGCCACGGCCGCCAAGCGCGGCAACCCCGACTGGCCCGAGCGGCAGTGGATCCGCTGGAACGATTACGGCATCGGCCTTCTCCTGCAGGGCGATCTCAGGCTGGCGTCGTATGCGTTCCAGAAGGTGGCCGACCTCGCCGCGGACAAGCCCGACGGGCCGCTGAACCTCGCGCGCTGCAAAGTGCAGGAGGGCGACCTCCCCGCCGCGAAGGCCGCGCTTGCCGAGTCCGAGAAACGCCGGCCCGGCTGGGGCAAGACACAGGTCTTCCGCGCGCTCGTCTCGAAAGAGGAAGGTCGCCTCGACGACGCGCTCGCCGACCTCGACCGCGTCCTCGTGAAGTTCCCGAAGGACCGCTTCGTTCTGAACCAGAAGGCCCGCGTCCTCTATCTCGCGGGCAAGTTCGCCGAGGCGCTGCCCTCGATCGACAGGGTCCTCGCGATCGACGGCGAGGACCTCGCGGCGCACTACAACGCGATGCTCTGCCTCAAGGCGCTCGGGCGCACGGAAGAGGCCGCGGCCGAGGAGAAGTGGTACCGGTTCTTCAAGGACGACGAGTCCGCCCGCGCGCTCCTTGCGGAGTACCGCATCTCCCACCCTTACGACAACCGCGAGTCCCTGCCCGTGCACGTCCACGACGAAGCGCAGCCGGCGAAGGCCGAGCCGCCCGCGTGGCTGGCGGAGATCGGACCGAAGGGCTACGAGTACAAGGGCTACGCCCCGAAGGGCGAAATGGTCCTAAAGGACGATCGCCCGCGGGGCGCACCGCGCCCGTTCGCGCGGCCCCAGCCGCCGTCGAGACAGGCAGGGGAGCGGAAGGGACCCGGCGTCCCGGTCGCAGTGGCGATCGCACCCTGAAACGATGCAAATCCACACGCTCGACCTCGAGTTCTTCCGCGGCGAGACGATCGCCGCGTACCTCGTCGAGTCCGGCGGCCACCTCGCCCTCGTCGAGACCGGCCCCGACTCCACCTGGCCGCACCTCGTCGCGGCGCTCGCGAAGCATGGTGCGAGGCCGGAGGACGTCAAGGACGTGCTCGTCACGCACATCCACCTCGACCATGCCGGCGCCGCATGGCGGCTCGCTCGGGCCGGCGCGAACGTGTGGGTGCACCCCCGCGGCGCGCCTCACATGGCAGACCCCTCGAAGCTCCTCGCGTCCGCCAAGCGGATCTACAAGGACCAGATGGATACGCTCTGGGGCACGCTCGAGCCGATTCCGGCCGGCCGGCTGAAGGTCACGTCGGACGGCCTCGACATCCCGGTCGGCGGCGCCCGGATCCGCGTCCTCGAGACGCCTGGCCACGCGATCCACCACAACGCGTACCTCCTCGACGGAAACGTCTTCACGGGCGACGTCGGCGGCGTCGCGATCGGCGACGGCCCGAACCTGCCTCCGACTCCCCCGCCGGACATCGACCTGCCGACCTGGGCTCGCTCCATCGAGCGGATCAAGGCCGCGCGGCCGGACGCCTTCTACCCGACGCACTTCGGGCGCCACGGCGACGTCGCCCGGCGCCTCGACGAGATGTGGGAGGAGCTGCAGGCGTGGTCGGACTTCATCAAGGCGCGCCTCGACGAGGGGAAGGACGAGCCCGCGATCGTGCCGCTGTTCGAGACGTGGCTGACGGACCGGCTCGTCGGGAAGGGCGTCGGGCCCGAGACCTTCGAGGCCTACCGGACCGCGCTCCCCTTCGCGATGAACGTCACGGGCCTCGTGCGGTACTGGAAGACGCTCGGCGCGGCAGCCCGAGCCTGAGCCCCCGCGCTCGCGGGGATCGAGCGGCGGACGTGACCTCGTATTCGCTGTGGACGAGTCCGGTGCATGCGGGGGTCAGGCACCGGGACGATCAGCACGCGAAGGCAAACGGGTGAAACGGCGGCTCTGGCGGCGCGAGCCAGACGGAGCGCCCTCGCGACCACTCCCATGCCGCAAGCGCTGCGCCGCAGGCGGCCACGAAATGATCGCTTGGTTCGATACGCGGAAGCGAGGTGATGCCCTGCGTGGGGAGCCACTCCAGGAGCGATGCGCGATGCTCCTGCCGCTTCTTGAATGCCAGCACGGAAGCCAGCGGGGCGCCCCGAAGGCAGAAGGTGGCGCCGGGGTGGACCTCGATGATTCGCACTTGCGCCTGATCGAGTGTGCCGAGCAGCCGCGCGACACCCAGACCACGCAAGGTGAGGTACGTCATGCGATTAAAAGTCGGGGGCATGACGGAGCCGTGCCGCATTCCGCGCTCCACGATGCGATCGCGAAGGGACCGATCGCGCAGACGCAGCCCTCCGCCGGGTTGATACGACAACGGTGCATCAAGGCCAACGACAACCTCGCCCTTGCACGAGAGTCCTGTGACGAGATCGAGAATCTCAGCGTCGCCAGCGATCGGAAGGTGTTGAGCGAAGACGGCCGAGTCCTTGAGGCCGCGCAGTACGACGACGCAAGTGCCGCGTGAGTTCGAGGGCCCGGAAAGGTCGATTCCTACGATGCTGACGGCAGTCACGGACCCTTCCTCCGGTGTCTGACGATATCGAGTGCCGGCCCGTGCCCGGACAGGCCGGGTCCGAGCCTGCCTCGTGGATGTCGCTACATTCCCGCTCGTGGCTTGAGGTCGAGCGTCGGCCGCGGCTCGTAATGGAACAGGAACTCGTTCACGCTTTCCTGCTGCGCGGCCTTGAGCGCCGCGCGGAGCTGGATCTGCTCGAGCGACTGTGCGAGGTAGCGCGGGCCGCCCATGTACTTCGGAGACTTGTCCCTGAAGAACGCTTCGACGTCGGCGCGCTTCTCCGCGTCGCTGAAGCCGGACGCGAGCATCGGGAATCGCGCCGGAGACTCGCGCGGCAGCCGCGCGGCGATCTTGTCGAAGTTCGCCTTGAGGAACGCCCACGCCTCGGGGCGCGTCTCGCGGTTCGCAGCCTCCTCGCGGAGGATGCCGATCGTCTCCCGCGCATCGAACTCGGGCGAAAGGGTGAGCTTCAACGCCGCCGGTATGACGGAGGGGTCGCGGAACAGTCCGAGAGCGCCAAGAAGACGCGAGCGCTCCCGCCGATCCGACGCCTTGCGAGCCTCGGCCAGGTAGGCCTGGAAGAGCTCTACGTCGCCGTGGCGCGCCGCGACGTCGAGGACCTCCGACACGAGGAGCGCATCCACCGCCTTGCGGTCCTTGACCCACGCCTTCGCAAGCGAGCCCGCCTCGGCGATGAGCGCCGGCTCGTCGCCCTCGTTCGCGACAAAGGGAATGAGAGAGGCCCGCAGAAGCTGCGTGTCCTCGTCCTCGCCCTTCTTCGCGGCCCAGCCCAGTGCCTTCGCGCGCGCGCCGAACACGTCGCTCACGAAGCGGCGGTAGCGCGGTCGCATCCCGTCGGTGACCAGAAGATCGCGCGGCGCCGCCGCGATCTTCTGGACGGCCTCGACGACGGGCCGGTCCGGGTCGTTCGCAAAGGCGGGGACGAGCGCGAGCGCCGTCGCCATCGGGACGTCGCCGCTGCGCGCGAGCGCGGCGACGTCGGAAAGAGTGGCGATCCGCTCTCCGGCGGTCAGGTGTCGCCCGCCGTCGGCGAGGACCTTTCCGAGAAGGCTGCCCTTGTAAAGAACGCGGTAGTAGCCGTCGCCGGCGTTCGCAAGGACGCGCGACGGGCACGGGCCCGGCAGCGGGAGGGAGCCCGTCGGTTCCGTCAGCAACGTGCACGTCGTGGCCGCGCCCGGATCGCCCGTCCGCGCGCAGACCGGCACCTGCCACGTCTCCTGCGTGGAGCCCGAGGAACCCGTCGGAAGAAAGCGCTTCTGCGAGAGCAGCAGCTTCGGCGCGCCTCCGGCGCACTGCAGCTCGGCCGTCACGAGCGGGACCCCCGGCTGGTCGAGGAACGACCGGAACGCCGGAACGACGGCAGGGTTCTTCGTGGCCTCGGCGATCGCGGCCACGAAGTCGTCGGCGGTCGCGGTGCCCCACGCGTGGGTCTTCAAATAACGCTGGATGCCCCTGCGGAAACCCTCCTCGCCCACCCAGCCCTCGAACATGGCGATGACGGCCGCGCCCTTCTGGTAGGTGATGCCGTCGAACGCGCTCACGATGTCGTCGTTGCCCGCGATCGGCTGGCGGATGCGCCGCGCCGCCACGAGCGAGTCCTGGTCCATCGCGCCGGTGCGCGAGCCCGCTCGCTGGACGGCCCAGCTCCACTCGGGCTTCCAGGTGTCGACGATCCTGGAGGTCATCCACGTCGCGAAGGCCTCGTTCAGCCAGATGTCGTCCCACCACGCCGTCGTGACGTAGTCCCCGAACCACTGGTGCGCCGTCTCGTGCGCGCAGACGCTCGCGTAGGCGCGGCGGAAGCGGATCGTCTCGTCGGCCGGCCTCGCGAGGAGGAGGCTCGACGAGTACGTCACGAGGCCCGCGTTCTCCATGGCGCCGAAGCCCACGGTCTGCGGGATCACCAGGTGGTCGAGCTTCTCGTACGGGTACGGGATGTCGAAATATTTCTCGAGGACCTCGAGGATGGGACCCGTGGACTCGGCCGCCCAGCGCGCGTCCGCGGCCCGGCCCTTCGGAACGATCATGCGGATCACGGTCCTGTTACGGCCCGCGG
>JBDTTJ010000218.1:0-5916 GCA_039930645.1 Acidobacteriota bacterium
GGCCGGCTCATCGTTCTCTTCGTGGAGGGCGACCTCGGCCGGCAGCGCACGAAAGGCCTCATGCGCGTGAGGCAGGAGCTCCATCGCCTCCTCGACCGCCTGCAGCCGACGGACCGTGTCGCGGTGGTGGGCTTCTTCTCGCATCTGACGGTCCTCACGGACTTCACGAACGACCGGGCCGTCCTCGACGAGGCGTTCCGGCTCGGCCTCGGGTCGAGCCGGGCCCGCGACGTGAAGATCTCTCCGTATCCGTCTCTCGCGGCGAACCTCGACTTTGCCGAGGCGCGCAAGGCCGCGCACGTCGAGCGCGCGCTGGAGCTCGTCGCCACGGCCCTTGCCCCGATCCCGGGCGCGAAGGCCGTCGTCTTCGCGGGCTGGGGCTTCTTCGCGAACCGCGCGCCGATCGAGGGGATCCTCTACGACCGCGCGCTCGGCGCGCTCATGCGCGCGCGGGCGAACGTCTTCATGCTCGACACGTCGGATTCGGACTGGCACACGCTCGAGACCACGCTCCAGGTCGCCTCGCAGGCGACGGGCGGGACGTACGCGAAGACGAACCAGTTCGCGGGCCAGGCCGTGGAGCGCGTCGCGCGCGCTCTGGCGGGCCGCTGGGTCCTCGTGTGCGTCGCGCCCGACGCCGCGCCGCGCACGCTCGACGTGTCCCTCGCCCGGCGCCGCGGAGACGTCGTCGCACGGGCGTACACTGCGCTGCCATGAAGCGCCCAAGCGCCGCGCCCCGAGCCGCATGTGCCGTTCTGGTCCTGACCGCCGCCTCGGTTCTCTTCGCCTGCGCCTCCGGCCCGTCCGCATCGGCCCCGACCGCCGGCGCCGCGAAGAAGCGCATCGTCCTCGTGGAAGCCAGGGGCCCGGGACCGGAGATCGAGCGCTTCGTCCCGCGGCTGCTGTCGGCCGCGAGCGACCGCGGACTCGGCGCCATCGTGGACGCGCGGCTCTCCGGCGCCCACCTTGCGGACGTCGCCGCCGCCGGCGAGACGTCGGCCGCCTTCCGAAGGGAATACCCGGGCGACGTCTACATCGGCGCCTTGATGTCGCCGTGCTCCATCCAGCGGCACGAGGGCCGCGTCTACGACCGGCAGCAGACCCCCGGCGGCGTGCCCGTGCGCACGGAGACCGTCGTCGTCACGTACGACGCGGAATGCACGGTCGTCCTGACGCTCGTGGGCGAGGCCGGTACCGCCGTGAAGACGATCGACGTCACGGGGCGCAACGGGAGCGCCGAGGTCAGCGCCTCGAACACCGAGGCCGAGGGTCAGGCCGCGGGCGACGCGGCGGACCGGGCCGCCAAGAAGCTCGCCTCGTCCCTGCGCTGAGGCCGGCCGTGGCGGCGCCGCGCTCCCGCGGAGTGTTTCTCCTCGAGGCGCTCGTCTCGCTCGCGATCCTCGGAATCGTCCTGACGCTCGGCGCGAGCTTCCTCGCACGTCGGCGCGCGCTGGAGGCGGATCGACGCGACCGGGACCGGGCCGTGCGCGCGCTCGCGAGCGAGTGGGTATACCTCCGCACGGCGTTCAAGCACGACCTCTTCCCGAAGGACAAGCGCACGTTCGTCGGGCCGGGCGGCTTCGTGGACGCGCTGGACGCGCGCGGGCCCGTCCTCGGCGTCCGGCAGACGGACGTGGACGGCCTCTACCGCGTGACTCTCGACATCGGCTGGGGAGCGGGCGCGAAGAAGCGACTCGTCGAGGAAGGCTTCGTCTTCCGCGGGGCGTCCCCGCCTGGCTCGGCGCCGTGACGCGCCGGGGCTTCTCCCTCGTCGAGATGTGCGTCGTCGTCATGATCGGCCTCGTCCTCCTCTTTGCGCTCCTGCCGGTCGCGCTGGGCCTGCTCCGGCAGCAGGCGGGACTGAACGCGCGCAGCCTCGGCATCGACACGTGGCCGCTCCTCGTCGAGCGGCTCGGCGGCGACGCGGGCCGCTCCTCGGGCGCGCTCGTCTCGCCGCCCTTCCCGGCCGCGGCGTTTCGCCTGCACTTCCCGCCGGACCGCGACGAGGATCCGGACGTGATGTGGACGTTCGGGAACGGCCGGGTCGAGCGCACGACCGAGCGCCGGAAGCCCGACGGCGAAGTCGTCCGCGCGACGACGACGTGGGACCTGCCGGGGACGCTCGCGCTCGAGCCGGAAGAGCTCGGGAACGGGCGGCTTCTCCTTGCGTGGGACGACGGCTCCGGCCCGGAGCTCGTCGCGGTCGCGTGCGGGCGCCCGACGGAGCCCGCGCGGTGAGGCGGCGCGCGCGGGGGAGCTCCCTCCTCCTCGTCCTCGGCATCCTGACGATTTTCGGGCTCGTTCTCGGCGTCCTCGCGACCGTCCTCGTCACGGATCTCTCCTCGTCGCGCCGCCGCGCGAACGCCGCCTACGCCGCGGAGCTCGCGCGCTCGGGCACGGACTGGGCGCGCGGGGCGCTCCTCGCCCGCGGCGGCCTGCCGTCCGCGACGCTGCGCGTCGAGCGCGGGGAGATCGCGGTCGCGACGGAGGAGCTGCCGGACGGCCGCCTGCGCGTCGTCTCGACGGGCCGCGTCCGCGGCGGCGAGGCGACGCTCGCCGCGCGGCGCGAGGTCACGGTCTTCGCGGCGTCCGCGCGCCGCCGCTGATCAGCGCGACGCCGAGAGCATGACGTCGACCGTCGTCTCGCCTTCACCCCTCAGGATGCGGACGGCGACGGTGTCGCCGATTTTCTGCTTCTCGAGCGCCGAGACGAGGTCGTCGTAACTCGCGACCTTCTTCCCGGCGACGCCGATGATGACGTCGCCGAGGACGACCGAGCCGTCCGATCCCCGCCGGGTGCCCCGGAGCCCGGCCTTCGCGGCGCCGGTTCCGTCCTGCACCTCCATCACGAGGACGCCCGAGATCCCGAGCCTCCGAGCGATGCCCTCCTGGGCCGGCGTGATGCCGAGGCGCGGCCGGATGACGCGGCCGTGCGCGATGAGCTGGGGGACGACCTCGTTCACGGTGTCCGCGGGCACCGCGAATCCGATGCCGGCGCTCGCACCCGAGGGGCTCGCGATCTGGGTGTTGACGCCGATGAGGCGGCCCGCGCTGTCGAGAAGCGGGCCGCCCGAGTTTCCGGGGTTGATCGCCGCGTCCGTCTGGACGACGCCCTGGATCTTGCGGCCCGTCACGGACTCGATCGTCCGCCCGAGCGCGCTCACGATGCCCGTCGTGAGCGTCTCGTCGAGGCCGAACGGGTTCCCGATCGCGAAGACCTTCTGCCCGACCTTCAGGTCGCGGCTCGTCCCGACGAGGATCGGCGGGAGCTTCGCCTCGGGCGCGCCGATCCGGAGGACGGCGAGGTCCTTGTCGGGCTCGACGCCGACGACCGTCGCCTTCCAGTCGGACTGGTCCGCGAGCGTCACGACGAGGGACGAGGCGTTCTGGATGACGTGGAAATTCGTGACGACGTGCCCCTGGCGGTCCCACACGAAGCCCGAGCCGGACCCCTGCGGAACCTCCGTCATCTCGAAGAAGCTGACCGGGCGGCGGGCGAGGCTCGTGATGTAGACGACGGAAGGGCTGCAGCGCTCGAAGAGTTCGATCGTAGCCTTCTCGTCGGACGCGAGGTCGCCGCGCGCCGCCACGGGCCGCGCGTCGGCGGGGGCGCCTTTCACGCGGGCCGGCGCCTTGGCGCCGCCGGAAGGCCGCTGCATGAGCGTGAACACGAGCCATCCCGCGAGCAGCCCGAGGAGGGCGGGCAGCAGGACAGGGCCACCCCGCCGCCGCGGGGGCGGCGGGACGTAACCGTAAGGAGGCGGAAGGCTCGACAAAGGGACGCGCCCGGGCCCGTCAGGGCTGGACGCGAACCGACTCGATGACGACCGGTGTGACGGGTGCGTTCACGAACGCGCCGCCCTGGTTGGACGTGGGCGCCGCCTTGATCTTGTTCACGACGTCCATGCCGTCCGTCACCTTGCCGAAGACGCAGTAGCCGAAGCCGTCCTGCGACTGGGCCTTGTCGAGGAATCCGTTGTCCTTCACGTTGATGAAGAACTGCGCTGTCGCGCTGTTCGGGTCGCCCGTGCGGGCCATCGCGAGCGTCCCGACCTTGTTCTGGAGGCCGTTCGACGATTCGTTCTTGATGGGGGCCTTCACGGCCTTTTGCTGCTTGTCGACCGCGAAGCCGCCGCCCTGGATCATGAAGCCTTCGATGACGCGGTGGAACACCGTGCCGTCGTAGTGCTTCGCGTTCACGTAGGCGAGGAAGTTCTTCACGGTCTCCGGCGCCTTGGCGGCGTCGAGCTCGATCGTCATCGAGCCCATCGACGTCTTCATCACGACGGTCGGATTCTTCACGGAGGTTTCTCCCTTCACGGAACAGGTGGCGAATATGAGTGCGAGGGCCAGGGCGGGCGTGAGTCGTTTCATGGGGCGGGATCTTACGACGCCTGGCGCCGCGACAGGGCGCGGGCGGCGAGTACGAGCAGGAGGCCCGCGGCGAGGTTGACCGGCAGCGCGAGAGCGAGCGCCGCCTTCAGACTTCCGGCGTAGACGCTGAGCCGCCCGACTGTATACGGGCCGAGGGCGAGGCCGAGGAACGTCGTGTGCAGGAGAAGCACCGCGCTCGCCGTGCCGCGGAGGCGCGGCGGGACGAGCTCCTGCGCCGTCGTCGTCGCGGGCGCGACCCAGAGCGCCGTGAGGACCGTGATCGGGAGCGCGAGCGCGGAGGCGAGCGCAAGCGACGGGGCCGCGAGCATCCCGAGGGCGAGCGGGATCGGAACGAGGGCCGAGGCCGCGCCCACGAGGAGGCGGCCGTCCACGCGCTTCTTGCCCCACGCGTCCGCGAGGAGGCCGCCCGACGTCGCGCCCAGCCAGCCTCCGGCGGCCGAGATGCCGCCGAGGAGCAGGCCGGTCGTCGCGAGGTTCAGGTGGTGAACGCGCACGAAGTACGGCGCGATCCAGAAGCTCGTTCCGTACGTGCCGAAGGCGACGAGGCCGAAGCCGAGGTTCGCGAGGACGAGCGCGCGATTCCGGAAGACGAGGTCGAAGTCCTCGCGGTTTCTGAGGCGCAGCGCCTGCGCCCACGAGAAGACGGCGTAGAGACCGGCGGCGAGCGCGATCCACTGCGCGGGGTTTCCGAGCGCGGCCGTGAGGAGCCACGCGAGGCCGCCGAGAGCGGCGAACGCCGCCACGTTGCCGAGCACTCCCGCCGGGCCGGCGCCCGCCTCGGCGAGCGCGAAGAGCGTGAAAGGAGGGATCACCGCAGCCGATTCGCGGAGGAACGTCCTCACGGGCGTCGTCGTGAGCGGCGGGTGCGACGCGGCGCGGGCGGGCTCCCGGAGGCTGCGCACCCACGCGGCGAGGACGAGCCCGGGCAGGCCGACCGCGAGGAACGCGGCCTGCCAGCCGCGCAGGCCAAAGGGGCCCGTGCCGGACGGGAAGGCCAGGTCCCAGCGATCCACGACGAGGCCGCCGATTCCGAGGCCGAGGCCCGCGCCGATGTAGATGCCGCTCGAGTAGAGGCCGAGAACCGTCGCGCGCTTCTCCTTCGGGAACCAGTCCGAGAGCAGCGAGTACGCCGCGGGCGCCGCGCTCGCCTCGCCCACGCCCACGCCCATCCGCGCGAGCGCGAGCTGCGGGAAGCTCTTCGCGAAACCCGACAGCGCCGTCATGAGGCTCCAGAACGCGGCGCCCCACGCGATGAGCCGGCGGCGGTCCCACGCGTCCGCGAGACGGCCCAGCGGGATCCCGAAGATCGCGAAAAAGACGGCGAAGACGGTCCCGTAGAGGAAGCCGAGCTGCGCGTCCGACACGCCGAGGTCCGCCTTGATGCGCTCGGCGAGGATCGACACGATCTGCCGGTCGAGGAAGTTGAAGACGTAGACGAGGACGAGGACGAAGAGGACGTAGCGCGGGTAAGCGCGGCTCGTCGGGAGCCCGTCGGGTGTTGCGGACACCGGCGGATTCTAG
>JBDTTJ010000219.1:0-5889 GCA_039930645.1 Acidobacteriota bacterium
TTCTCGTCGCCGCCGCCCTGGTCGGCGTCGGCCTCGGCCTCTACACGGGCCTCCTTCTCGGCACGATGCCGTCGCGTCTCGCCTGGAACAGTCCTGTTCTCGGCCCCCTCTTCCTCGCGTCCGGGATCTCGACCGGGGCCGCTTCTCTTCTCCTCTTCCCGCTCGACGATGCCGAGCGCAAGACGCTCGTCCGCTGGGACGCGATCGCGATCGGCGCCGAGCTCGTCCTCATCGTTCTTCTCTTCCTCGGCTGGGCGACGTCCGGCGAGGCGGGCCGGTTCGCGGCCGGGAGCTTCCTCGGCGGTCCGTACACGGCCGTCTTCTGGTCCCTCGTCGTCGTGGCGGGCCTCCTAGTCCCGCTCGCGATGGAGCTCCTCGAGTCGAGGCGCCATCTTCCATTCGTCGCGCTCGTGCCCGTCCTCATCCTCGGGGGCGGCCTCGCGCTGCGCTGGATCCTCCTCCTCGCCGGCCAGGCCTCGGCCTACCGGCTCCTCGTCATGAGGTGAACGCCGTGTCCACACAGCAGCCCCCCGCCGAGCGCCCGTTCTGGAACCCGTACGTCGCGGGCGTTTTCCTCGGCCTTGTCCTCCTCGCGTCGTTCCTCGTCATGGGCTTCGGGCTCGGGTCGTCCGGCGCCGTGACGCGCTTCGCGGTCGCGGGCGCGCACCTCGTGGCCCCGAAGACGATCGAGACGAATGCGTACTTCTCGCAGTACTACGGGCCCGGCAAGAAGATCCTCGAAGACTGGCTCGTCTTCGAAGTCCTCGGCGTCTTCCTCGGAGGCGTCCTCGGTGCGTACTCGGCCGGCCGCCTGAAGATCGGGATCGAGAAGGGGCCGCGCGCGACGACGGCGCAGCGCCTCGTGCTCGCGGTCGTCGGGGGCGTGCTGATGGGTTTCGCGGCGCGCCTCGCGCGGGGCTGCACGTCGGGTCAGGCGCTCACGGGCGGCGCGGCGCTCTCCCTCGGCTCGTGGGTTTTCATGATGGCGGTCTTCACGGGCGGCTACCTCGTCGCCCCGTTCGTCCGGAAGGAATGGCGATGACGTTTCCCCTCTTCCCCCGCGACGTCTTCGGCCCGTACACCGGCCTCCTGATCGGGACGCTCGTCGGCGTCGGGTTCGGCTTCGCCCTCGAGCGCGCGGGCTTCGGCCGCGCCCGCAACCTCGCCGCCCAGTTCTACCTGACGGATTTGCGCGTCCTGAAGGTCATGTTCAGCGCGATCGTGACGGCCTGTGTCGGGATGGCCTTCCTCGCGGGGATCGGCGTCCTCGACCTTTCGCTCGTCACGGTGCCCGAGACGTTCCTCTGGCCGCAGCTCGTCGGCGGTCTCCTCCTCGGCGCCGGCTTCATCGTGTCGGGCTACTGCCCGGGCACGGGGGCCGTCGCCGCCGCGTCGGGCAACCTCGACGGATTCGCGGCGCTCGGCGGCATCATGCTCGGCTCGCTCGCGTTCGGCTTCGGCTACGGGCCGCTCGAGGGCTTCTACAAGAGCGGGGCGATGGGCGTCGTGCGGCTCGACCGGCTGATCGGCGTCCCGGTCGCGGTCGTCGCAGCCGCCGTCGTCGCGATGGCGGTCGGCGCGTTCCTCGGCGGAGAGAAGCTCGAAGCGATCTTCGCGCCCCGCGCGGGGGAGACCGTCCCGGCCTCGCCCGCGCGCGTCAAGTGGCGGGTGTTCTCGGGCTTCGCGGCCGTCGCCGCGCTCGCGCTCGCGGCACTCGCCCTTCCCGCGCGGCACGCCGCCGTGGGTGCGAAGACCGTGCAGAGGATTTCGGCTCCCGCGCTTGCCGAGCAGCTCGTCGCGTCGCCCGAGACGTGGTGGGTCGTCGACCTGCGCGCCGCGGCGGACTCCGGGAAGGGCTCACTTCCCGGCGCGATCGCCGCCGGCGATGAAAAGGGTAGGGCGGTTGCCGCCTCTCTCGTCCCGACGCGCCGGCTCGTCGTCTTCGGGCAGGGCGACGTCGAGGCGCCCGCCGGTCTCGCGGCGTTCCCCGGCGAGGTCTTCTCCCTCGCAGGTGGATACGACGCCTGGAAAGCGGAGGTCCTCACGGCCCCGGTCGTGCCCGCGAACCCCACCGCCGCGCAGCTCGCCGAGTTCCGCTCGCGCGCAGCGCTGAACGCCCATTTGACCGGGACCGCCGCCGTGGCGGCCCCCGCTCCGACCGAGTCGCGGCCCGTCGCCCCCCAGGCCGCGGCACCGAAGAAAGGTGGGGGCTGCTGACGCGCCGCTGACCTGACGACCAGAACAGAAGTTTGGATTACGGGCGGTTTTCCGCCCGCCTATGAGAGGAGTGCCCACATGAAGACCCGGATCGGCATCGCGCTCGTCGCGCTGCTCACCCTCGCCGCCGCCCCCGCGCTCGCGACGGACGGCTACTTCCAGCTCGGCTACGGAACCGCCCAGAACGGGATGGGCGGCGCGGGTGTCGCGCTGTCGCTCAACACGATGTCCCCGGCCACGAACCCCGCCGGGAACGCGTGGGCGACGGGCTACGACCTGAGCCTCGCCGTCTTCAACCCGAACCGTGAGTTCACGGTCGCGGGGTCGCCCTCGGGCTATCCCGGAACGTTCGGCCTTCAGCCGGGCACCGTGAAGAGCGGCACGTCGGTCTTCCTGATGCCGTCGATCGGCGCGAACTGGAAGCTGAACGACCAGATGACGCTTGGAGTCGCGCTCTACGGCAACGGAGGCATGAACACCGCTTACGACGCGTCGGTCTTCTACGCGGGCCGCACCGGCGTGAACCTCATGCAGATGTACATCGCGCCGACCCTGACGTACAAGCTCGGCGAGAACCACGCCTTCGGCGTCAGCCCGGTTTTCGGCTACCAGCGCTTCCAGGCCGAGGGCGTCGGGAGCTTCGCGCCGTACTCGTCCTCGCCGTCGAACCTCTCGAACAACAGCTTCGACACGTCCCTCGGATGGGGCGTGAGAGTCGGGTACCTCGGCAAGCTGACGCCCTGGCTCTCCGTCGGCGGCTCGTACCAGACCGAGATGGAGATGTCGAAGTTCGAGAAGTACGCGGGTCTCTTCGCCGAGCAGGGTGACTTCGACATCCCGGCGAACTGGACCGTCGGCGTCGCGATCAAGCCCGCCGAGTCCTTCACCGTCGCCTTCGACGTCCAGCAGATCTATTACAGCAAGACCGAGTCGATCGGGAACCCGCTCCTTCCGAACCTCATGACAGCGCGCCTCGGCGACGATGGCGGCGCCGGCTTCGGCTGGAAGGACGTAACGGCTTACAAGTTCGGCCTCCAGTACGCCGCGAGCCCGAACTTCACGGTCCGCGCGGGTTATGCCTACGCGAAGCAGCCCATCCCGGAGACCGAGGTCCTCTTCAACATCCTGGCCCCCGGCACGATCGAGCAGCACATCACGCTCGGCGCGAGCGCGAACGTGGGAGCGAAGACGAAGCTCAACTTCGCGGTGGTCCGCGCTCTTTCCAAGTCCGTCACGGGCCCGAACCCGCTCGAGGTGCCCGGCAAGCAGACGATCGAGCTGAAGATGGACCAGTGGGTGTTCGACCTCGGCCTGTCGTTCGGGTTCTGAGGCTCGCGTGACGCGCTCGCTCGCATCGTTCGCTCTCGCCGCCCTTCTCGCGCTGCCCGCGTCCGCGGGGGGCGTCGAGAAGGCTCAGGGCGTTTACGTGACCCTCCTCTCCGGGCTCAAGGCCGACGTCGGCGAGACCGCCATCAGGACGGAATCGTCTTTGAAGGCGGCCGGCTTCGAGATTCTCGGCTCGTTCGACAACGGAGTTCCGTCCGGGTGTGGAGAGAAGGCGCGGACGATCGTATTCGCGTCGCCCGCGTGGACTTCGGAGGTGCTCTCCGGCGGTGGTGACAAGGCGTTTGGCCTCCCGATGCGACTCGCGGTGTTTTCCGACTCGTCGGGTGTCAGCGTCTCCATCGCAAACCCCGTTTCGCTTCTCAGAACGTTCTATGGCTCCGATGTGAAGGACGCGGCGGCCCTGAAGGCCGTCGAGACCGTCGAGGCCGCGCTCGCTCCGCTCGGGACGGTTTCGCCGAAGCAGGCCGGCCAGATGCGCGACAGCGGGGCGATCGGCGGCATGGGTGGAGGCGCGTTCCCGGACAAGATCGTTCCGATCCTGGCGCCGGGCAAGGCGCCCGCGGAAGTGGCCGAAGCGATCAAAGCCGGCGTCGCGGACGCGGCCGGCTGGCACGCCGTTTACGCGTACAGGGCCTCGGACGACGTCTTCGTCGTCGGGTTGACGAACGCGAAGACGGAAGGCCGCGCGTTCGGAATCGCGGGAGAGAAGCGGGCGACACAGGCGAACCCCTTCCCCGGCCTCGACCACGCGGCGGCGTTCCCGATCGAGGTCGTGATCACGAAGAAAGGCGCCGGGAGTTCCGTGACGCTCCTCAAGGAGATGTGGCGGATGAAGCTCTACTTCGAGGATGCCGGCAACTGGGCATTCATGAAGAACATGCAGATGCCCGGCGACATCCAGAAGGAAATCGAGGCGGCCGTCCGCAAGGCGGTGCCGTGATACGAACGACCGCAGACGGAGAGGGACAACCGATGGAATCCAAGCACCTTCTCGGAATGACGTTGCTGCTGGTGGGAGCTGCCTTTGCCGCGCGCGCCGTGGCCGGCACGCACGCGGACTACGTCGGTCCCGGCCCCTTCGCGACCGGACCCGACGTGACGAAGAAGTGCCTCGAATGCCACGACAAGGAGGCCCAGGCCTTCAAGACGTCGGTGCACTGGACATGGGCCAGGAAGCAGACGTTGAACGGCAAGTCGATCGAGCTCGGGAAGAAGAACGCCCTGAACAACTTCTGCATCGCGGTGCCCTCCAACTGGCCCCGCTGCACGAGCTGCCACGCCGGATACGGCTGGAAGGACGCCAGTTTCGACTTCACGAAGGTCGAGAACATGGACTGCCTCGTCTGCCACGACACGACCGGCACGTACCGGAAGTTCCCGACGGGGGCCGGTCATCCTGTCTATGCCGGCGAGAAGAAGGAGTTCCCGAAGGGCCAGCCCTGGGAGGCCGCCGACCTCCTGAAGGCGGCGCAAAACGTGGGCAAGCCGACGCGCGACGCCTGCGGCTCCTGCCACTTCTACGCGGGGGGCGGCGATCACGTGAAGCACGGCGATCTGGACTCTTCGTTGAAAAATCCCTCCCGCGCCATCGACGTCCACATGGGCGGCGCATCCCGGATGGCCTGCCAGGCGTGCCACAAGGGCGAGGAGAGCCACACGATCAAGGGCGAGGCGCGATCGGTTTCCGTCGGGACCGCGTCTCCGGCGATGGGTTGCAACGACTGCCACAAGACCGAACCGCACAAGTCGGCCGTCCTGGCCCGGCACGCCCGGCGGGTCGCCTGTCAGACTTGCCACGTCCCCGCGTTCGCCAAGGACAAGCCCACGAAGGTGTGGTGGGACTGGTCAACTGCCGGCAAGGACGTGAAGCCGGAGGACGTCAAGAAGGACAAGTACGGCGAGAAGCTTTACGACAAGATGAAGGGTGACTTCGTCTGGGAGAGAGACGTCGTCCCGACGTACTTCTGGTACGACGGCACCGTGGACCGGGTCCTGCTCGGCGACAAGATCGACCCCTCGAAGGTGGTGCGTCTCTCGTCGGCGCGCGGAACCAAGGCGGATCCGAAGGCGAGGATCTTCCCCTTCAAGGTCATGAGGGGAAAGCAGGCGTTCGACAGCGGAAACAGCACTGTCGCGGTCGTGAACGTATTCGGTCCCGAGGGCTACTGGACGAAGTACGACTGGAACCTCGCCATCACGAACGGTATGGCCGCGGCCGGCCAGCCGTACAGCGGGAAGTTCGGATGGATCGAAACCTCGATGGTCTGGCCGGTCAACCACATGGTGGCGCCGAAGGAGGCGGCCCTCAAGTGCGCCGATTGCCAC
>JBDTTJ010000220.1:0-5867 GCA_039930645.1 Acidobacteriota bacterium
TCCTGACGGGGAACATGGTGATCGAAGAGGACGTCTTCATCGGGCCCGGCGTCCTCACCGTGAACGACAACGACGTCTACCTGCGCCGCTTCGGGCTCATGCCGTGGGCCGTGCGCGGGCCGAAGATCCGCCGCTTCGCGCTCGTCGGCACGGGTGCGAACCTCGCCGCGGGCGTCGCGGTCGGCATGGGCGCCATCGTCGCGCCGGGCGCAGTCGTCACCCGCGACGTGCCCGACTGGACGGTCGTGGTCGGGATCCCCGCCCGGCCGACCGGAGAGGTGGCCGACGCGGACCGGGCCGCGATCCTCGGGCATTTCGCATGAGTCGGATCTCGATCGTCGTTCCCGTCTTCCACAACGCCGCGAGCCTGCCGGATCTCCTCGCGCGCCTGCAAGAGCTCGCGTCCCGCCATCCCGGGGACGCGTTTCGCTTCGTCTTCGTCGACGACGGCTCGAAGGATGACTCCTTCGCCGTGCTCCTCGCGCTCGGCGCTTCCGAGCCGCGGGCGACCGTCCTGAAGCTCTCGCGCAACTTCGGCTCGAACGCCGCCATCCTCGCGGGGCTCGCGGAGGCGGACGGCGACGCGGTGGCGACGATCTCCGCCGACCTGCAGGACCCGCCCGAGACGCTCGACGCGATGCTCGCGCACTGGCGCGCGGGGAAGAAGGTCGTCCTGGCCGCGCGCGAGGGCCGTGACGACCCGCCCGCCACCGCGTTTCTCGCCAAAGTCTTCTACCGACTCTTCCGGAAGTACGCGATCGCGACGATGCCCGAGGGCGGCTTCGACTTCTTCGTTGTGGATCGCTCGGTGCGCGATCTCCTCCTCGGGATCCAGGAGAGCAACGCGTACCTGATGGGCCTCGTCCTGTGGCTCGGGTTCGACCCCGCGGTCGTCCCGTTCCGCCGCCTCGCGCGAGAGGCGCGTTATGGGAAGTCGATGTGGGGCTTCGGCCGAAAGCTCAAGTACTTCATCGACTCCTTCGTCGCGTTCTCCTACGTCCCCATCCGCGCGGCCTCGCTCCTCGGCCTACTCGTGTCGGCCGCGGGTCTCCTCTACGCCTTCTTCATCGTCTTCGCCCATTTCGCCTTCGACCTCAAGGTGCAGGGCTGGGCGTCGCTCATGATCGTGCTGCTCGTCGTGTCGGGCGCGCAGCTCCTCGTGATGGGAATGATCGGCGAGTACCTCTGGCGCAACCTCGACGAGACGCGCCGCCGCCCGCGGTACATCGTGGAGGCGCGCGTGCCGGGGGGGGCTGGAGACCCACGTGACCGCTCCTGACCGCGCGAGGCGCGACGACGCGGGCGTCTGGGACCGCCACTGGGCGGCGCTCTCGGAGGAAGCGTCCCTCTTCGGGCGCGTCGCGTCCCTCGTGAGAACCTCTCTCCTGAGCCGCGCCGTCCGGGCCTTCGCGGACGAGCACTTTCCGAAGGAGGGCGTCTTCGTCGAGGCGGGATGCGGCACCGCCGAGTCCTCTTCCCGCATCGACCCGGCCGGCCGGACGCTCGTCGCGATGGACATCTCGCGGCTCGCCGTGCGAGCGGCGCGACGGATTTCCGTCTTCCGGGGGCTTCTGCAGGGGGACCTGTTCCGGCTGCCGTTCCGAAACTCGTCCGTCGCCGGACTCTGGAACCTCGGCGTCATGGAGCACTTCGAGCAAGAGGAAGGCCGGGCGCTCCTGAGGGAGTTCGCGCGCGTCCTCAGGCCCGGAGGGATCGCGCTCCTCTTCTGGCCGCCGGAATTCGGCTCGTCCCGGCTCGTTCTCGCACCGATCGAGTCTCTCCGCTCGCGAAACGGCGCGCCGTTCCGTTTCTTTCCGGACGAAGTGAACCGCCTCCGCTCGCGCGCGCACGCCGTCGCAATGCTCGACGGCACGGGCCTCGAGCCCGCGGCGCTCTCGTTCGGGCCCCGCGACCTCTTCATCCACCTCGTCGTCGTGGCGCGCAAGCCCGGATGAAGCTTTCCGTCGTCATCGCCGCGTACAACGAGCGGGAGAACGTCGTCCCGCTGACCGAACGTCTCGTGCGCGCGCTCGACGGGCTCGGCGCCGACTGGGAACTCGTCTACGTCGTCGAGGGGACCGACGGCACACGCGAGGCGCTGGACGCGATCGCGCGCGCCGTCCCCCGTGTGAGGGTCCTGTACCGCGCCGAGCCGGCGGGCCTCGGCGCCGCGTTCCGCCGCGGATTCGCCGCCGTCCGGCCGGACGCCGACCTCGTCCTCACGATGGACGCGGACCTCAACCATCAGCCCGAGGAGATTCCGGCGCTCGTCTCCGCCCTCGAGGTTTCCGGAGCGGACATCGTCGTGGGATCGCGTTTCGTCGCCGGCAGCTCCGTCACCGGCATCCCGCTCTGGAAGAGGGCGCTCTCCACCTCGATGAACGCGGCCATGCGCTTCCTCTGGGGCCTGAAGACCCGCGACAAGACGTCGGGCTTCCGCGTCTACCGCGCGCCCGCGCTGCGCAGCCTGGCCTTTCGAAACGACAACTTCGCGTTCCTGCCCGAGATGCTGATCGACGCGACGAGGCGCGGCTACTTCATCCTGGAGGCGCCGATCCGCTTCACGGTCCGCGTCCATGGCGTGTCGAAGATGCACATCCTCACGACGAGCCGGAGCTACCTGTCGCTCCTGCGCTCGCGCTGGGACGGCTGGAGCCTCTTCGCGCTTTTCGCGCTCGCCGGAGGCGCCGCCGTGCGGGCGGCCGTCTCTCTCGCCGCGTTCCCGGGCGACGGCGCATCATTTCGCGCGGGAGCAGCCGCGGCGGTACCGCTGATCTCGGGCGTCCTCCTGCTCCTCGTGTTCTTCTTCCTGGCGCGTCGGCTCGTGGGACGCCAGGCCGCCTGCTTCGCGCTCCTCGTCTTCGCGTTTCCGTCTCCGCCCTTCCTGGCGGCGACATCCGCGCCGGACGGCGGCCCGGAGACCGTCCTCCTCGGTCTGGCCGCGCTCTGGGCCGCCGCCGAGTCGCGCGAACATCCGGAGAACGCCGCGCTCCCCGTTCTCTCCGGGCTGGCAGGCGGCCTCGGGTTCCGCCTGTCGCTGCAGGTGCTCGCCTGCGTGGCGCCGGCCGCACTTCTCGTGTGGCGCTCCCGTCGGGACCGCCGGGGCCGGCTTCGAGCCGTCGCCCTCGCGGCGGCCGGCTTCGCGCTCGCCGCGGCGGCGGGCGCCGTTCTCGACGTGCGAGCCCCGATCTCGGCGCGCGTGGACTCCGCGGCCCTTCCGTCCGCCGACGTCGTCTCGAACGCTGGGCGTCTCGCCCTCGTCCACCTCCCCGGGCTGGTCGCTCCGGGCGCCGAACCCGGCGGGACGCCGGCCTGGCGCCGCGGCGCGGCGCTCGCACTCGTGGCGCTGAACGTCGCCGCCGTCCTCCTCGCGTTCCGGCGGTCTCCGGAGGCACTTCGCCGCGGCCGCACGATCGCCCAGGGTCTCGCGCCCCTCGCGCTCGCGGGCGCGCTCGCGGCCGCGCTCTTCGTGTTCTCGGACGCCGCGCGGACGCCCGGCCCGGCCGCGCGTTCCCTGCTCTTCGTCTTCCCGCTGCTCGCGGCCTGCCTCGGCCTCCTTCTCGCGCGGATCTCGCTTCGTTCGTTCCCTCTCGCCCTCGGGATCGGCCTCGCGGTGGCGGCGTTTGACCTCTCTTCCGCGTCGTTCCTGCCGGGCCCGCCCGCCCCTCCCGTCGCGCAGGTCGGGAGGAGGCCGTGACGGCGCGCCGGTTCGCCCCGGTCGCCCTCGGATCGGCGGCCCTGCTCGGGCTCTATCTGTACGGCCCCACGTTCGGGGGCTCGTACGCCTACGACGACATCGACTACCTGAACCACGCTGCGGACGTCCTCGCCGGCCAGGCGCCATTCTGGGGGGTGCTGTTCCGTCCGCAGGGCGAGCACTTCGTCCCCGTGTTGCGGCTCCTCCTGACCGCGAGCGGCTCCCTGTTCGGGGCGAACGCCACGCCTCTTCGCCTCCTCGTCTTCGCTTCGCACGTTCTGTCGGCGTTCTTCGTCGCCCTCTCCGCGCGTCGCCTCCTCCGGGACGACTTCGCGGCCGTCTTCGCGGGAATCCTCTACGTCCTGCCATGTGGCTTCTCCTCGATGTGGCTCTGGTTCCCGAGCGGCGGCTGCGTCCCGATCGGAATCGCCGGCGTGACCGGCGCCCTCGTCGCGATCGTCCACGCGGAGACTCTCGGCCGACGGCGCGCCGCGCTCCTCGCGGCGGCCGGGTGCGTTTTCGCGATCGCCTGCGACAACTCGCTCGTGGCGCTCGTGTCGGCGCCGTTCTTCCTCTCGATCGCCGAGCGATGGCGCTCGGGGGACCGGCGCCTCGCCGGCCGGCTGGAGGTCTTCCTGGTGGCGCTGTCGGCTCTCGCGCTCCTCGCGACGCGCCTCGCCTACACGCGACTGACGGGCGTCGCGCTCCACACCGAGCTCGTCGCCGCCCTCAAGCGGTTCGTCTTCCTCGCATGCGCGGCGCCGTTCCGGTACGTGTTCCCCGGGCCGAGCGTCGTTCGGCCTCTCGGCATCACCGAATGGTTCCCGAAGATGGAGTCGGCGTTCGGCCTCGTCGTCGCGCTCGCCGCTGCGGGCGCCCTGATCGCGCTCCTGACGCCGTCCACACGGCGCGCGTTCACGGCAGCGCTCGCGACGCTGCCCGCCGGCCTGGGCTTCCTCGCCCTCGTCGGGATCGCGCGGTGGAACTACCCGTACGAGGAGCTCTTCGACGGCGACCGTTACTTCTTCCCGCTCCTCATTCCCGCGGCGCTCCTCGGCGGCGCTGCGGCCGCCGCCGTCCGCGCGCGTCTCGCGGGAAACCGGCGACTCCTCGGCGCGCTCCTCGGTCTCGCGATCGCCGTGCTCGGTCTGGAGACGCTTCTCCACCGCCGGGCGATGCTTTCGCGGATCTCGTGGGAGGTCTACGCGACGCACGCGCGGCGTCTCGCCTCACTCACGCGGCTCGCGGGGATGCTCTCCGACGCGGCCCGCGCGCTTCCGCCGGACGCCCCTCCCCTGGAAGTCCCCGACACGAATTTCTTCTTTCCGGACATCCACAACGGGAGGATCTCGACGCGCTTCCTCCTCACGATCTCGAACCGGCGCCCGACGCCGCGCCTCGTCCTCGCGCACGGCGCTGTCGGGGCTCGCGACGTTGCCGTCCTGAACGGCGTCTTCGATGCGTGGGCGCGCGCGATCGGCGAGAAGCCGTGGTTCGCCGTCGAGAACGGCGAGCTCCGCGACCTTCACCGCCCCGATGTCGTCGACTTCGTGATCTCCGCGCAGGAGTCGGACGTCCTCTCGGGTTTCCACGCGTGGACGCAGCCGACGCGCTGGATGGGGCGACGCGGCGTCGTGCGCGCCGTCCTCGACGCCCCGAAGCTCCGGGTTGAGTTCGCCTGCCCCATCGACGCGCTCGCGGCGGCGCGGCCGCCCGTGCCCGTGCCGGAGATCGAGGTCTCCCTGGAGGACGCCGAGGGCGGCGCCCCGGTGCGTCTCGGCGTGATCCGGCCCGAAGGCTCGGCGTGGCGCGCGTATGACCTGGAGGTGCCGGAGGACTTCCGGGCGGCACGAGGCGGCCGGCCGGTTCGGATCGTCCTCGCGTCGAGCTCGACGTGGAAGCCCGCGTCCATCCTTTCGGGCTCGGGCGACGGGCGGGAGGTGTCCGTCGAGGTCTTCCGGATAGGCTTCGTCAGGGAGTGACGGTCTGACCCTCCACGCGAACTGCCGCCCGGGCCACCGGCGATCCATGGTCGCCGAACCATCCGACGCCTTCCTGGACGAGGTCCACCTCGAGCACGTAGGCGCCGGGCCTGGACGGCGCCTCGACCGCGACGGACACGCGCGCGCTCTCTCCGGGTCCGAGCGCTTTCGTCATGGGAGTCCTGAGG
>JBDTTJ010000221.1:0-5846 GCA_039930645.1 Acidobacteriota bacterium
GGCTCCTTGCCGAAGAAGTCCTTCACGATCTGCTGGATCTTCGGCATGCGGGTCTGGCCGCCCACGAGGACGACCTCGTCGATCTTCGAGGCGTCCACGCCCGCGTCCTTCAGGGCCTGCTTGCACGGCCCGACGGAGCGCTGAAGGATGTCGTCCACGAGCGACTCGAGCTTCGCGCGCGTGAGCTTGAGCGTGAGGTGCTTCGGTCCGGAGGCGTCCGCCGTGATGAACGGCAGGTTGACCTCGGTCTCGACGGTTGTCGAGAGCTCGATCTTGGCCTTCTCCGCGGCCTCCTTGAGGCGCTGGACGGCCATCGGGTCCTTGGAGAGATCGATGCCCTGGTCCTTCTTGAATTCGGCCTCGAGCCACTCGACGATCTTCTGGTCGATGTTGTCGCCGCCGAGGTGCGTGTCGCCGTTCGTGGACTTGACCTCAACGACGCCGTCGCCGACCTCGAGAATCGAGATGTCGAACGTGCCGCCGCCGAAGTCGTAGACGGCGATGAGCTCGTTCTTCTTCTTGTCGAGCCCGTACGCCAGCGCGGCCGCGGTCGGCTCGTTCACGAGGCGCTCGACCTTGAGGCCTGCGATCTGACCGGCGTCCTTCGTGGCCTGCCGCTGCGCGTCGTTGAAGTAGGCGGGCACCGTGATGACCGCGCGATCCACCTTCTCGCCCAGGTAGGCTTCGGCGGCTTCCTTCAGCTTCGTGAGAATCATCGCGGAGATCTCGGGCGGCGAGAGCTCCTTTCCCCCGGCCGAAACGCGCGCGTCGCCGTTCGCCGAACGGATGACCTTGTAGGGCACCATCTTCATCTCGTCGTTGACCTCGTCGAACCGGCGCCCCATGAACCGCTTGATCGAGTAGACCGTGTTCTCCGGGTTCGTCACGGACTGGCGCTTCGCGACCTGGCCGACGAGGCGCTCCCCCGTCTTCGCGTACCCGACCACGGAGGGCGTCGTGCGGCCGCCTTCGCTGTTGGCGACAACTTCCGCGGCGCCCCCCTCGAGAACGGCCACGACGCTGTTCGTCGTGCCGAGATCGATTCCGATGATCTTGCTCATTTGACCTGAACTCCTCTGGCCCGCCCTGCGAGCCAAACCTCAAGATAGAATCTTAGCGCGTCATTGTCAAGTCAGAGAGCGAACACACCTACAGCCGCGGATTAGATCTTGCAAGTCATTCCACGACAGTAATTTCGCGGGTCGAGTGAGGCGCGAGCTCCTGCTCCTTGCTCTCTCTCAGGACGAGCGTCCTGGAGAAAAGGAGGTCCGGGTCGGTGTGCCCCTCGGCGTCGAACCCGACGAGATAGAACTTCTCGCCCTGGACGATGTAGCGGTATTTCGTCCCCCACGGATCCTCGAGATCGCGCGCCGGGACGATCTGCGAGGCCACCAGGGAGTCCAGCCCGTCCGGGAGCCGCCCGGCGATCAGCGTGAACGTGTCGACGCCTTCGGCGAGCCGCCGCAGCTTGAGGAGCGAGAGGGATTTCTGGTAGCCGCCGACGACCGCGTCGCGCCGCGGCGGAAGCGTCACGAGGTTCAGGGGGTTCTTCGCCTGCATCCTTACGGCCAGCGCGAAGACGAGCGCGAGCCCCACCCCCGCGATGAGGTTCAGGTCCAGCGGCGCGCGCGGCGCGCGGCCGGCCGGGACGCCGACGGGCAGCCCCGGTTCGTCGGGCGCCTCGACGGCGTGCGGCATCGCCTCCTCGATGAGGCCGCGGCTCACGAGGTCGAAAAACGCCTTGCAGCCGTCGAACTCCGAGAGGAAGGCGAGCTCGTTGATCTCCGCCACCGTCCGCTGGCCGTCGACGAGCTCGTAGACGGACCACTCCGCGCGCGAGACGCGGATGGGCTCCGGGCGCCTGTCGCGGGCGCGGCGCGCGACGGTCGAGTCCTCGACGACCTCGACCTCGTCCTCCTCTTCGGCGGGGATGACGGGCTGGGCAACCGGCACCCTCTGGTAGACGAGGTCGAGCGACCAGACGACTTTCTCGACGATGGGCCACTCGTCGAGCATCCGCGCGCCCTCCATGAGGAGGCGCTCGACCGAGATCGGCGTCGTGGACTCGGGGTCGTAGTCGACGTGGTCCGTCTGCTCGAAGACGTAGTCCCCGTCCATCCAGCGGAAGAGGCCGTAGACGATGCGCCGGATCTGGATGTCGAGGCCGTCGCTGAGGTCCTGGGCGGAGCAGAACCCGTTGCGGAGCAGGATGAAGCCGAGCCGCTGGAGCGTCTGGGCCTGCATTTCCAGGGCGCGGGCGAGCGCTTCGGGCGAGAGGCGGCGCGTCTTCACGAGGACGGTGCCGAGCCGCGTGTCGAGCCGTTGAGCGGAGGACTCGGCCGAGACGAGTTGTCCGTCGACGAAACCGAGCGTGACCGTGTCGCCGGGGCTTCGTACGCTCAGGAGGCCCGTCTTGTGCTGCAGCGCGATGAGCTGGAGGATGTCCGCCAGCGAGAAGTCGCGGAGAGTGCCTTCGAGCGCCATCGTCAGGCGTTCCGCGGGGCCGTGAACGCCCCGATCAGCCATCCCGTGAGGGCGACGATGCACCAGAATACGACCGCCAGCAGGCCGCCGGAGAGCGTGGGGCGCGGAAGCACGACGAGGCGCGGGCCCCAGAACGCCGCGAGCAGGCCGAAGGCGAACAGGCCGAACGCCAGGGACGCGAGCGGGAGTCGGGAGTCGAGGAACGCCGCGGCTCCCGGGAAGATCGCGTTCAGGATGCCGCGGAGGCGCTGCTCGAAGGACTTGCGGCGCCTCACGTCGTCCAGCTTCTGGAGCTTCGTCTCGATCGCCACCCCGTCCTTCTTCAAGTAGACGTGGATGCACTGCGAGCACAGGAGCGCGCTCTCGGCCGAGGGCTTGCAGAGGCGGCAGAAGGCGCGGCCGCACTTCTGGCACTCCGACGCGTAGCCACGGCCGCGCTTGCGGTAGGAGTCGAGCGCCCAGGCCGCCGCGACGGCGGCGAGGAACGCGACGACGAGGGGGACACGCAGGCCGCCGAACGGGTCCCATGAGCGGTATTGGCCGAGGAGGCGCCGGCTGCGCCCCACGCGCTCCATCTCCTCGATCTTCCGGCGCGCCTCGTCGGGCGCGTACCCGATGGAAACGACCTTCACGAGCGTCGGCGTGTCCTGGAAGCGCTGGACGGCGTGGGCGTCGAGCGCACGGGCCTCCTGCAGCGTCTGGGCCGCCTCCACGGTGCGGAACGTCTCGGCGTAGAGAAGCGCAAGGTTATAGCGCGCCGCGATCGAACGCGGGTCCCGCTTCAGGGCCTGCTGGTAGTCCTCCTGTGACGAGCCGAGGTCCCCGTCGACAAACCGGATGTTGCCCCGGTTCACGAGACACCGGGTGTCGCGCGGAGCGAGCTGCGCGCCCGCGGTGTACTCGAAAGTCGCGCGGTCGTTCTGGCCGAGGGACTGGTAGAGGCGGCCGAGCAGGAACCGGATGTCCACGTCGTCAGGCGCGATGTTCTTGGCGGCCTCGAGGTTGTCGAGAACCCGCTGGTCGTACCGCGCCTCATGGAGGGCCTCGGCGCCGCGAAGAATCGGCGACGAGGAGATCGCGAATTCGTAGGCGAAGCGGTCCAGGGCCGGGAGGAGGGCGACGAGGACGACGAGGGCGCCCGAGAGCGCGATCTTCTGGTCGAACGTCGCGTACCCGAACACGAGGACAAAGAGAAAAAGCGAGAGCCAGACGACGTCGAGGCCGAGGAGCAGCGGCAGCACGAGCACGCCGAGGACGAGGGCGGATGTCGCGCGGCCCCGCAGGAAGCCGCCGGCCGTCTCCCTCAGGTCGTGAACGAGCCGGCCCCCGTGGCGGACCAGCAGGATCACGAGGGCGGCGAGCGCCGATGCGGCCACCGTCCCGAGCAGGAGGAGAACGAAGCGCGCGAGGTTCACGCGGCGCGACTCGCCGTCGGCGACCGTCGCACGCAGCGCGCCCGCGAGGCCCTTCACGACCTCGCCGGCCTCCCGGGCCTTGAACGCGAGGCCGAGGCGCGCCCAGCGCGGCTCGGGCAGGTCCGGGTCGAGGCGGATCGCGGCAGCGTACGCTTCGCGCGCGAGCGTCGGCTTTCCGGCCACGAGCTGGCGCCGCCCGAGAAGCGTTGCCGAGAGCGCGAGGTCCGTCATGCGCCGGATCTCGATCTTCTGCGCGTGCTTGAGGATCTCGTCCACCTTGCGGCGCGCGAGCGCCGTGTCACCCTCTTCCTGCGCCGCGAGCCAGCCGAACCACTGGCCGCGAACCTGCTTGCGGAAGGCCGTTTCCGTGCCCTCGCCCGGCGCCATGAGGACCTGCGCGTCGAGCGCCGGCGCGGCCCCGAGAACGAGGAGAGCGCAGGCACCCAGAACCGCGCGCACCCGCGGGCGGAAAAGCCCGGCCGGGTCCGCGGGAGTCCTCAGCCGCGCCTCGCGGCCGGCGGCGGGACCGGGCCCTTCGGACGGGCGCCGGCGGCGAGCCGCGTGAAGACGAGTTGCAACTCCCCGAGGATCCCCTCGAGGGCGTCGGTTTCCTCGAACGAAAGCTGACCGCGCGTTTTCTCCCTCAGGGCGAGAAGCGCCTCGACGATCTGGCGCGCGCCGGCCACGTTGGGCTGGCGGCCGCCGGCGGCGTCGGGGACTCCTTCCAGATAGACGAGCCCCGTCTGGGCGAGCATGTCGAGCAGCGCGAGAAACGCCGGGCTCGTGGGCGTCGCGGCCGCCGCGGGCGCCGCTTGCTCCGCGGCCGCGGCGGGGCTCGCCGCCGCGGCCGCCGCGGGCACGGCGGGCTCCGGCGACGACGATTCGGCCGGCACGTCGTCACGGACCTCTCCCTCCGCGGTGAAGAGGCGGCGGTCCACGACCTTGATGGTCTTCGGGTTTTCGGACATAGAACCCCTCAGGTCGTCGTATTTTACGGGACGGGACCGGGAGGTCAGCGCCGATGGAGAAAAAACTTCCAGTTGGAGACCCCGGCGACGCCGCGGCGGGCCTCGTCCGCCTCATGGAGAAGCTCCGGCAGGAGTGCCCCTGGGACCAAAAGCAGACGTTCCAGACCCTGTCGGGCTACCTCCTCGAGGAATGCCACGAGGTCCTCGACGCGCTCCAACGCGAGGATTTCGGCGAGCTGGAGGGGGAGCTGGGCGACCTTCTCTTCGAGATCGTCTTTCTCGCCGAGCTCGGCCGGGAGCGGGGCGCCTTCGACTTCGCGTCGCTCGCCCGCCGCATCCACGACAAGATGGTCGCGCGCCACCCCCACGTCTTCGGCGAGGCGAGCGTCCACGACGCCGAGGGCGTGCGCGTCCAGTGGGAGGAGCTCAAGCGCAAGGAACGCGAAAAGGAAGGGCGCCCCCCCTCTCCCTTCGACGGCGTTCCCCGGGCGCTGCCGGCCCTCCTCAAGGCCGTGCGGCTCACCTCGCGCGCCGCCGATCTCGGCTTCGACTGGGAGCGCGACGCCGACGTCCTCGCGAAGCTGGACGAAGAGGTCGCCGAGTTCAAGGCCGAGCTGGAGTCTCCGCCGGATTCCGACCCGGCCGTCCACAAGGCCCGCGTCTCGGGGGAGATCGGCGACCTCCTCTTCACGGTCGTCAACGTCGCCCGCCGGCACGGCGTCGATCCCGAGGCCGCGCTGCAGGGCACGAACGACAAGTTCCGGCGGCGGTTCGAGGAAGTCGCGCGGCGCGCACGCGCCGCGGGGAAAGAAATCAAGGGCACGCCCCTCGCGGAACTCGACGCCCTCTGGGATCAGGTGAAGGCTACGGAACCAGCTCGGAAACCCTGACGAGCCGCGCCCCGGCGTTCTTCTCCGAAGCGAACTTCTTCTCCAGGAACGCGAGCGTTTCGCGGTGGGGGTGGCCGATGACGATGGCT
>JBDTTJ010000222.1:0-5803 GCA_039930645.1 Acidobacteriota bacterium
GGGCTTCGACGTCTCGTTCGGCCACATGACGGCGAGGTTCTCGCCCGTCGAGCGCCGGTTGCGGTCCATCTGGCGCTTGAGGCCTTCGCCGAACGAGAGGAGGAGGAGGATCGCGACCGTCCCCCACGCGATCGCCGCGATCGTGAGGAACGCGCGCTTCTTCGACAGCCGCGAGGACTGCGCGAAGAGCGTGAGGACGACGGCGGGGGTGCGCATCAGAGCTTCATCGCGACGACGGGATCGAGCCGCGACGCCTCCCGGGCCGGGAACCAGCCGGCGACGAGGCCGATGACCCCGAGGATTCCCATCGTGACGCCCGCGACGACGGGCGAGACCTCGGGAACGCCGACGAACTCCGTGAGATGGAAGCGTGGAAACACCGCGCAGATCGAGAGCGACACGGCGAACCCGATCGCCCCGCCGATCCCGGTCACGAGGAGCGTCTCGAGAAGGAACTGGCGCAGGATGAAGCCCTGGCGCGCCCCGAGGGCCATCTTGATCCCGATCTCCTTCGTGCGCTCCTCGACGACGACGTTCATGATGTTCGAGACGCCGATTCCGCCCACGACGAGCGTGAGGGAGCCCACGACGCCGAGAAACCCGGTGAAGGCGAGCATGAACGTGTCCCAGAACTTGAACTGGCCGGTCGTGTCCCAGACGGACAGCGCTTCCTTGTCCGTCGGGTCGAACTTCTTGCGCTGGCCGAGGATCTCGAGGATCCGCGCCTTGAGCGGCTCGGTGTCGAAGTTCGAGCTCGCCTGGAAGATCACGTTGTTGAGGTACTTCTCGCCCGTGAGGGCCCGATACGTCGTGCCGGGGATCGAGGCCTTGTCGTTGTCGCGGCCGCTGTAGCTCGAGTCCTGCGTCTTCGTCTGCAGGACTCCGATCACGAGGAACGGCGAGCTGCCGAGCATCACGGTGCGGCCGACGGCGTCCTCCGCCTTGCCGAAGACGTTCGCGGCGAGCTTGTCGCCGAGGAAGACGACGCGCCGCTGTTCGGCCATGTCGATCGGGTCGATGAAGCGCCCGCCCGCCTGCGGGATCAGGTTGCGCATGCGTCCGAACTCCGGGGACACGCCGGAAACGTCCACGGGCCACGTCTTGAGGTCGAGGTGGAGCTTCATGGACGTGGAGTACTCGCTCGAGACGCCCGAGAGGCCCTCCGCCTGCCGCCGGATCGCGTCGACGTCCTCCTCGACGAGGCGGATCCTGCGGCCCTTGCCGAGGCCCTGGAACGGGATCGACGTGAGGCCCGGCCACGCGATGCAGATGCGGTCTCCGAGGCCGGCCGTGGCCTTGATCATCTGTTTCTTGAGGCCGGTGCCGAACGCGAGGAGGAGCGTGACGGCCACGGTCCCCCAGACGATGCCGAAGACCGTCAGGAACGTGCGCAGCTTCTGCCGGCGCACGTCGAGGAACAGCTGGCGAAGGACCTCCTTGAGCGTCGTCACGCGGCGTCCTCTAGGAGATTTCCTTCGGGGGTCTCTGAACGACCTTGTCCCCTTTCGAGAGGCCCGAGACGACTTCCACGTTCATCCCGTCCGAGATGCCGAGCTTGACCTCGATCTTCTTCGGCTCGACCTTGCTTCCCTTCGCCTTCTCGTCCGGAATTTCGACGAAGCTCTTCTTGCCGCCGTCCTCCCAGAGGACGAGGCGCTCGGGGACCGTCAGGACGTCCTTCTTCTCGCGGATGATGAGGTCCGCGTTCGCCGAGTAACCCGCGCGGAGCGTGATCTTCGGGTTCTTCTCGAGCTCGATCTCGACGTCGAAGAGCGTCGCGCCCTCCTTCTGCTGCGCCTGCGGGGCGATGCGCGAGACCCTGCCCGTGACGACGTCCGTCGGGAGCGCTCCGACCTTGATGCGCGCCGGGAGGTCGACGTGGAGCTTGCCGACGTCGATCTCGTCCACGGTGCCCTTGAAGATGAGGTCGCTCATGTCCGCGATCGTCGCCATCTCCGTGCCCGGCTGGTAGGACGTGAGCGGGACGATCGGGTCGCCCGGATTCACGAGGCGCGTCAGGATCGTCCCGGCCGCCGGCGCCCGGATGATCGACTCCGTGCCCGTCGTCTCCGTCTTGGCGAGCCGACCCTTGCGCGTGAGGTCGCGGTCCTGCTCGGCCTTGTTGAGCGCGACCTTCGCGAGCTCGAAGCTCTCGCGTTTCTGGTCGACGTCGGACTTGGACGTGATTCCCTGCCGGAAGAGCTCCTGCGAGCGGTCGAACTCGAGCTTCGCGCGCTGGTGCGTCGCCTGGGCGGACTCGACCGCACGATCGACGCCGGTCAGCTCGAGCGGCGTCGGGTCGGGCCCGATCTCGAACAGCGGGTCGCCGGCTTTCACCTTGTCGCCCACCTCGACCCGGCAGGAACGGACGATGCCGGAGATCTTCGACTTCACCGAGAACTTCTGGCGGGGCTGGATTTGCCCGACCGCGACCGCCTTCTCGGTTATCGACCCGAGCTGCGCGTCGACGAGCTTCATGCCGCCGTCGGCCTTCCTGGCGCCGCGGCTGTAAGCGTAGACGCCGGTGGCCGCCCCGGCCAGAAGGGTCAACCCGAGCAGAATCTTCAAGATCTTGGCCATCCCGATGCCTCCCGGACGGAGCCCCGTTCTGAGAGGGGATACGCCGGGAACGCGGGAAGGTTCCGCGGTCAGCGGACCATCGTATTCGCGGGGAGCACGACGCCCTCCGGCGTGTAGAGCGCCTGGATGCAGGCCATGCCCGACGTCGGATGGTGATACAGGTAGACGTAGTCGAACCCCCCGCCGTCGCGCAGCTTGAGCTCCGGGGGACGCAGCGCCGAGGACCGGTACGCCCGGACGAACCCCGTGTCGAACGGCGGGGTGTCCGAGCAGCCGTACTTGAACTCCCGGATCGGCTCCGTGGGGGTGAGGACGCGGAGCTTCAGCGCCGCCACGAGCGTCGTCGACTGCGCGGCCGTCAGCGGGAGGAAGCAGGCGCCCGAGTTGAGCGTCCCGAACATCCGGCACTTCACGTCGGCGACGAGGATGCCCTCGCGCGCCAGAAGGGACTTCACGTCCCGCGCGAGGTCGCCGCGCGCCCAGAGGTTCCACGCCCAGCGGCACCCTCCCCCGGCGAGGAGAAGGCCAGCGGCGAGCGCGGCCCGGGTCAGGCGCCGGGTGTCCACGCCGTAATCCTACCCGCGAGGGCCGATGCCGCGACGACATACGGGCTCGCGAGGTACACGGATCCCGGCCCGCTCCGGCCCGGGAAGTTGCGGTTGATCGCGCTGACGGTCACCTCGTCCGGCCGGGTCGAGACGCCCGGGCCCGCCGCGATGCACGCGCCGCAGCCCGGCTCGATCGTGACGGCTCCCGCGCGCGCAAAGAGGTCGAGATAGCCCTTCTCCCGGCACCACTCGCGCACGTCGCGGCTTCCGAACTGGACGTAGAACCTCACGCCGGGCGCCACGCGCCGGCCGTGCGCGAGGCCATCCGCGAGGACGACCGCCAGCATCTCCATGTCCTCCCGCTTGCCCGCGGTGCACGACCCGCCGTACGCGATGTCGATCGGGACGTCCTGGGCGAGATCACTGATCCGAACGCCGTTGCCGGGGTCCCCTGGCAGCGCGACGAACGGCGCGAGCGCCGAGACGTCGAGCGTGAGGACCGAGTCGTACACGGCGCCGGGATCGGGGGCGAGCCCTTCGCAGGCGCGGCGCGCGTCGTCGAGCGGCAGGCCGCGCCTCTCGGCGAGGAACTGCGCCGTTGCCTCGTCCGGCGCGACGATCCCTGCGAAGGCGCCCGCCTCGGCCGCCATGTTCGTCAGCGTGGCTCGCTCGTCGACGGACATCGCGCGTACCGCGTCGCCGCCATACTCGAGGGCCTTCCCGATCGCGCCGCCGCTCCGGACGGCCGGGTGCGCGAGAAGGGTGAGCATGACGTCCTTGGCCGCGACGCCGGCCGGCAGCGCGCCCGTGAGCTCCACGCGGATCGTCGCCGGGACCGTCACGCGCACGTCGCTCGAGAGCCACGCGCCGGCGACTTCCGAGGTCCCGATCCCGAACGCGAGAGCGCCGAGCGCGCCCGCATGTGTCGTGTGCGAATCGGAGCCGACCACGACCTGCCCGGGCCGGGCGTAGCGCTCGAGCATCAGGGAGTGGCAGATCCCGTCGCCGGCGCCGTGGAGCTTCAGGCCTTGCGCACGGGCGAACTCCTCCTGGCGCGCCGCGAGACCGTCCGCGAGCGCGAGAAGCCCGCGCCGGCGCCGCTCCTCGGGCATGACCTCTCCGAGGAGCGCGAGGTGGTCGCGGAAGAGGAGGACGCTCTCCGGGTCCATGACGCGCGCGGCGGACCCGAGCTCGGCCTCGAAGGCGTTCGCCGCCATCGGCGTGACGTACTCGTGCGAGAACCGCCAGTCCGTCCGGACGAAGCCCGCGTCGCCGGGCGCAACCGCGGGAACTCCGGCGTGTCGGGCGAGGATCTTCTCGGCGAGCGTCATGGGGCGCGACGCCCGCCCGAACGGAGGCGGCACGGCGCGTCCCGCGAGACGGGCGCGCGTGTACGGGAGGAGCCCGCCCGCCTCGACGACGCCCCGCGTCACGGCGTCCTCGCCGTCCGTGAAGAACGAGAGCGGAATTTCCTCGCCCCGCCGGACCCTCTCGAGGACCGAGAAGTCCGTCGTGACGAGCATCCCGAGGTTGATCGCGTTCTGGCGGTAGATGCGCTCGAAGCTCTCCGCGACGAGGAGGCGGAGGCCGGCCGCGCGCTCGGCGTAAGGCGCCTGCTCGCGCGAGGAGCCCTTGCCGCGCCGCCGCCCGGCCACCGAGACGGCAAAGCCCCCGGCCCGCACCGCGCCCTCGCCGAACGGCGTCACGCGATCGCCCCCCTCGGCGCACGTGACCCCGAGGTACGCGAAGCGGCCGAGCGCCTCGTCGTGGTGGAAGCACACCCACCCCGGCGTGATCTCGTCCGTCGAGATCTGGTCCCGAAGGGCGAGGGAGGCGTCGTTCGCGTCCCAGGTGAGATCCTCGCCGGCGAGCTGCCGGCGCACGGGCCCTGCCTCCTCGGTCAGATACAAGATGCGGCCGCCGAAGCGCACCGTGCGACCCTCGTGCGGCATCAGTTCACCACGTCCTCGGGATCGCCTTCGACCGTCGGGTCGTCCGCCTCGGCGAGGCGCGGGGCGGGCGGCGCGGCCGGAACCATCGGCAGCGCGGGGCCGGGCTCGAGGACCCAGCGCTCGAAGAGGTCGTCGGCGAGCTCGCGCAGGAACCGGCTCGGCTCGGTCACGACGACGATGCCGTACCGGTCGAACGCGGCGAGCGGATGGACGAGGAAGAGCTCGTCCTTCGCGCGCGTCGCCGCGACGTAGAACAGACGGCGCTCCTCCTCGAGCCCCGCGCCCGTCCGGGCGGCACGCACGTTCGGAAATCGGTCCTCGATGAGCCCGATCACGAAGACGGCCCGCCACTCGAGGCCCTTGGCCTGGTGGACCGACGAGAGGACGAGGCGTTCGTCCTCCTTCTCCCCCGCGATCGTCGTCTCGCCCGTCGGCTCGCCGAAGAGCGTGATCTCCTCGAGGAAGCTCTCGACGCCGTCGTACGGCAGCGCGAACTGGGCCAGCGCCTCGAGATCGTCGAGGCGCGCCTGGTGGTTGTCGAATTTCGACTTCGCGACGTGGGCGTAGCCGCCTTCGTCCACCACGTACCGGATGGCCTCGGCCGGAGCGCTCCGGAGCGAGGGCTTTCGCAGGGATTCCAGCGTCTGTGCGAGCTTCCGGAGGCCCGTCTGTGCGCCCTGCGGCGCCTTCCGGAAGTCCGTCCGGCAGAACGCGGAGACGGGG
>JBDTTJ010000223.1:0-5801 GCA_039930645.1 Acidobacteriota bacterium
CGGGCGATGCGGTCGGCGGCGCCCTTCTTCACGTCCGAGCGGCCCGTGTCGAAGTACACACTGCCGGGAAGGGTGAGGACGATGCCGCGGGCCTCCATCCGGGCGGACCGCTCGATCGCCTGCAGCCGCGCGAGGAGATCACCCTGCGTCTTCTCGCGGGTGGCCGCCTGCTCGGCTTCGCGGCGCGCCTCGTCGGCGCGGGTCCGCTCCGCCTCCGCGGCCTTGCGGGCGGCGGCGACCTGCTCTTCGGCGGCGCTCCGCGCGGCCTCCGCGGCCTTCTTCTGCTCCTCGATCTGCGCCTTCAGGGAATCCACCTGCGCCTGCTGCTGCTTCTCGGTGGCCTTCTGCCGCTCGGCGTCGAGCTGCGCCTGGAGCGTCTGAACGCGCTCGTTCGCGGCCTGCTGCTCGGCCGCGCGGGCCTGGGCGTTCGCTTCCATCCTCTCGCGCTCCGCGCGCGCCCGCACGTCGGCGGCGATGCGCGTCCTCTCGGCGTCCGACTGCGCGCGGGCGGCCAGAGCCCTGATCTCCGCATCGCGGACGGCCACCTCGAGCTCGCCCCGACGCTTGGTCGCCGCCTCGGCCGAGGCGCGTGCGTTCCGCGTGATCGCCCGGTACTGGGCGTCGCGCGCCTCCATTTCGGCGAGCCGGGCGTAATGCACGGAGGACTCGAGGTTGCCCGACGACTTGAACATATTCTCGGCGTTCGCGAGGTGGGCCTGCGCGGCCGCGAGGAGATTCGGCGCGCCCTCCTGGGCTCCGGCGCTCCGCGCGTCCTGAATGGCGAGGCGCGCGTCGCGCAGCTCGAGGGGCTCGGGCTTCGTCGACGCGCAACCCGAGAGAAGGAAAAGCGCGACGGCGGCCGCTCCCGCGAGGGAAGCCCGGGCCGGGTCCGCAAATCGTGTGTGCGTCATCGTGATCCTCCTACGGGCGCTGCGTCTGCGCGTTGAACTCGCGGATCCGCCGCTCGATGTCGTCGAGCTGGCGCCTGAGGGCCGCCTCCTGCTCGAGGGCTTGAACCGACCTGGCCTGGCTTTCGGCGGCGCCGGCCGCGGCCCGCGCCTCGTCGAGGCGGGCGCGCGCGGCATCGTCGTGACCCTTGGCGCGCTCGCTCTGCGCGGCGGACAGCGCGGTCCGCGCGCGGTCGAGGAGGACCTTGGCGTGCTGGGTCGCGGTCGCGTTCTCGGCGGCCCGGATCGAAAGCTCGACGTCGCCGACTTCCCGATCCGGGATCTTCGTGCCGGAGGCGCAGCCCGTTGCTGCGGCGAGCGCCAACGAGACCGCGGCGAAGGCGAACCCTTTTCCCGTCCTTGTCATGTAGCCCTCCTGACGTGCGGAGCGACGCGTCTCGTGGTCCCGCTGGAAAGCGGCGTCGGAACTTCTTACAAGCCCCCGCCTTCCCTGAGGCTGTTAAGCAAGACAGGTGCCCCCTCTTTGGTCGACGCGGGGTGCGTCTGGCGTCAGAATCCACGAAATGGGCGCTCCTCGGCCGGCCGTTACCGTAATAGGCGGCGGTTTCGCGGGCGTGGAGTGCGCGCACCAGCTCCTGCGGCGCGGCCACGCCGTGACGCTGGTCGAGATGCGCCCCGTGCGGACGACGGACGCGCACGCGACGGACCGGCTCGCCGAGATGGTCTGCTCGAATTCGTTCCGCTCCGACAACCCCGTGAATGCCGTCGGGCTCCTGAAGAGGGAGATGGAGAGCGTCGGCTCGCTGATCCTCGAGGAAGCGAGGAAGGCCGCGGTCCCGGCCGGCGACGCGCTCGCCGTGGACCGGACGATTTTCGCGGACGCCGTGACGCGGCGCCTCGCCGGGGAGCCGCTCCTCACGATCGTGAGGGCCGAGGCCGAAGCGCTGCCCGACCCCGGCGGCGGCTTCGTCGTCGTCGCGACCGGGCCGCTCACGTCGCCCGCGCTCGAAAAGGCCCTGCTCGCGCTGCTCGGCGAGAAGTACCTCTACTTCTACGACGCGATGGCGCCCATCGTGGAGGCGGCGTCGCTCGACATGGAGAAGCTCTACGCGCTCTCGCGCTACGGCAAGGGCGGGGGCGACGACTACCTGAACGTCCCGCTCTCGCGGAGCGAGTACGAGGCGTTCGTCGCGGCCCTCCTCGCGGGCGAAAAGGTCCCGTTCCACGACTTCGAGAAGGCCGTCTACTTCGAGGGGTGCCTGCCGGCCGAGGCGATGGCCGAGCGCGGCGTCGAGACGCTTCGCCACGGGCCGATGAAGCCGTTCGGCCTCCCCGATCCTCGCACCGGGCGCGAGCCGTACGCGGTCGTCCAGCTCCGGCAGGACGACCTCGCGAAGACGCACTTCAACCTCGTGGGCTTCCAGACCAAGCTCAAGGTCGGCGAGCAGCGGCGGATCTTCCGGATGCTGCCCGGGCTCGAGAACGCCGAGTTCGTCCGGTACGGAATGCTCCACCGCAACACGTACGTGAACGGACCGGCGCACCTCGACCGCTTCTTCCGCTGGCGGAAGGACCCGCGCGTCTTCTTCGCGGGCCAGCTCACCGGCGTCGAGGGTTACCTCGAGTCCGCCGCGACGGGTCTCATGGTCGGGGCGTCGCTCGCGCAGCTCCTGGAGGGCCGGGAGCCAGCACCGCTCGCCTTCTCCACGGCGCTCGGCTCGCTCGCGAAGCACGTCTCGACGCCCCGCGAGGGGGACTTCACGCCGATGAACGTGACGTTCGGCCTCATCGACGATGCGGACGTCCCGCCTTCGAAGGATCGGGCGAAGCGCCGCGGGGAGATCGCGCGCCGCGCCCTGGAAGAAGTCGCGCGCTGGAAGTCGGACGCGCTTCCCGTGCCGTCGGTCACGGTCCCCGGCGCGGGCGCCGCCTAGAATCGGCACGGAGGAAGACCGTGAAGAAGTACGCAGCTGCTGCCCTGACCGCCGTGCTCCTCGCCGCCGCGCCGGCCGCCGTCGCCGCCGACGCGCGCTCCGAAGCCTTCCAGACGAACTGCTCCGTCTGCCACGGAGACGACGGAAAGGGACAGACCGAGGAAGGCAAGAAGAAGGGCGCCCGCGACCTCACGAACGCGAAGTGGCAGGACAAGGTCGACGACTCGCGGATGATCAAGTCCGTCACGAAGGGGCACGACAAGATGCCCGCCTTCGAGAAGAAGCTCTCGGCCGACGAGATCAAGGCGCTCGTCGCCGAGGTGCGGACGCTCGCGAAGAAGTAGTGCGCGGCCGCCTCGCGGAGGAGCTCGCCGCGTTCGACCGTCACCTCGCGGACGAGCGCGGCGTCTCCAGGCACACGCGGGCGGCCTACGGAAAGGACCTCGGCCGGTTCGCCGTGTTTCTCTCGACGATGTTCTGGAACAAGCCTCTCGAAAGGATCGCCGCGAAGGATGTCGACGCGCTCGCCGTACGGTCCTACCTCGCGCACCTTCGGGCGGACGGGCTGGCGAAGGCGTCCATCGGCCGGCACCTCTCGGCGCTCCGCACATTTTTCGCCTTCTTGAAGCGTGAGGGTCACGTCGACGCGAATCCCGCCAAGGCGATCGCGACGCCCCGGAAGGAGCAGTCCCTTCCCCGCACCCTTTCCGTCACGGAGGCGGGCGCCGTCGTCGCGGCGAAGGGGCGCGAGGGCGCGCTCGGCGCGCGCGACCGGGCGCTCCTCGAGCTGCTCTACGCGACCGGCCTGCGCGTCTCGGAGCTCGTGGGGCTGAGGTTCGAGGACGTCGACCTCTCCGTGCGGCAGGTGCGCACGGTCGGCAAGGGGAAGAAGGAACGGATCGTCCCGTTCGGGCGCGCGGCCGCCGACGCCGTGAAGACGTGGCTGAAGGCGCGCGGGGAGATGCGCCCGGCCGCGAAGGACGCGGCGTTCCTGTTTCTGAACGCGCACGCGGGGCGGCTGACGGACCGCAGCGTGCGCCGCATCCTCGACCGGGCGATGCTCGGGGCCGACGTGGGCCGCCACGCCTCGCCGCACGCGCTCCGGCACTCCTTCGCGACGCACCTCCTCGCGGCCGGCGCCGACCTGCGCTCGATCCAGGAGCTCCTCGGTCACGCGTCACTCTCGACGACGCAGAGGTACACCCACCTCGACGCCGAGAGGCTCCTCGAGGTCTACCGCAAGAGTCACCCGAAGGCCGAGGAGCGGGACTGATCCCAGCCCGGCGCTAGACTCCCCGCGTGGCACATCCGGTCTTCCACCACACGACGATCCTCTGCGTCAGGCGCGGGTCCTCCGTCGCCCTCGGCGGCGACGGACAGGTCACGATGGGAACGACCGTCATGAAGCACGGCGCCTCCAAGGTGCGGCGCCTCCTCGACGGCAAGATCCTCGCGGGCTTCGCGGGATCCACGGCCGACGCCGTCACGCTCTTCACGCGCTTCGAGAAGAAGCTCGAGGAGTTCCACGGTCAGCTCGAGCGCGCGGCCGTGGAGCTCGCGACGGACTGGCGCATGGAAAAAACGCTCCGCCAGCTCGAGGCTCTCCTCGTCGTCGCGGACGCGAAGACCTCCCTTCTCCTCTCGGGGACGGGCGACGTCATCGCCCCGGACGAGGGCGTTCTCGCCGTGGGGTCGGGCGGCCCGTATGCCGCCGCCGCGGCGAAGGCGCTGCTCCGGCACTCGTCGCTCGATGCCGCGACGATCGTGAAGGAGTCGCTCGCGATCGCCTCCACGATCGACATCTACACGAACGACACGATCAAGGTCGAGACGCTGCCGTGACGCCCCTGACGCTGCGCGACCTGTCGCCGCGCAAGATCGTGGCCGAGCTGGACCGTCACGTGGTGGGCCAGGGGAAAGCGAAGCGCTCGGTGGCCATCGCGCTGCGCGACCGCTGGCGCCGCCAGCGCCTGCCGGCCGATCTCGCGCGCGACACGATGCCGAAGAACATCCTCATGATCGGGCCGACGGGGGTCGGCAAGACGGAGATCGCACGGCGGCTCGCGCGCCTCGTGGACGCGCCGTTCGTGAAAGTCGAGGCCTCTAAGTTCACCGAGGTCGGGTACGTCGGGCGGGACGTCGACTCGATCGCGCGCGATCTCGTGGACGCCGCGATCCGGCTCGTCAAGGAGGAGCGCCGCGCCCGCGTCGCGGACCGCGCCGCCGCGGCAGCGGAGGAACGGCTCCTCGACCTCCTGACGGCCGCGCTCGCGACGGACGCCGCGGGCAAAGCTGTCCTCGCGGAGGGGCGGGACCGGATCCGGCGCGACCTGCGCGAGGGGAAGCACGAGGCCAGAGAAGTCGAGCTCGAGATCACGGACGACCAGAGGCCCCAGATCTCCGTCATGGGCCCGCAGGGCATGGAGGAGATGGGGATCGACATCCCCGGCATGCTCCCGGGCCTCTTCGGCGGCCCGAAGAAGAAGAAGGTCCGCCTGCCGGTGTCCGAAGCGAGGCCGCTGCTTCTCGAACGCGAGGCCGACGCTCTCACGGACGAGGCGACGCTCCCGCAGGAGGCGATCCGCCGCGCCGAGGAGACGGGCATCGTCTTCCTCGACGAGATCGACAAGATCGCCGGGCGCGAGGGCGCGCGCGGCGGGCCCGACGTTTCCCGCGAGGGCGTCCAGCGCGACCTCCTCCCGCTCGTCGAGGGGACGACCGTCAAGACGAAGCACGGCATGTTCAAGACGGACCACGTCCTCTTCGTCGCGGCCGGCGCGTTCCACGTCGCCAAGCCCTCGGACCTGATCCCGGAGCTGCAGGGCCGCTTCCCGATCCGCGTCTCCCTCGACGCGCTCAGCGAGGACGACTTCCTCCGGATCCTGACCGAGCCCGAGCACGCGCTGCCGAAGCAGTCCGCCGCGCTCCTGGGCGCGGACGGGATCACGCTGGAGTTCGC
>JBDTTJ010000224.1:0-5792 GCA_039930645.1 Acidobacteriota bacterium
TGCGTCATCACGCTGACGCCCGAGCTCGCGCTCGAGCAGGCGCAGCGCGCCGACGCCGAGATCGCGGCCGGGAGATACCGCGGCCCGCTCCACGGGATTCCGTGGGGCGTGAAGGACCTCCTCGACACGAAGGGAATCCGGACGACCTGGGGCGCCGAGCCCTACAAGGACCGCGTGCCCGAAGCGGACGCGTTCGTCGTCCGGCGCCTCCACGAGGCGGGCGCCGTCCTCGTCGCGAAGCTGAGCCTCGGCGCGCTCGCGCTGAACGACGTGTGGTTCGGCGGCGAGACGAAGAACCCGTGGGCGCCTGAGGAGGGCTCGGGAGGCAGCAGCGCGGGCCCGGGCGCCGCGACGGCCGCGGGCCTCGTGGGCTTCGCGATCGGCAGCGAGACGGAGGGTTCCATCATCGACCCATCCATGCGCTGCGGCGTCACCGGCCTCAGGCCCACGTTCGGGCGCGTCGCGCGCACCGGCGCCATGACCCTCTCGTGGTCCATGGACAAGCTCGGCCCGATGGCGCGCGGCGTGGAGGACACGCTCCTCGTCCTCGCCGCGATCTCGGGCACGGACCCGGGAGACGTCTCGGGAATCCCGAGCCGGCTGGACTTCGAAGCCGACGGGCCGGTCGCGGGGCTCAAGGTCGGCTACTTCCCGGGCTGGATGAAAGAGGCCACAGACGTGGACCGCGCGGCGCTCGGCACCGCGAGGCTGATCGGGATGACGGGCGTCGAGGTGAGCCTGCCCGACTGGCCCTACGGGTCGCTCAACACGATCCTGTTCGCGGAGGCCGCGGCCGCGTTCGAGGAGCTCACGCTTTCCGGCGGCCTCGACCAGCTGAAGATGCAGGTGCCGGACGCCTGGCCGAACACGTTCCGGCAGGCCCGCTTCCTCTCGGCCGTCGACTACGTGCAGGCCGACCGGCTGCGCCGCAAGGTCGCCGAGGAGATGGCCCGCCTGTTCGAGAAGGTGGACGTCCTTTTCGTCCCGTCGCTGCGCGACGAGATGATGACCATCTCGAACTTCACGGGCCACCCGTCGCTCACGCTCCCCGCCGGATTCGTCCAGGTCGACCAGGCCCGCAGCGACTGGGCGCCGGACCCGGCCCGGCCGCTCCCGAAGTTCTCGCCGAAGCGTCGCGTCCCGCATGGCGTGACGCTCGTCGGACGGCTCTTCGATGAAGGGACGATCGGCCGCGCGGGCCTCGCGCTGGAGCGCGCGTTCGGCGTGCGCGGCGAGCGGCCGAAGGGATTCTGAGGCCGGGAAACTTTCAGAACCGCGCCATGAGCCCGAGGCGCGCGGCGCGCGGCGCGCCGGGGGAGATGTTCGTGTTGCTGTCCGCGTTCGCGTAGTAACGCCGGTCGAGGAGATTCTCGACGTTCAGCTGGACCCGCACGCCCGTCGCGACCGTCACGAAGACCGCGGCGTCGAGCCGGGCGTGGCCGGGCAGCGTCACGGCGTCGTCGATCGCCGCGAACATCGCCGAGCGCGCCACGACGCCGAGCGCCGCACCGACCTTCGGGTGGATCTGCACCTGGTTCCACAGCGAGAACGTGTGGCGCGGCACCTGCGCCACGATCGCGCCATCCCGCGCGGCCACGGTCGCGCTCGTCACGAACGCATCCTGAAACGCGTAGCCGCCCGCGACGCTCCACGCGCCGCTGATCCGCCCGGTCGCGCCGATCTCGATCCCGTTCGTCCGCTGGCTGCCGGTCTGGACGATGCGCGTCGGGTCGTTCGGGTCGGTCGAGCGCGTGTTCGTCCGGTCGAGGCGGTAGACGGCGAGCGTGAGGGCGAGGACGGACGACGGGTCCCACTTGGCTCCGGCTTCGTAGTTGACGATCTTCTCCGGCTCGAGCTGCTGCGTGACGTTCGTGAGGGACGAGAACTGGTCGCCCGAGCCCGGCACCCAGGAGACGGTCCACCCCGCATAGAGCGAGACCGGCGCCACGGGCTTCACGACGACCCCGACGCGCGGGGAGACGAGGTTGTCCACGCGGCCGATCTCGTCTCCATTGCGGTTGTTCGTGTACGTCAGGTCGAACCGGTCGAACCGCACGCCCCCGAGGAGCTGGAGCGCCGGAGTCAGCTCGACCTGGTCCTGCACGTACGCGCCGAAGAGCTTCGTCACGAGGTGGTTGTCCGCGTCCGTCGCGCTCTGGCGCCACGTGACGGGCACGGTCGTCTGCGGGCTCCCGAAGGGAACGGAGATCGAGGAAGACGTGTTGTTGAAGTAGCCCGTGTTGCGGAAATTGTCCGTGAGCTGCCGGCCGAGCTCGGCGCCGACGAGGAGCGTGTGTCTCATCGACCCGGTCGCGAAAGACGATGTAAGGTCGGTCTGGTTGAAGAGGTTCTGGCGTTTCGTGGCGCTGTTGTAGGCCGTGAGAAGAACGGCGCTCATGTCGGGCGACGCGGCGCCGGGGACGTAGTTCTGGTAGCCGCGGTCGTAGTCGCCGTAGAGCGTGCGGTTTCGAAGCGTGAAACCCTCGGCCCGGTGCTCGACGGCGGCCGAGAGGAGGTTGACGTCCGCGCGCACGCTGCTGTCGTCCGGGTTGCCGTAATACGTCGCGACGGGGACGCCGGCCGGCGCGCCCCGGTACGACGTGATCCCGCGGTCGGCCGTCCGCCCGTCGTGAAACCGCTCGTAGGAAACGGTGACGGACGTCGCCTCCCCGGCGAGGATCGCGAGCGACGGCGCGATGCCCCAGCGCGTGAGGTGCACGTTGTCGCGAAAGGTCCCCGAGTCCTCGTAGAGGCCGTTCAGCCGCAGAGCGACCGCATTCGAGAGCGGCGCATCGAAATCCGCGTTCGCCCGCCTGTTCCCGTAGGAGCCGCCCTGAAGGTCCACTTCCCGGAGCGCCGTGAAGCCGGCCTGCTTCGTGACGCGGTTGATCACGCCGCCCGCGCCCCCTCGGCCGAAGATCATCGCGTTCGGTCCCTTCAGCGCCTCGACGCGCTCGAGGTTGTAAAGGTCGCGGTAGTACTGGACGTCGTCGCGGACGCCGTCCACGAAGAAGTCGGCCGACGAGCTGTTGCCGCGCATGACGATCTGGTCGCGGTTGTTCTCGCCCTGGTGGAGCGTGACGCCCGGGACGTACCGCACAACGTCGCCGATCGACGTCATGAGCTGGTCCTGCATGAGCGGCCGCGCCACGATCGTGACGGATTGCGGGACGTTCACGAGAGGCGTGTCGGTCTTCGTGGCGGTCGCGGTCTCCCCGACGGCGTAGCCCTCGGGCGGCGCCGTCACGGTGACCGACCCCTTCGCGCGAATGCTCGAATCCCCGGGATCCCCGGCGTCGCCCGGCACGGCCTCGACCGGAGGGGCGGCCTCCACCGGCCCGCCCGCGGCAAGGTTCGGGCTTGCGGCGGCGGCGAGCAGGGCGAGGACGAGGGCGGTGCTACGCGGGGTCATGCGGCCTCCTGATCCGACTCTAGCATTCCTGAGAGTGAGTCTCAATTGCTATTGCAAGACCAAGTGTCGGCTCCCCGAAAGGCCACGGCCATGATGCGGGTGCATCAAACCGAGACGCGGTCGCAACAAATGGAACCGCTCGCGCGTGCCAGAATCCCCCGCTTGCGTTTGAATCGTCCCTGAGGGGGTTTCCATGCGCGTCCGTCTCGCTGCCGCCGGCCTGTCTCTCCTGCTCTCGTCCGCCGCCCCCGCGGCCTCGCCCGTGGGGCCGTCGAAGATGCTCACGGACCCGGCGCTCTCGGCCGAGCGGATCGCGTTCGTGTGGGGAAACGACGTCTGGACCTGTCGCCTCGACGGCGGCGCCGTCCAGCGCATCACGTCCGGCCCGGGCGTCAAGCTGCGCCCCGCGTTCAGCCCGGATGGCTCGCTGCTCGCGTTCAGCGCCGAGATGGACGGCAACCTCGACGTCTACGTCGTGCCGGCCTCGGGCGGCGTGCCGAAGCGCCTCACGTGGCACCCCGGCCGCGACGTCGTGCAGGGCTTTACGCCCGACGGCAAAGCCGTCCTCTTCACCTCGCCGCGCGCCGCGTCCAACAACCGGCACACGCAGCTCTACACCGTGCCCGTCGGCGGCGGCGTCGAATCGGCCCTGCCCATCCCGTATGCGAACCGCGCGGCGTACTCGCCCGACGGCCGGACGATCGCCTACAACCCGAACTCCCCCGCGCACCTGCAGTGGAAGCGCTACCGCGGCGGCACGGTTTCGACCGTGTGGCTCCTCGACGTCGCGACGAACGCGATCCAGCGCGTCGCGCAGCCCGCGTCACGCTGCAACGACGCGGACCCCGTCTGGCTCGGCGGCACCGTGTACCTCCGCTCGGACCGAGACGGCGAGTTCAACCTCTACGCGTTCGACCCGAAGACGGGCGCGCTCACGAAGGTCACCGACCACAGGGACTTCCCCGTCCTGAACGTCGCGGCTGCCGCCGGGCGCCTCGTCTACGAGCAGGCCGGCACGCTCCACCTCCTCGACCCCGCCGCGAAGAAGACGACCGACCTGTCAATCGCGGTTGCCGGCGACCTCCTGGGGACTCGCCCGCGCTGGGCCAGGGGCGCAAAGTGGATCCGCGGCGCGGCCCTCTCCCCTTCCGGCGCGCGCGCCGCGTTCGACTTCCGCGGCGAGATCGTGACGGTGCCCGGCGAGAAGGGCGACCCCCGCAACCTCACGAACTCGGCCTCCGTCCACGAGTCCGCGCCGGCCTGGTCGCCGGACGGGAAGTCGATCGCCTACGTTTCCGACGAAAGCGGCGAGAACGAGATCGTCGTGCGCGCGCAGGACGGAAAGGGCGCGCCGAAGGCGCTCAAAGTCCCAGGCGCCGGCTTCTACTCCGACCTCGTCTTCTCACCCGACGGAAAGAAGATCGTCCTCACGGACAATTCCCTCACGCTCTGGATCGTCGACGTCGCGAGCGGCTCGTCGAAGAAGATCGCCTCCGAGCGCCTCTACGCGCCCACCCGTTACAAGATGCTGCGCGGCTCGTGGTCGCCCGACTCGCGCTGGGTGGCCTACACGCTGTCGGGTCCCACGTACATCCGGGCGGCGTTCGTCTACTCGGTGGACGAGAACAAGTCGTTCGCGCTCACGGACGGCCTCTCGGACGTGTCGGACCCGGTGTTCGACCGCGGCGGCAAGTTCATCTACTTCCTCGCCTCCACCGACGCCGGCCCGCAACGCAACTGGTTCTCGCTCCAGAACGCCGACGCGAGGGTCACGAATGCGATCTACGTCGCGACGTTGAAGAAGGGAACCCCTTCTCCTCTGGCGAAAGAGAGCGACGAGGAGAAGGGGGAGGCCGCCGCGAAGGACGCGAAGACCGAAGAAAGGGAAGACTCTCTGAAAGGTGGCAAGAGCGAGCGCTCTGCCGATTCCAGGGACGGCGACGCGGCCGGGAAGGGCGAGGAGAAGGGCGCGAAAGCGAAGAAGCCCGAGCCCGTCGTGATCGACCACGACGGACTGGGCTCCCGCATCGTGGACCTCCCCGTCCACCCGGCCGAGATCTCGAACCTGCAGGCCGGCAGCGCGGGGCAGCTGTTCTTCGAGCGCCGCTCCGACGGCAAGACGTCCGTCCAGCGCTTCGACTTCAAGGACAGGAAGACCGAGACGATCGTCCCCGAGGTCGACGACTACTTCGTCTCGTTCGACGGGAAGAAGATCCTCCACCGGCTGAAGGAGGCCTGGACGATCGCCGCCTCCTCCGGCAAGAAGCCCGAAGCGGGGGTTGCCAAGGACGCCGGCGACGGCAAGCTCAAGCTCGACGCGATCGCGGTGCGCGTCGACCCGCGCGCCGAGTGGCCCGAGATCTTCGACGAGGCCTGGCGC
>JBDTTJ010000225.1:0-5779 GCA_039930645.1 Acidobacteriota bacterium
GAAAGCCGCTAACATGCCGGAGGGAAGTGGCATGGACTTCCCATAGGAACGGGCCGCGCGACAACCGGGCGCCCTCTCGAGGGGAAACTCCATCAGCGATCTCACCGTCATTCGTCTGAACGACGAAGCCGTCGAAGGGCAGGAAGACCTTGCCCCGTGGCCGCCTCCCGGGGGCCTGGCACCCGAGGAGGACCCCTTTTCGGCCGTGGCGCTCGCCGAGACGCCCGAGTTCATGCCTGGGGTGCGCGCCGCGGCGACGGCCCGGGACTGGCGCCTCAACACGGAGCGCGCGCTCGCGGTCTCGATCATCCTGCATCTCCTCCTCGTCATCGTGCTGATCACGGTCAAGTTCCCGGAGCGGCGCGCCGACGAGCCGCAGCCCGACCCGCTCGGCCTTCTTTCCCTCATGCAGGGGACGCCGCCGGACCCTGCCATCCCGGTCCAGCTCTTTCCCGGCCCGAAGGCCGTGAAGCCGGGGCCGCGCCCGATGCCCTCGGACATGAACCGCCAGGCCCACGGCGGCGACCCGCAGCAGCCGGTTCAGGCCCTGCCGAAGGCGTACCCGCAGGCGGGCATCCGCGATATGGATGCCGGACGGCGGGGCGCTCCGGCGCCGCCGGCGGCCCGCCCGGCCCAGGGGAGCGAGACGGGGGAAAAGCTGACGGACCTGCGGCGGGGCAGCTCGCTGAGCGACCCGCCGACGCCCGACGAGCGCGCGAACGCGCGGGCGCTGCGCGGCCTTCCGCCGCTCGACCTCGGCTCGATCAGCGCGCAGGACGCCCGGCGCGCCGCGCAGCAGGACGGCCAGGGAGGCGAGGGAGGAGGCGGTTACGAGCGCGACGGAGGCTTCGTCGACTCGGGTCCGCTCTCGTTCGACACGGTCGGGTACGACTGGGGCGCCTACGCGGCGGAAATGATCCGGAAGATCAAGCGCAACTGGGACGTCCCGGCGCTCGCCCGGTATGGCGTCAAGGGAAAGCTCACGATTCGCTTCTACATCCTCAAGGACGGGCGCGTCGAGGCCGAGCGCATCCTGTCGAACTCAGGCGTTCCACCGTTCGACAACGCCGCGTTCCTGGCGATCGCCCACTCCTCCCCGTTCCGGCCGCTCCCGTCGGACCTCGGCAAGGACCGCGAGGGCGTCACGGTGTCGTTCTTCTACAACATCCGTCCCGAGGACGTGGAGCCGGCGGGCCGGCGCTGAGCCCCCGCATGCCGCCGCGCCGTTGTGACGCGGAAATCCCGGCACGGACCTTGCCCGTAGGATGACCAGGCGTCGGCGCCCCCAGCTGCCGGCGACCGACGAGGGCCTATCATTCATGGACGGTATGCGTACAAAAACCAAAGTTCTCTCTCTCGCCGCCCTGCTCGCCGGATCGGTCGTCTTCGGGATGATCCTCGCGGGCAGCCTCGATCTCACCCGGCTCGCGACGGCCCAGAAGGCCGTGCCGGCGCCCGCGTCGGCCGCCGTCCCGGCACCGATCGCGAGGTCCGGCGCCGGCACCGCGCTCGCCCTGCCGTCGTTCGCGGACATCGCCGAGCAGATCTCGCCCGCGATCGTCTCCGTCACGGCGACGGACATCGTGAAGGCCAAGAAGCTCACGCGCCCGTACCACAACTTCGGCGGTGAGGGTGGGCAGGATCCGTTCGAATTCTTCTTCGGCCCGGACGGCCCGAGGAAGAAGAGCGCCGACGACGACGAGGACCAGAAGCAGCTCTCGGGCGGCACGGGATTCCTCATCGAGTCCGACGGCTACATCCTCACGAACAACCACGTGATCGACGGCGCCGAGAAGGTCGACGTGAAGGTCGGCGACCGCGAGGAGTACAAGGCGAAGGTCGTCGGGCGCGACCCGGCGACGGACCTCGCGCTCCTCAAGATCGACGGCGACAAGCCGTTTCCGACCGTCCGCCTCGGCGACAGCGACCGGATCCGCGTCGGTGAGTGGGTGATGGCGATCGGCGACCCGCTCAACTTCGACAAGTCCGTAACGGTCGGCGTCATCTCCGGGAAGGGCCGCTACGCGGGCCTCTCGCGCGCGACGAGCGCCTTCGAGAGCCTCATCCAGACGGACGCCGCGATCAACTTCGGGAACTCGGGCGGGCCGCTCGTGAACGTGAGCGGAGAGGTCGTCGGGATCAACACGGCCATCTCGCGCATCGGGCAGAACATCGGCTTCGCGGTTCCCGTGAACGTCGCCAAGCGCCTCCTTCCGCAGCTGAAGAAGGGCAAGGTCGTGCGCGGGTTCCTCGGCGTGCAGGTCGAGTCCGTCAACAAGAAGTGGCAGGAGACGTACGGCCTCAAGGCTCCCGAGGGCGCGTTCGTGCAGTCCGTCGAGAAGGGCAAGCCCGCCGAGAAGGCCGGCCTCCGGCACGACGACATCATCACGCGCGTCGACGACGTGACCGTCAAGAGCAACCGCGACCTCATCGACTACGTCTCGAGCAAGGCGCCGGGGGCGAAGATCACGCTCGTGTTCCTCCGCGACGGCAAGGAGCAGACGTCCGTCGCGACGCTCGAGACGCGGCCCGAAGACGGCGAGAAACCCGCGCAGGCAGAGGAAGAGGACGGGAAAGCCTCGTCCCGCCAGAAGCTCCTCGGCCTCGAGATCGACGATCTGACGGCGCGCACGCGCCGCACCTACGGGATCGGTGCGGACACGACCAAGGGCGTCGTCATCACGCACGTCAAGGCCGTGTCTCCGGCGGCGGACGCGAACCTCCTGGAGGGCGACGTCATCCTCGAGGTGAACGGCGCTGCCGTGGGGTCGGTCGACGAGCTGCAGGCCGCGATCAAGAAGGCCACGAAGGGCAAGTACATCCGCTTCTACGTCCAGCGCCAGACGGCCCGCGGCCAGGTGTCGAAGTTCTCGACGGCGGTCAAGCCGGAAGAGTAAGACGTCTTGAGCGGGGGGCTCACCCGCCCCCCGCACCCCCCGGCGGCGGCGCTTCCGCGCTCGGGCTCGCGTGCGCCTCGAGGAGGGCCAATTGACTTCTGCCCGCCCCCGGATCTCCCTTCTAAGCGGAATTTCTCTTCTTCTTCTTTCGCTCGCGGCCTCCGCGGCCGAGCCCGGAGCGACCGGCGCCTCGACCTCGCGCCTCGCGTGGGCGCTCAAGCCCGAGATTTTCGAGCGGCTCTCGCCCGCCGCGCGGCAGTCGGTCCTCGTCGCGAACGGCCTTGCGCCGGCGCCGTCCTCCCGGCGGGAGGCCGCCTCGGGCGTTTCCCAGGCAGCCTCCGCCTCGGCGCTCGCCGCGCCCGCCCCCCGCCAGAACGTCCGCGTGAACAACCCGGCGCTCGATGTCGACCATCACGCCGCCCGCACGAGCTCGGTGGCGGCCCGCGGCTCGCGCGTCTTCGTGGGCTTCGAGGACGCGACGTGGACTGCCGCGGGGTACGGCGTCTCGAATGACGGCGGCGCGACCTTCGCGCACCGGCGGATTCCCGCGGCCCCCGACGTCGCCGTGTGGGGAAGCCCTTCGGTCGCGATCGGGCCCGCCGGCGAGATCTACTACGCGTTCCTCCAGAGCGTGCCCGGCGATCCGGCCTCGGTCGCCCTCGCGAAGTCGACGGACGGCGGCCTCACGTTTTCCGAGCTCTCGAGCCCCGCGGGCGGCGTCGAGAACAGCACCGACGTGATGGACAAGCCGGCGATCGCCGTGGACAACGGCGCGTCCTCGCCGCGCAAGGGCACGGTCTACGTCGTCTGGACCTATTACTTCACCCGGTACGGCTACACGGCGATCCTGTGCTCCCATGCCGCGGACGGCGCGTCGTTCACGGCTCCCGCGATCCTCTCGATCATCGACGGAGCCCCCGTGGACCACGCGGCGGTCGCCGTCGCGCCGAACGGCGACGTCTACGTGGCCTACCAGGACGGCCACCGCTCCCCGAGCGGAATCACGATCACGCGCTCGACGGACGGCGGGCAGTCGTTCGGCGGGCTCCGCGCGGCCGCGACGTTTCAGTCCGCGGGTTCGTTGACGGCGGGCTCGGGCGGCGCCGCGCCGAATTCCGGCCCGTCCCTCGCGGTCGACGGCGCCGGCACGGTCCACATCGCGTGGGCCGCGGTTTCGTCCGGCGCGACGTCGGACCGCTCGGACGTCTTCTATGTGCGCTCGACCGACAACGGGACGACGTTCTCGGCCGCGCGAAAGCTGAACGACGACGGGACGCCGACGACGCAGGCGTTTCCGGCGCTCGCCGCCCTGCCCGACGGGACCGTCGGGGTGCGTTGGGCCGACCGGCGCACCGACGCGGCCCGCGACGTGCTGAACGACGTGACCCTGGCGATCTCGCGCGACGGCGGGGTGACGTGGGGGAGGAACATCAGGGTCACGGACCGGAACTCACCGTGGGGGCCCGCTCCGCACAGTTTGTCCGGATCCGGGCACGCGTCGTACGACGGGCTCGCGGCCGACGGCGGGACCTTCTACGTCTCGTGGACGGACGAACGCTCGGGCGACGCGGACGTCTACGCCGCGGCCGTGCCCGCGACCTTCGACGCGTCGACTCCCGATTTCAACCTGTCGGCTCTGAACACCTACGCGGCCGTTCCGCAGGGCGGCGCCGCGACGTTCGACCTCGCGGCCTCCGGCGCCAACGGCTTCGCCGGGACGCTCGCCCTCGCGCCGGACCTCGCGCCCGCGGGGCTCACGCTGTCGCTCGCGAGCGGCACGGTTCTTCCGGGCCAGACCGTCCGCCTGTCGGTGACGGCGTCGGCTTCCGCGCCCCCCGGCGACTACGTCTTCGGCGTCGCCGCCACGGCGGGCGGCCTCGTCCGCGGGACGCGCATGCGCCTCACGGTCACGAACGGCGCGCGCGGCTTCGCGCCGCCCGTGAACGTGACGCGGACGCCCGGATTCTCGACGGGGTCGGTCAAGGCCGACGGGTCGGGCGTGCTCCATTCCGTCACGGACGACGACTCCGGGACCGTGACGGGCTCCGAGGTGTTCTACAGGCGCTCGACGGACGGAGGCGCGACGTTCTCTGCGCCCCTGAAGCTGCACGCGACCGGCTCTCTCGCGAGCGAGAGCGCGTTCACGATCGACGCGGCGGGCCGGATCTTCGTGGTCTGGTCCGGCAAGGTGATCGCCGACCCGACGCCGCGCATCTACTTCGTGAAGTCCACGGACGGCGGGGCGACGTTCTCGGCGCCGCTTGCCGTCAACGGGACGACCGGCTACGCGATCCTCCCGAACGTCGTCGCCGACCGCAGCGGGAACCTCGTCGTCGGCTGGTACGACGTCTCCGGGGATTCGCCCGTCGTGGGCTGGTCGCGCTCGACGAACGCGGGGACGAGCTTCGGGACGCCCGTGGCGGTCTTCGACTCGCCGACGATCTTCACGCGGCCCGGCGTCGCGATCGACTCCAAGAACAACGCGTATCTCGCGTGGACCCAGCAGACGTACAACACCTCGGTGATCCGGCTCGCGGTCTCGAAGGCGGGCGCCGCGTTCGGCGCTCCCGCGACCGTGACGGACTCCGCGACCCTGTCATACGCGCCGGACCTCGCCGCTGGCCCCGACGACAGCATCGGCCTCGCGTTTTACATGCGCCCAATCGTCGCCAACGTCATCCAGAACCGCCAGATCGCCTTCGCGCGTTCCACGAACGGAGGGGCGTCGTTCTCGAGCCCCGTGTTTCTTTCGTCCGCCGCCGATCAGTCCTACGTGCCGGCCCTCGTCTTCGAGTCCTCGGGCGCGATCGACGTCGCGTGGGAAGGATTCGACGCGAACGACGTTCAGAGCGACGTCCGGGTCGCGCGCTCCACCGACGGCG
>JBDTTJ010000226.1:0-5771 GCA_039930645.1 Acidobacteriota bacterium
CGCCGCGCCGGGCTGTGGCCCGTTCTCCTCGCGCTGCTGCCGCTCGTCCCGTCGTGGTGGTTCGCGCTGGCCAAACCGTGGCCCCCGATGAGCGTCGACGACGACGGCGCGGTCGTCGAGATGGCCGAGCGGCGGGCGCTCCACGGGGCGCAGCTCACGGGCGCGTACTCGCGCTTCGGCTTCAGCCACCCCGGGCCCGTCCAGCTCTATCTGATGGCCCCCGTTTACGCGGCGACCGGCCAGCGCAGCGCGGGGCTCTCGCTGGCCGCCCTTCTCCTGACGACGCTCTTCACGGGCGCCGCGGCGTGGTCCGGGGCGAAGATCCTCGGTCCGCGCCACGGACTCGTCGTCGCGGCGGGGCTCGCGCTCCTCCTCGCGCGGATGGGGCCCGGCTGGGTCGCGCACGCGTGGGGGCCGCACGCCGTGGTCGTCCCGTTGGCGCTCCTCGTCGTCCTCGCCCTCGGCCTCGCGCGGCAGGGCGCCGCATGGCTCCCGGCGCTCGCGTTCGTCGGAACGTTTCTCGTCCAGACGCACCTCGGAACCGCGCCGGCCGCCGCGTGCATCGTCGTCGCGGCGTTCGTCCTCGCGGGACGCCTCGGGCGGCGCGTCGCCGCGCTGCGGCCCGTCCTGATCGCGGCGCTCCTGCTCGCGGCGCTCTGGGCGCCGCCGCTCCTCGAACAGTGGCGTGGAACGCCCGCGCAGCCGGGGAACCTGACGCTGCTCTGGAGGTTTTTCCGCTCGCACGGCGCGTCGCACACGTTCGTGGAGGTGTTCGGGCCGCTCGCGCACGAGCTGGGGTCGATTCCGATCGCCCTGGCGGCGGCGATCGTGCCGTCGACGACGGACCACCGCGACGTCGGCGCAGGCCTCTTCACGCTCCTCCTCGTTGCCCTCCTCCCGGCAGCCCTCGGCGCCGCGCGGCGGCGGCGGGACGACGATGCGGCCGCGCTCTCGTGGCTGGCGCTCGCGGCCGGCGCGGCAGCGCTCTACTCGGCCCTCAGGATCGTCGGCGAGGTCTTCGACTACCTGCTCGCGTTCGCGTCGGCCGTGTCATTCGCGGGTTGGACGGCCGTCGCACTCGTCGCGACGCGCCCGCTGGAGGAGCGCGGGCGCGGCCGGGCCGTCGGGATCGGCTGCGCCGTCGTGGCGGTTCTGTGCGCGGTCTCGAACGCACGCGGCCTCGTCGAGCAGCAGCCGATCCCGATCGCGACGAAGGAGAGTGTCGCGACGTTCACGACTGCGCTGAAGTCCCACCTCGCGGCCGAGGGCATCCGAAAGCCCCTCGTCCACATCGCGGACGGCGAGCCCTGGGTGCCCGCGGCGGGCGTCCTCCTCGAGCTCGAGCGCGCCGGCATCGACTACGCCGTCGACGAGGACTGGACGGTCATGTTCGGCCGCAACCGCCGCGCGACGGGCGCCGAGGACGGGGCCGTGTGGTTCGTCGAGGGGGAACCGGCGCCGCTCATGAGGCAGCTTGCCGCCGCGGGGAAGACGAAGCTCTACGGGCGGCCGATGCGCGGCTCCCGCTGACTTCTTCCGAACGCGTCGGCGACCGCGCACGCGAGGAGGACATAGAGGGGCACGGCCAGCTGCGAGAGGAACCGGTTCCACGTCGGATGGACGAGATGCTCGGGCGTCCAGCCGCTGCCGCCGTACGCGGCCGCATAGACCACGAGCGCTCCGGCCGACGCGACGATGAGGCCGCGCGCGAACGGACGCGTGAGGGCGCGCGCGCCGAGGAGGAAGAGCGCGGGCGCGAGCCACCAGAAGCGGCTCCACACCTCCGGCCGGGCCATCTCGATCCGTACGAAATGCAGGACGGCCGGAAGGCGCTGCGCGACGCCCGTGGCGATCTGTCCCGCCGTCACCTCGTCCCACGTCTCCGAGTTGCGGTTCGGCACCTGAGCGCGCCACGAGACGCAGAGAGCCGCGGCCGCGGCGAAAACCGCCGCCGCGAGAGCGGCCGCGCGAACGGGGCCGAGGCGATTCATTCGCCGCGCGCGGCGCAGCGCCTGCAGCGCGACGAGGACGACGACGATCGCGCCGAGCAGCACACCCTCGGTTTTCGTGAGCGCGCCCGCGCCGAGGAGAAGGCCGGCTGCGAGCGCCTCGGGCGGCCGCCACGGGGCGCTCATGAGGAGCACGAGCCCGCCTCCCCAGAAGAGGCCGAGCGGGATGTCCGCGTACGACGTGATCGCGCCGCCGTCCCACTCGAAGGCGAGACCGGGAAGCAGAGTCATCGCGAGGACGATCAGGGCCGCCGCAAGCGCGCCGGCACGGGCCTCGGCCACGTCGAAGACCACGAGGAAGAGGACGGGCAGGAAGAAGGCGTAGAGGGGCCGCGTGACCCGCTCGTCGTCGTCGGTGTCGAACGTCTCCTGGATGGCGACCTGAAGGACGGGCAGGAGGAGCGGGTACTTCGGGTTGTGGAGGTAAGTCCCTCCGTCGAGGAGGACGGGCGCGTCCACGGTGCGGGCGGCCCGCACGAAGCCCGCGTGGGCGTTCCACGTCATCCGCGCGTCGAACCCGCATTGGACGCCGGACAGAGCGTCCACAAGGACCGCCGCCGAGACGAACGCTCCCGAGACGGCGGCCGCGACGACTGCAGCGCGCGCCGCGCGGCCTGAGGACGAGTGCGGGGGCGGCGTCGATCGCGGCGCCTTCCGCCGGGCCCACGCCGCGGCCGCAAGAGGCAGGAGAAGAACGGCCAGGATCGTTCCGCGGCGAAACTCGACGCCCCCCCAGTGGCTGAGCGCATAGAGCACGAAGCCCGTGAACGCGCAGCCGAGGAGATACGACCACGCGCAGCGCAGGAGCACGGGCTTTCGGCGCAGAGACGGGATGAAAGAAGTGATTGCCCAGCCGGGCGCCGCGAGAAGGGCCACGCCTCCAAGCGCCGCGAAGACCCGGTACGCCGTGCTCACGGGTGCGCTCCCTTCGTCGGAGCGCCGGGGCCAACGAGCGCGGGCGCCCCGCCGGCGCAGCCGACGACGTAGACCCGCGGCCCGGCCGTCGTCAGAATTCTCAGGTTGTCCGTGCGGAGCGCGAATTCCGGTCCGAGCGAGCGCGGCGTGCGAGGCACGAGCGCCGACCGGATCCAATACGGGTTGCAGCCCGGGTCCTGGCTTTCGACGATCCCATACTCGGCGCCGGGAGGCATCTCGCTCGCGATGCGCTCGATCGCCTCCTGGAAAGCGGGGCCGTACTGCTCGCGCCGGATCTTCGCGAGCGAATCCCGTACGTGCATCCGGGCGAATTCGAGGCGGCGCCAGGCCTTGTCGGCCTGCCGGGGGACGGCGGCGACGACCCAGACGAGGAGCGCGAGTCCGGCAGCGGCGGCGCGGGCGCGCCTCACCGGCCGCCTTGCCAGGTGAACTTCCGCGGCGGGTAGTGGCGCTCGCGGCCGTCCCGGGTCCGGAAGAGGGCGACGATCTCGTGCGCTCCCGCGTCGCCCGGCTGGAACGCGAACGTCCCCTCGTATCCGGCCTGCGAGCAGTCGCCAAGCGCGGGCACGGCGGCGCAGACGTCGGGCCGCGGCGTCCGGCTGCCGGACGCGAGGGAGCGCTGTTCTCCGTCGACGAGGAGCGTGACGTGGAGGTCCTCGCCGGGGATGCGCGCCCAGCCGCGGATGCGGAGGGTTCCCTTCACAGTCGCGCCCTCTTCGGGAGCATCGATGCTTCCCGTGAGCGCGACGTCCTCCTTCCACGGGAGGCCGGAGGGCGTCAGGCCCGCGGGCGGCGTCCACGGGAGTGGCTCGAGCGGCCTGGCCGAAGGCTCGTTCTTCGCCACCGCGAAGAGGTCGTTGCGGACGCCGCCGTCGAAACGCTTCACGAAGACGAGGCGGCCCGAGACGAGGGCGCGGTCGATCCACGCCCGGTGCGTCGTCCGCATCGCGGGGTCGAGCCACGACTCGCGCACGAGGACGTACGACGTCGGCAGGCCCTCGAGGAAGTCGAGGAGGTCGTCCGGGATGGGCGCCTTGCGCTCGTCCTCCTCGATGCGGCGGACGATGGGGGACGAGAAACCCGAGACGGCGGTCACGAGGGGCTTCCCGTGATCGGCCGCCCGCAGCACGGCGCGGTAGTTTCCGTGCTCCGGCGTGCCGGACGGCAGCTCGACGAGCCCGCCCTTCATGGGCGTCGTCGCGAGGAAGCGCGTCACCTCGTCCGGGTCGGCCTCGCCGCGGAAGAGGTCCAGCGGCGCCGCGCGGTCCTCGAGGAGAAACGCGAGGCACGCGAGAGCGAAGACCGGGGCGGTGCGCGCGCCGGGGCGGCGGCGCTTCCAGGCTTCTGCCAGCGCGAGGACGCCGGCCCCGGCGAGGACCGCGAGGCCGAGGTAAGCGATCGTCGCCCAGCGCGCGGGGACGCGGATGCTGCGGAAGAGCGAAATCGTCTCGAAGAGAACGCGGTGAAACGGGAACCGCACGCCGAGCGAGCCGAGAAAGCCGAGAAGGGCGAGGAGCGCGCCGACGACGATGACGTCCGGGCGGCGGACCGCGCGGAGGCTCGCCCTCAGGCTTCGCGACCTCACGAGCGGAAGCGTCGCCGGATACGCGAGCCACCAGCGCACGGCGAGCGCCGCGAGGAAGACGGCGAGCGCGCGCCAGGGCTCGGTCGCGCGGAAGATCTCTTTCCCGGCGAGGCGGACGTGGATGCCGGCGGGGCTCGCCGCGAAGAGCGCGAGGAAGCCCGTGACGACGGCCACGGCGTCGAGGGCGGAGAGGACGCGCGGATCGGGGGCGGGCGCGGCTTCGGCGGCCGCCGCGTCTCCGCGGGGCGTCAGGAGCAGCGCTGCGAGAGGGAGCGCGAGAAGGAGGAGCCCCGGGAACAGCGCTCGTTCCCCGGGCGTCGGGAACTCCGAGAATCCGCGCCACAGGTGGTTGCGCGGGTCGGCATTCAGCCAGTCGTGCGGCTCCGCCGAGAAGTCGCGCGTCTCCTCGATACCGCGCGTGAAGCCATAGAGCTTCGCGGCCCGCTGGTACGGAAGGAGGAACGGCAGGAGCGCGACGCCCGCGATCCCGACGGCCAGCGCCCCCCTCTTCCAGCCGGCGCGGTCCCGGTCAGCGCCGGAGCGGAATGCGAGCACGAGCGCGACCGCGCCGAGAGGAACGAGCGTCAGCACGAGCCAGTGGATGACCGCGAGCCCGTTCAGGAAGAACGCGGCGCCGAGCCAGGCCGCGCGCCGCGGGGACCTTTCGCGTACGAAGAGGACCAGCGCCTCGAAGAGGATCGGGATCCAGCCCGCGAAGAGGTAGTTCACGTGGGGCAGCTGTCCGAACCGGTACGGCACGAACGCGAACGCGACGCCCGCGACCCACGCGGCGCCCGTGGATCCGGTCAGCGTCCGCCCGAGCCGGAACGCCCCGTAACCCGAGAACGCGAAGCCGAGCAGCGTGAGAATTCCCTGGGCCGTGAGCGGCCTGAGACCCAGTGCGAACAGCGGGAAGAGCGGCAGCGCGAGGCCGTAGTTGTGTTCGCTGAACGCGAGGCTGAGCTTGTAGGGGAAGAAGACGTTGCCGTCGAAGAGGTGGAGGGGCGCGTGGAACGTCTGGTGGAAGTCCCACCAGAGGATCCACGAGTTCAGGTACGGGTCCCCGGCGTCGGACGCGTGGTCGCGCAGGTGCTTCGCCCAGGGCCACGTCATCGCGACCGTCAGCGCGAGGAACGCGAGAAAGACGAGCGCCTCGCGGCCGAAGGCGCGCGACCGGCTCCTGTTGTCGGCGGGCACGGACGGATGATATCGGCGGGAGGCCGAATGCGTATGCTCTCGGA
>JBDTTJ010000227.1:0-5727 GCA_039930645.1 Acidobacteriota bacterium
ATCATGTCGCCGTTGATGAGCTTCGCGGCCGAGACGCCGATGAACGCGTCGGCTCCGTCGAGGGCCTCCGTGACCGTGCGCTTCTTCGTGTCGCGCGCGAAGCGCTCCTTGTACGGGTTCATGTTCTCCGTCCGGCCCTTCCAGATGACGCCGGTGCGGTCAACCATGAGGATGTTCTCGAGCTTCACGCCGTACGTGATGTAGAGGTTCGCGCACGCGACCGCGGCGGCGCCGGCGCCCGCGAAGACGACTTTCACGTTCTCGATCTTCTTGCCGGCGATCTCGAGCGCGTTCAGGAACGCGGCGGCCGAGATGATCGCGGTTCCGTGCTGGTCGTCGTGGAAGACCGGGATTCCCATGCGCTTCTTGAGCTGCTCCTCGATGTAGAAGCACTCCGGCGCCTTGATGTCCTCGAGGTTGATCCCGCCGAACGTGGGCTCGAGGCGGGCGACGCACTCGATGAGCTTGTCGGGGTCGTGCTCGTCCACCTCGATGTCGAACACGTCGACGTCCGCGAACCTCTTGAACAGGACCCCCTTGCCCTCCATGACCGGCTTGCCGGCGGCGGCGCCGATGTCCCCAAGGCCGAGGACGGCGGTGCCGTTCGAGATGACGGCGACGAGGTTGCCCTTGCCTGTGTACTCGTAGACGAGTTCGGGGTCCCGGGCGATTTCGAGACACGGCTCGGCGACGCCGGGCGTGTAGGCGAGCGAAAGGTCGCGGGCGGTCGCACAGGGTTTGGAGGGGATGACCTCGAGTTTTCCTTTGCGGCCCGTCGAGTGGTAGTCGAGGGCGTCCTGTTTGGTGAAGCTCACGCGCTGTTTTCCTTTCTTCCTGAACCGGGCGATGAATCTTAGTCCCGCATTACGCGGCCCCCGATGATGCGGGCGCATCAAGGGACGCGCGGTTTCAGCGCGCGGAAAGCGCCTGGACCGCGTCCGGCAGGACGGCCGTCAGCAGCCGCTCGGGAAACGCGGCCTTGAGGGCCGCGACGGGGTCGAATCCGAACTCCGAGGCCTCCCTCACGGTCCGTTCGGCCGCGTCGAAGTACGCGATCTGCTCCTCGACGGCCTCGCGCCCGCCGGCGGGCCCGTGGCCCGGCACGAGCATCCAGTACGGGATGCCGTGCAGGCGTGCGAGCGCGGCCCGCCAGCCGGCGACGTCGGCGTCCTCGAGGTTCGGGTGATACCCCGTGGACACGAGGTCGCCCGAGACGAGGACGCCGAGCGTGGGCACGTACACGCAGAGATCGCCGGGCGTGTGCGCGTGCCCCGGGTGGAACACGTCGAACCGGATTCCGCCGGCCTCGAACGCGAGGGAGTCCCGAACCAGCCGCTTCGGCGCGTGCGGCTCGGCGCCGTCGAAGAGCCCTCCGAGCGCCGGGTCTCGCCGCCGCTCGGCGATCAGTCCGGCGTGCTCGAGGGCCATCCGCCGTGCGGCGGCCTCGTGCGCGATGACGTCCGCGCCAAGGGAGGCGAAGAAGGACGCCCCGAGCGCGTGATCCGTGTGGTGGTGCGTGAGGACGACGTGCGTGACCGGGTCCGGCGTGCGATCCGCGATCCGCGCGCCGAGCGCCGCCGCCTGCCGCGGCGCGACGAACGGGTCCACGACGACGACCGCGCCCTTCCCGAAGAAGACCGTCGCGTTCGCGCCGTAGCTCTCGAGGAGAGTCTCGCCGCCGTGCGTGAACACCGAGACGTGCTCGGTCAGGCGGGTTTCGTCCAGCGCCACGGCCGCTCCCGTGGTCCTACACGACCAGCGTCTTCGCGCCCGCGGCGAGCGTCTTCTTCACGACGCCGACGACATCCGCGAGCGCGATGCCCTGCGCCTGCTTCTCGCGCCGCGTCGAGACCTCGACGACGCCCTTCGCGAGCGACTTGCCGCCCACGACGACGCGCACCGGAAAGCCGATGAGGTCGATGTCCTTGAACTTCACGCCCGGCCGCTCGTCGCGGTCGTCGTAGAAGACCTCGACGCCCGCGGCCTTCAGCTCTTCGTAGATCTTGTCCGCCGCGGCGAGGACGTCCGAGTCGCGTTGCAGGGCTGCGACGACGCACGCGTACGGCGCGAGGGGGACGGGCCAGACGATCCCGTGCTCGTCGTGGTGCTGCTCGATGGCGGCCGCGACCGTGCGGCCGAGCCCGAGCCCGTAGCACCCCATCGCGAGCGGAACCATCTTCTGCGCCTGATCGGCGACCTCGCACTTCATCGCCTCGGAGTACTTCGTCCCGAGCTTGAAGATGTGTCCGACCTCGATGCCGCGCTTGATGCGGAGCGTGCCGCCCTTGGGGGCCGGCGAGGGGTCGCCGTCGCGGGCGGTCGCGACTTCGACGACGCCCTTGAACGAAGGAATTCCCGTCACATCGCGCTTGATGTCGACTCCGGAATGATGCAGCCCCTCCTGGTTCGCCCCGCACCAGAGGTTTCGTCCGTGCTCGAGAGAGCGGTCGACGAAGACGAAAACGGGATTTTCTGCGAAAGGAAGAAGAGCGAGCGGCCCGACGAAGCCGGGGCGCGTCCCTGTTACCTTTCGAAGAATCTCCTCCGAAGCCAGCTTCACGTGGAGCGCGCCGATCGCCGTCGGGAGCTTGATCTCGTTGATCGTAAGGTCGCCCCGGATCAGGACGGCCGCGAGCCACGCCTTGCCGTCTGCTCCTACCGCCTCATAGATCATCGTGTTGACGATTCGTTCCGGCGTTGTCCCGAGGTGCTGCGCCTGTCCTTCCGTCGTCGTGATCCCCGGCGTCGGCGCGTTCGCCTCGCCGAACGGCTTCGCCTCTTCCCCCGCCCACGGCTCGGGAAGGGGCGCCGTCACGGCCTTCTCGATGTTCGCGCCGTAGTCGCCGGCTTCCGCGAAGACGAGCGCGTCCTCGCCCGTGTCGGCCACGACCATGAACTCCTCGGAAGCCGAGCCGCCGATGGCGCCCGAATCGGCCTGCACGACCGCGAACTCGAGGCCGCAGCGGTCGAAGATCTTCCGGTACGCGGAGTCCATCTTCACGTAGTGGGCGTCGAGACCCTTCTGGTCGAGGTCGAAGGAGTACGCGTCCTTCATGAGGAACTCGCGCCCGCGCAGGAGGCCGAAGCGCGGGCGGATCTCGTCGCGGAACTTCGTGCGGATCTGGTAGAGGTTGAACGGCAGCTGCCGCCAGGACGTCACGGAGCGCCGGACCATGTCCGTGACGGCCTCCTCGGCCGTGGGCGCGAGCGCGAACTCGCCGTCCTTGCGATCCTTGAGGTGAAAGAGGATGCCCTCGTTCTGGTAGCGGTCCCAGCGGCCGGACTCGACCCAGAGCTCCTTCGGCTGGAGGATCGGGAGGTCGACTTCCTGCGCGCCGGTCGCGTCCATCTCCTCGCGCACGATCTCGGTCATCTTCTTGAGCGACCGGAAGCCGAACGGCGTGTACGAGTAGATGCCGGCGGCGAGCTTCTGGATGAAGCCCGCGCGGTAGAGCAGCTGATGGGAGACGACCTCGGCGTCGCCGGGCACCTCCCGGAGGGTCACGAGAAACGACTGGGACCAGCGCATAGGCCGCGGAGATTAACAGGCGCGCAGGGTCACTTGAGGGCGAGGAGCGTCTCGCCCGCGAAGGGCGCCCGCTCGTGTCCGAGGAGGACCCTCACGGGCCCCTCGGACTCCACGAGTGAGAGCCTCAGATTCTCCGCGTCCGCCGGGACCCCGAAGACGAGGTCGGCCGTGTTCGACGAGCCGGGCGTCAGCGGGGCGTTCAGCGCAGCGAGCCCTGCCGCGTCGACCGGGAAACGGCGGCCTCCCGAATCCACGAGCGCCGCCGCCCTGGGGTTGGGGGTCAAAGGCGCGTTCCCGCGCCGCGCCGAAATCGTCGTCTCGTCGAACCGTGCCCGAGCCGTGACGACGACCCGCCGGACGCCCGCCTCCGCCGCATCGCGGACGCCGGTCACGGAGTACCCGATGTGGCAGTCGATCTCGCAGAAGAACTTCTCGCCACCGGGAGGAACGGTCCTCTCGCGGGTCGCGGCGCCGAGGACACCGAGAAGAATTCCATAGAAAGTGAAGACGGCGATCCCTACGGCAAAGAGCTTCCGGGCGAGCGGGGAGCGGTGGGCGAGTGCCGCGACTCCCGCGCCCGCGAGGAGCGTCACGGTGAGGCCGGCCGCCCCGAGGAATGCGAGAACCGCGAGAGGGGCGGGGACGAGCGGGAAGTTCGTAAACGGCATGGAATTCTCCCTCGATTCTACTTTGCGCTACAAAGTATCGGTTGAATCTTCACCTTCATGGAACTCCCGGTTCTTCAGCGCTTCCGCGCCGCGTCGATCAGCGCTTCGAGATGGTCGAGGTAGCGCTTGAGCGCCCGGCGCCCGTCCTCGGTCAGCCGGAACTCCGTCCGCGGCACGCGGCCGTCGTAGCCCTTGGTGCACGAGACGTAACCGGCCTCCTCGAGCTTCCGGGCGTGGACCGACAGGTTGCCGTCCGTCGCGCCGAGAATCGCCTTGAGCTCCGTGAACGTGAGAGACCCTGTGCCCGCGAGAGCGCTCACGATCCCGAGGCGGAACCGCTCGTGGATGACGCGGTCGAGGCGCATGGCCTCGGAGGGGACGGGCGCGGCCCTCCTCGTTCGGACCGACGCCGCCACGCGCGGCCGCGCGGCGCTAACCACCGTGCCTCCGCGCGACGACGAGGCCCGTCAGGACGTGGCCCGCCCCGAAACCGAGTCCGAGGAGGACATCTCCCCTCTCCGGCAAGACGAGCGCGAGGAGCCCCAGCCCGAGGAGCGCGAGGCCGAACGCAGGCACGACCGGAACGGAGTGGACGCCCGCGCCGACGACCGCGCAGCCGTAGAGCAGGAGCCAAACAGCCGGCAGGACGGCGTACGCGCCCGCCGACGAGAGCGCGGCCGTGAGGGCGGCGCCCGCGACGAGCGGCGGAAGGAGCCCGAGCGCGAAGCGGCGCGCGGCCGAGCCGGCGGGCCGGTGGTCCGCCCGGGCGGCCTTTCGCAGGATCGCGAAAACGCCGATCCCGAACGCGAGAACGCCGGCGCCGGTCCAGACCGCGAGCCACTCGCGGGTCGAAGAGGTCCCCGCCGCGAGCGCCGCCGCGGCGAGGCCCACGGCGCCCATCGCGACGCCGCCCTTGCCCGGGACGCACGTGAACGCCGCGCCACGCCCCATCGCGTCCCGGATGAAGCGGAGGTCCTCCCCCGCCCGATCCTTCAAGTCGACCGCCCGCTTCGCCGACATCGGCTGCGATCCTCCCTCCCCGAACCGCGTTCGTCAAGTACTTTACGCGGCAGAGTCACATAGACTCGGCGGCGGTGGACGTCACCCCCTATTTTCAGTCGGCGGAGAAGGCCGACGCGGGCCTCTCCCCTCTCGCCCGCGGCGTCGTGGGCTCCGAGATTCTTCGCATCGCGGGCGAGATCCGCGCGCTTCAGGCCACGGGCCGCCCCGTCTGCAACCTCACGATCGGCGACTTCGACTCGCGCCAGTTTCCGATTCCGGAAGGTCTGCTCGCCGCGACGCGCGAGGCGCTCGAGACGGGCCAGACCAACTATCCCCCGGCCGAGGGGATCCTTCCCCTGCGCGAAGAGGTCGTGAAGCTCTACGCCCGCGATCTGGGGCTCACTTACCCCGTCGAGTCCGTCGTGATCGCGGCCGGCGCCCGTCCGCTCCTCTACGGGACGTACCGCACGCTTCTCGAGCCGGGCGACGGCGCGATCTACCCCGTCCCGTCGTGGAACAACAACCACT
>JBDTTJ010000228.1:0-5657 GCA_039930645.1 Acidobacteriota bacterium
GCGCGCGCAGTACCAGTTCACACTGCAGGCCTCGGACACGAAGGACCTCTACGCGTCGGCGCCGGCGCTCGAGGAGAAGCTGCGCGGGGTGAGGGGCCTGCAGGACCTCAACAGCGACCTCCAGCTCCGGAATCCCACGGCGTACCTCACGATCGACCGCGATCGCGCGTCGGCTCTCGGCGTGACGCCGGAGTCCATCGAGAACGCGCTCTACTCGGCCTACGGCTCGCGACAGATCTCCACGATCTACGCGCCGAACAACCAGTACCAGGTCATCATGGAGCTCCTCCCGGAGTTCCAGCGCGACCCCTCCGCGTTCCAGCTCCTCTACGTGCGCTCCAAGAAGGGCGGACTCGTCCCGCTCTCGGCGATCACCCACCTCGAGCGGACGGTCGGCCCGCTCGCCGTGAACCACGCGGGCCAGCTGCCCGCCGTCACGCTCTCGTTCAACCTCGCGCCGGGCGTCTCGCTCGGCGACGCCGTCGCCGAGATCAACAAGATCGCTCGCGCGACGCTGCCCGCGTCCGTCCAAACGAGCTTCCAGGGCACCGCGCAGGCCTTCGAATCCTCGCAGAAGGGGCTTGGGCTCCTCCTTCTCGTCGCGATCCTCGTGATCTACATGGTCCTCGGCATTCTCTACGAGGACTTCTTCCATCCGATCACGATCCTCTCCGCGCTCCCATTCGCCGGCTTCGGCGCACTCCTGACGCTCCTCATCTTCAAGACGGAGCTGTCGATCTACGCCTTCGTCGGGGTGATCCTGCTCGTCGGCCTCGTGAAGAAGAACGGAATCATGATGGTCGACTTCGCCGTCGAGGCGCGGCGTGCGGGCAAAGGCGCCCAGGAGGCGATCTACGAGGCCTGCGTCGTCCGGTTCAGGCCGATCATGATGACGACGATGGCGGCGCTCATGGGCACGCTCCCGATCGCGCTCGGGCTCGGCGCAGGCGCCGAATCCCGCCGGCCGCTCGGCCTCGCCGTCGTCGGCGGCCTTCTCTTCTCCCAGATGATCACGCTGTACGTCACGCCGGTGTTCTACGTGTACATGGACCGGCTGAAGGGCTGGATCGAGCGCCGGCGGCACGCCGGCGTCACGGCCGTCGACGCTCCGGCGTCGGCGGGCGGCTGAACCGGATGGCCCTCCTCTTCGAGCCCCTCCGCCTTCGCGACGTCACGTTCCGGAACCGGATCTTCGTCTCGCCCATGTGCATGTATTCCGCCGGGGACGGCGTGCCGAACGACTGGCACCTCGTGCACCTCGGCAGCCGCGCGGTGGGCGGCGCCGCGCTCGTGATCGCCGAGGCGACGGGCGTCTCGCCCGAGGGCCGCATCTCGCCGGGAGACACGGGGCTCTGGAACGGCGCGCAGGTGGACGCCTTCCGCCGCATCGCCGCCTTCGTCTCGGCTCAGGGCGCCGTGCCCGCCATCCAGCTCGCACACGCGGGACGCAAAGCGTCGACGCACGTGCCCTGGAAGGGCGGGGGTGTGCTCGCGGCCGGCGACGGCGCGTGGACGACGCTCGCCCCGAGCGCGATTCCGTTCGACGCCGGGTATCCGGCGCCGTGCGCGATGGCGCCCGCCGACATGGACCGCGTGACGGACGAGTTCGCCGCTGCCGCGCGCCGCGCCGTGGACGCGGGTTTCGGCGTCGTGGAGGTCCACGCCGCGCACGGCTACCTCCTGCACGAGTTCCTGTCCCCGCTCTCCAACCGGCGGACGGACGGATTCGGCGGCGCACTCGAAAGCCGAATGCGCTTTCCGTTGCGCGTCGTCGGCGCCGTGCGGGCCGCCTTTCCCGCTGACCGGCCCGTCTTCGTGCGCATCTCGGCGACCGACTGGGCAGACGGAGGCTGGGATCTCGCCCAGTCGATCGTCTTCTCGAGCTGCCTGAGGGAGCTGGGTGTCGACCTCGTCGACTGCTCGAGCGGCGGCCTCGTTCCCCATGCGAAGGTCGCCGTCGGGCCCGGCTACCAGGTCCCGTTCGCAGAGGCGATCCGGCGCGAGGCGGGGATCCCCACGGCAGCCGTCGGAATGATCACGGAGCCGAAACAGGCCGAGGAAATCCTTGCGGACGGCAAGGCCGACGCGATCGTCATGGCGCGGGCGTTCCTGCGCGACCCCTACTGGCCCCTTCACGCGGCGAAGGAGCTCGGCGCGGAGATCGAGTGGCCGGCCCCGTACCGGCGCGCGAAGGCGTGAACGGCTACGAGGTCGTCTCGAGCAGCCGCACCACGACGTCCGCCGCGCTGTAGGACGTCGCGCCGGGCCGGAGAAAGCGGGCCACGTCGGCGACGTCGTCGCCCGACGTCACGAGCGTCTTCTCGGCGAGGCCGCCGCGCGTCTGCGGGAGGCCGATGTCGGCCATGAGCGCGTTGCACAGGCACTTGCGGCCCTGCGCATTCTCTTCCCCGCCGCCCTTGGCGACGTACTGGGCCACGGGTTCGGACGCGCAGCGGTAGCCCGTCGCGCCGTCCTCCTTGCGGTACGGCTCGCGCAGGTACCCGAGGTCGCAGATCCGCATGCGCGCCAGGTACTCGGCCTCGGACGACATCGTGCCCTCGAGCTGGACGACCTTGAACGGGAAGCCCGTGGGCGACGCGACGGGATCCGTGAAGACGTGGGCGCCGCCCGTCCGCGCGAGTGCGAGAACGCGCGCCTTCGTCGCGGTGTCGAGGCCCGACTCGTCGCAGTACGCGAACGCGGTTCCGACCTGGACGCCCTCAGCTCCGCTCGCGAGAGCGTCCCGCAGGCCCTCGGCCGTGCCACGCCCGCCCGCCAGCCAGAACGGCAGCCCCAGCTCGCGCATCTTCGCGAGGTCCACAACGTCGCGATCGCCGTACACAGGCTCGCCCGCCGCCGAGAGCGCCGGCTTTCCGCGCGGCGGCGCGTTGTGGCCGCCCGCCGTCGGTCCTTCGATGATGAAGCCGTCGACCCTGCCGTTCGCCTTGCGGTGAAGCGTCAGGGCGAGCGTGTTCGACGCGATGATCGGAAGGAAGAGCGGCCGCCTCAGCGCGGGGGGCACGCCCTCGATCCAGTCGGAAGGATTGAAGCGCATGAGGGTGTCGTCCCCCTCGACGGAGCCCGTGATGGCGAGCGGATACTCGGCCGCCTCATGCAGGACGAAATGGTCGAGGATGCCCGGAACGCGGATCGGAATCCCGGCGCCCATCAGGACGGCCGCGACGCCCGCCAGCATCGCGCCGTAAACCGAGGGCAGCACGGGCAGCTGGATCTTCTCGAGGTAGTTGATCCCGACCGGCCCGTCGTGGCCCTCGCGGGCGAGGAAGACCTCGACGAAGTTCGCGACGATGCACAGCTCCACGAGCTCGCGCGCCGACCCGGTGCGGGCGTACATCGGGATCGGCCTGTAAGGCGAGCCCTCGGGCCGACCGCCCTCGACGAAGTACTTCGCGAGGACCCGGGCCGCCATCCCGGGGAACGGAAAGGCGGCCATCGCGCGGCGCATGTGTCCCCCCGCGTCGCCGTCCTGCAGGCGCCGCGCGAGAATCACGTCGAGCGCCGTGCCCGAGACGACGCCGAGCTGGCCGAGACGCGAAACCGCGTTCGCGAGCGACCAGTTCGAGACGCCGGCGCCCATGCCGCCCTGGATGATCTGCGGAAGTACCGACATGAGGCCTTTCCGGCCTGGAAGTCGGCCGGAGTCAGAATACAACGAAACACGCCGTCGACCGGAGGATCCGTGGACTTTTCCGAGCCCGAAAACGTGAAAAACCTCCGTCAACTCGTGCGCGACTTCGTCGAGAAGGAAGTCGTTCCGCTCGAGCCGAAGTTCCTGAACGAGGGCTGGCACTCCGTGGCCCCCGCGCTCGAAGCCGTCCGCCGCCGGGCGCGCGGCACGGGCCTTTTCGCGGCGCACCTTCCCGCGGCCTGGGGCGGCGCCGGCCTCTCGCTCGTCGAGTTCGCGCACATGAGCGAGGAGCTGGGCCGCTCCCCGCTCGGGCACTACGCGTTCAACGTGCAGGCGCCCGACGTCGGCAACATGGAGCTTCTCCTCGGGCACGGCACGGACGCCCAGAAGGAGCGCTGGCTGCGTCCGCTCGTCGCGGGCGAGATCCGCAGCTGCTTCACGATGACGGAGCCGGAGTTCGCGGGCTCGAACCCCGTTTGGATGGGCACGACCGCGAAGCGGGACGGCGGCGACTGGGTGATCCGCGGCCACAAGTGGTTCGCGTCGTCCGCCGACGGCGCCGCGTTCGCCGTCTGCATGGCCGTCACGGATCCCGACGCGGCGCCCCACCGGCGCGCGAGCCTGATCCTCGTTCCGACGGACACGCCGGGCTTCTCGATCCTCCGGAACATCTCGGTCATGGGGCACCGCGGAGGCGGCTGGGCGAGCCACGCGGAGGTCGGCTACGAAGGCGCGCACGTGCCGATCGGGAACCTCGTCGGAGGCGAGGGCGACGGTTTCGCGCTCGCGCAGGAGCGGCTCGGCCCGGGCCGAATCCACCACGCGATGCGCTGGATCGGCGTCTGCGAGCGCGCCCTCGAGATCATGTGCCGCCACGCCGCCACGCGCGAGATCGCGCCGGGAACGCCGCTCGGAACCCGGCAGCTCGTCGAGGCCGCCGTGGCGGAGAGCCGCGCCGACATCCACGCCGCGCGACTCGTCGTCCTCCACGCCGCCTGGCTCCTCGAGAAGGAGGGCGCCAAGGCGGCGCGCGAGGAGATCTCGCTCGTGAAAGTGACGGGAGCTCGCGCCCTCCAGCGCGTCCTCGACCGCGCCCTGCAGGCCCTCGGCGGCCTCGGGATGACGGACGACACGCCTCTGGCGTTCTGGTACGCGCACGAGCGCGCCGCGCGCATCTACGACGGCCCCGACGAGGTCCACCTCTCCTTCATCGGGCGGCACACCCTCAGGCGGTTCGGGCTCCCCGCTCGCGGATGAGCGAGACCGACGCGCCGCAGGAGGTCCGAAGAGAAGATTCTTTCGATGAAGGTGCCCTCGCCGACTTCATGGCACGTGCGATTCCGGCGACCGGCGGTGCTTCGGCCATCTCTGTTTCGCAGTTCGGCGCCGGCCACTCGAACCTGACCTACCTTGTGGCGGTCGGCGGGCGCGAGATGGTCCTGCGCCGCGCGCCGCGCGGCGTGGAGGTGAAGACCGCCCACGACATGCGCCGCGAATTCGACGTTCTGTCCGCCCTCGCTCCCCTCTATTCGAAGGCTCCGAAGGTCCTCGCGTTCTGCGAAGACGCCGGGGTCATCGGCGCGCCCTTCTACCTGATGGAGCGCGTGAGGGGAACGATCCTGCGGGACAGGCGGCCACCGTCCGGCGTCGACCTCCCGCCGCCGCGGATGAGGGCGCTGTCCGAGGCGTTCGTCGACTCTCTTTCCGAGCTCCACGCCCTCGACGTCTCCTCGAACCCTCTCGCGGCCCTCGGAAAGCCCGAGGGTTACGCCGTCCGGCAGGTCGCTGGCTGGACCGGGCGCTGGATCCGCGCGAAGACGGAGGACGTCCCGGCGCTCGACGTCGCCGCCGCGTGGCTCGCCCGGCGCATTCCAGCCGCCGCGCGCCCCGCGCTCGTCCACAACGACTTCAAGTACGACAACCTCGTCCTCGACGCCGGGGACCCGACGCGGATCGTCGCCGTGCTCGACTGGGAGATGGCGACGCTCGGCGATCCGCTTCTCGACCT
>JBDTTJ010000229.1:0-5641 GCA_039930645.1 Acidobacteriota bacterium
CGGGACGTCGCCGTTCGCGGCGAGGATGGCGAGGGCGACGGCGAGGTCCAGCGCGGTTCCCGATTTCGGAAGGTCGGCCGGGGCGAGGTTCACGACGACGTTCTTCGGAGGAGCGGGCAAGCCGACGTGGCGGAGAGCCGAGCGGATGCGCTCGCGGCTCTCCTTCACGGCGGCGTCGGGCAGGCCCACGATCGTCAGCCCCGGCAGGCCGGCGCCGATCGCGCACTCGACGACGACCGGGATCCCGTCGAGGCCAACGACCGTCGCGGAATGCGCCCGAGCGACCGTCATGGGAGCGCTCCGGTCAGTTCAGGACGGCGAGCGTGAGGGTCAGCGTCTGGCCCGCGCGGAGCGACTGGGCCGAGCGCATGCGGTTCTCGCGCAGGATCGCCTCGATCGTCGTCCCGTACCTCGCCGCGAGAGAGTAGAGCGTTTCGCCGGGCTTGACCGTGTGCTTGACCTTTCGGGCCGCGGCGCTGCTGGCGGGGACGGCCCGCGCTTCGGCGAATCCTTCCGCCGGGATGTCGACGCGCGCGGGGAGCGCCGCGGCGGCGGCCGAAGGGGAGGCCGGGGTCGCCGCGGCAGGCGCCGCCGTGAACGGGCCGACGTCCGACGCGCGCGTGATCGCGGACGCGGGTGTTGGGACTCGGCGGATCTCTCCCTGCGGGTTCGCGGACTTCGCGGCGAGCTGCTCCTTCGGGTGATTCTTCGGGCGCGACGGGACGACGAGGACCGTCCCCTTCTGGAGCTTCGCGGTGCGCGGGATGTCGTTCCAGTCGCACAGCTCGCCGACGGAGACGCGCGCGCGCGCGGCGACCCTCGCCAGCGTCTCGCCTTTCTTCACCGTGATGCGTTTTTCGGCGACCTCGGGCGCGGTCGGAAGGCCGGGCAGCCGGGCGACGACGAGCGCCACGGTGCCCGGCGGGACCCGGAGGTCGTACGATGGGACGCCGTGCGGCGTCGAGCGAGTCCGGAGCTCGCTGTTGAGCAGCTGGAGCTCCGGAAGCGTCGCGCCGAGGGCCGCGGCCACGCGCCCGAGGTCCACCGGCTTCGTGATGGTCACGGTGTCCCACTCGAGCGGCGGGTCCGGCACGACGTCGAACCCGAAGCGCGCCGGGTCCTTGGCCATGAGTGCGGTCGCAAGAACGAACGGAACGTAGTCGCGCGTCTCGCGGCGCAGCGTGTTGCCTTGCGCGAGGCCCCAGAAATCGCGGGCCCCGGTCCGTTGAAGGCCCTTCAGGATCCGGCCCTCGCCGGCGTCGTACGCCGCCATCGCGAGGTGCCAGTCGCCGAACATTTCGTACAGGTCGCGGAAGTACGCGGCCGCGGCCCGCGTCGACTTCACGGCGTCGCTGCGCTCGTCGTATTCGCGCGTGCGATGGAGGCCGTAGCGGCGGCCGGTGCCTTCGATGAACTGCCAGAATCCGTGCGCCGCGGCGCGCGAGTGCGCCTGGTGCTTGAACGCGGACTCGACCATCGCGACGTAGACGAGGTCCTCGGGGACGCCCTCTTCCTTCAGGATGCCGCGCATGAGGTCGAGGTAGCGGCCGCTGCGCTTGAGAGCCGTGGCGAAGCCGAGCGGGATGCGGAACTGGTAGAACGCGACCGCGCGCAGCACCTGCTCGTTCACGACGATCGGGATGTCGAACGAGGCGCCCGGGGAGACGGCGGCGATCTCTCGCCTCGCCTTCTCGAACTCCTCCGGGCTCGCCGTCGGCGCCGCGGCGACGAGGCTGTCGCGAGGGTCCTCCGCCGGCGCGCGCTCCGGTTCGGCGCTGCGGGCGGCGGCGTCGAGGGCGGGACGGTAGGCGGCGACGCTTTCCCACAGCTCGCCGGCGAAGGCGGTGTCGGACCCGTTGCCGGGGCGGGCCGCCGCGCGGAAGGTTTCGAGCGCGTCGCGGAATGCTTCACGCGCGCAATCGGCGTCGCCCGCAAGGGCGAGGGCCTTGCCGCGGTAAAAGAGGTCCGTCGACTGGGTCCGGGCCGCGAATGCGACGGCGTCCGGCGAAGGGGGAGCCGGCGATGCGGCCTGCTCACCGGCCGGCGCGGACGCGCAGCCTGCCGCCACGAGCGCCCCGAGGACGGCGAGAAGACGCGCGCCCTTCATTCGGGGCGCACGTTGAACTTGAGTGAGAGCAGGAGCTTCTGGAGGTCCTGCGAGGCGGCGAACTCGACGTCGAAGCGCTTCTCGGGGCCGATCGCGGCGCCTGCGTCGTCGCCGAAGCGCAGGGCCACGGTCACGCGCCGGCTCCTCGCGAGGGCGTCGCGCGGAACGAGGACCTCGAAACTCTGCGCGACGTCTTTCTTGTGGTTGCGCGAGGAGCCGAGCAGATCATCCAGCGAGACGTCCGCGGCGCTCCTGGTCTTGTGGGCGGGCGACGCCGGCCTTTGCGTCGCGATCTTCCGCAGCTTCTCGAGCTCCGAGAGAATGTCGACGTTCGTACGCACGCGGACGTGCTTGACCGAGGAGTCGGGCGGCGGATCGTCCGGCGGCGGCTGGATCTCGGCGAAGCTCACTTCGGCCCCGGGATCTTCCGCGGGCGGCAGGTTAGCGGCTTCGAACGGGGCGTCCTGCGGGCCGCCGTCGGTCCCCGGCATGGCGGTGGCGGGAGGGGTGAGGGCCGCGAGGCTCGCGCCCGACGCGCTCGCCGCGTGTAGGTCGACTCCCTGGCGGTGAAGCGACTGGAGCCGCTGCAAGCGGGAGATCGTGGAGTCGTACGGATTGCGGACCTCGGCGGCCGGCTCGCCGGCGCCGCCCGCTTCCCCGAGCGACTCGATGGCGGCCGTGATCCCGGAGGTGCGCGCGCTGAGGGCCCCGGCGTGCAGCGCCGCGGCCGGGATGGGCGCCGGCGTCTCGCCCGACACGACGACGGTGGGACGGCGCTGTTCGACGGTCATGCGGCCCTTGAGGGAGCGCAGGGTGAGCTTCGAGATGCCCTTGAGCGTCTCGAAAACCCCCGTTCCGTTCGTCGCGGAGGCCTCGTATCCCTCGACCGACCCGTCCGGGTTGAGCGACTCGTTCAGCTCGTCGATCGAGAGGATGTTCGGAAGGTCGCGCTTGTTGTACTGCAAGACGCGGGGAATGCTCTCGAGCGTGAGGCCGATCTCGGCGAGGTTCTCGCGGAGGTTCTTGAGGCTCTCGACGTTCGGGTCCCGCATCGGTCGCTGCGAGTCGGCGACGAAGACGATGCCGTCGACGCCCTTGAGGACGAGCTTGCGGGTCGTGTTGTAGAAGACCTGGCCTGGAACCGTGTAGAGCTGCAGGCGGGTCTTGAACCCGCCGATCACGCCGACGTCGAGCGGGAGCAGGTCGAAGAACAGAGTCCGGTCCGTCTCAGTCTCGAGGCAGACCATCTCCCCGCGCGACGTGGGCGCCGTGCGCCCGTAGATCACGTGGAGGTTCGTCGTCTTCCCGCAGAGGCCGGGACCGTAGTACACGATCTTGGCGGCCATCTGCATCGTGGCGTAGTTGAAAAAAACCATCGAGTCTCCGCCAAACCTCCTGTGCGAAGCACTCTCAATCTTACACCGCGCGCCCTTGACGCTCCACGCGGAGCGTCACGAAACGGGACGCGCGGCGCTGCTGTGGGGAGCTTGCCCGTTTGTTATCATCCGCCTGCACGGTTCTCGGAGCCTGAGGGCTGTCTCGGAGGCGCAACTCGCCGCATATGAGTAGTGAATTCAAGGGGTTGGACGCACGATCCCGCGAGGTGCTCGCGTCGGTGATCGTCGCGTACATCGAAAGCGCGGTTCCCGTGTCGTCGCGCCAGCTCACGAAGGGCGGGAAGTTCGGCCTTTCGTCAGCCTCGCTGCGCAATGCGATGGCCGACCTCGAGGATCTCGGGTTCCTCACGCACCCCCACGTCTCGGCCGGGCGCGTCCCGACGGACCTCGGGTACCGTGCGTTCGTGCGGGAGCTCATGACGACGCGCCTCCCGAGCGCGGAGGAGCGCGCCCGGATCGCCGAGGAGCTGGCCCCCGAGCCCTTCGAGACGGACCGCTTCTTCCAGGCGACGTCCCGCGTCCTTTTCCGGCTCACGGGAGAGGTCGGGGTCGTGGCGGCGCCCGCGTCCGCGCGCTTCGTCCTCGACTCGGTCCATTTCACGCGTCTGAGCGATCGCAAGATCCTCGTGGCCGAGGTCTCCGACGCCGGCCTCGTGGAGAGCCGCCTGATCGAGACGCGCGACGACTTCGCGCAGACCGAGCTCGACGCGATCTCGCGCCGCCTGACGGTGGACTACGCGGGGAAGACGCTCGACGAGATCCGCGCCCTCCTGCTCGACGCCCTCGCCGCGGAGAAGGTTCGGATGGACCACGCGCTCGCCCGCACCCTCGAGCTCGGGAGGCGCGCCTTCGCGGAAGGCCGCCCCGAGGGCGACGCCGTCTTCGTCGACGGCACCGAGTCGCTGCTCGAGAAGCCCGAGTTCCGTGGCGACGTCGAAGCGCTCAGGCGGATGTTCCGCGCGTTCGAGGAGAAGGCCCGGCTCGTGAACCTCCTGACGGACTGCCTGTCCTTCAGCGGGGCCCGGGTCGTGATCGGCTCGGACAGCGTCTTCACGGGCGAGACGCAGACGGCCGTGGTCACCGTGCCGTATCGCAAGGGCGACCGCGTTCTCGGAGCGCTCGGCGTCGTCGGCCCGCGCCGGATGGAGTACGAACGCGTGGTGCCCCTCGTCGAGGAGCTCGGCCGCTACGTGAGCCACCGGCTCACGGAGGGCGCCGCGTGACCGGACGCAAGAGGCGCGACGAGGACGACGGGATCATCTTCCTCGAAACCGAGAGCCGCGACGCCGTCGCGAAGGCCCTCGAGGAGGCCGAGCGCGCGATCGAGGCCGTCGAGGAGCGCCAGCGCCAGAAGCTCGACGAGTCCGCGGCGACCCGCGTCCCGGAGGCGCCTCCCGAGCCGCCGCCGGCGCCGCAGTCCGATCCGCGCATCGCGACGATCGAGGCCGAGCTGGCGGCCGCGATCGACCGCGCGCGCCGCGCCCACGACGAGCTCGGCGGCACGAAGGAGCGCGCGATCCGCGCCGAGGAAGAGGCGGGCCGCCTGCGCGAGGCGCTCCTGCGCAAGTCGGCGGACTTCGACAACCTCAAGCGCCGCACCGAGAAAGACAAGGCGGACTACTTCAAGTTCGCCCTGGCCGACACGTTCCACGACCTGCTCGGCGTCCTCGACAACTTCGAGCGCGCGCTCGCGCACCGCGGCGACGCTTCGAGCGAGGACTTCCAGGCGGGCATCGACATGATCGCCCGTCAGCTCGGTGAGTCCCTGCGCAAGTACGGCCTCGTCGAAGTGCCGGCGCTCGGGTTGCCGTTCGACCCGAACGTCCACGAGGCCGTCGTGAAGGAAGAGACGACCGACACGGTCCCGGGCACCGTCCTCGAGGTGTTCCAGCGGGGCTATTTGCTGAACGAACGCCTCCTGAGGCCCGCGCGCGTCAAGGTCGCCGGAGCGCCGGGCAAGGAGAACGGGACCGCGAAGGAGGCCGCTCTTGGCTAAGGTTCTCGGGATCGACCTCGGCACCACGAACTCCTGCGTCGCCGTGGTGGAGGTGGGCTCGCCCCAGGTCGTTCCCAACCGCGAGGGCGCCCGCACGACGCCGTCCATCGTCGGATTCACGGAGGACGGCGAGCGCCTCGT
>JBDTTJ010000230.1:0-5636 GCA_039930645.1 Acidobacteriota bacterium
TGCCCGCGGGGCTCACGTAGTCCTTCGTGCCGGCCGCCGAGATCTGCCAGGCCTCGGCCTTCGGAAAGAGCGCCTTCAAGGAGCGCAGACTCGAGGAGATGTCGGCATCGGCCGACTTCGCCTCGACGAAGAGCAGCGGGGCGCCCTTTTCGGTGACCACGAAATCCACTTCTCTGCCGTCCCGGTCGCGAAAGTATCGAAGCTCGAGGTCGCGCCCCTTCGCGTCCTGTTCGAAGTGCACCCACTTCAGGAGATGCGAAGCCACGAGGTTCTCGAATCGCGCGCCGGAGTCGGGGACGAGCGTCCAGTCGAACTGATAGTGCTTTTGTTCTTTCTTGACGGCTCGAAGGCGCGGCGCCCCGAAGGGAGCGAGACGGAAGATCGCGTAGAGGCGTTCGAGGATTCGAAGCCAGTTCGCGACGGTCTTGTGCGCGACTTGCAGGTCCTCGCGCAACGCGTTGACAGAGAGCGGCGCACCCACGAGCTCGGGGAGACGCAGGGCGAGAAGCTCGATGTTCCCGAGGTCCTGAACGCGCTCGAGACCCGCGACGTCCTCGCGCACGAGGCGGTCCCGGTACTCCCGCGACCACCGCCGCGCCTCGACCTCGGAGCCGCCGAACCAGGGCTCCGGAAAGCCGCCAAGGGTCAGAAGGCTCCGGAGCTCCCCCGCCGTCTTCAGCTTCAGCTCGGCAACCGAGAGCGGATGGAGCCGAAGCAGATGGTAACGGCCCTGCAGGGAATCGCCGCCGTGACGGTAAAAGTCCAGGCGGGCGCTGCCCGTCACGAGGATCCGCTGGGACGGTCGCCGGCCGTCGAAGACGCCCTTCAGGAAGTTCCGCCACGACCGGTACTTGTGGATCTCGTCGAAGACCCAGAGCGGCGCGGGCGGAAGCTGTCCGCGCAGGATCTTCTCCCGGTCCGCCGCGACGTCCCAGCTCAGGTATCCCTTCTTCGCGCCCGCCAGACCACGGGCCATCGTCGTCTTTCCGACCTGCCGCGGACCGGACACGAAGACCATCTTCCGGCGAAGGTCCTTCTCCACCTGCGGGACGAGGTAGCGGGGCGCGGCCACGCGGCCACGGTACGGCATTATTCTACCAGTGTCAAAATCTGCCGCGGCCGATTTGACCCAGGGTCGAATACGGCCGTCTGATCAGCCGAGGCTCCGCTCGACGATCCGGTAGCGGCGGTAGATCCGGCCGCCGAAGACCTCGAGCGGCTTGAGGATCTCGAGGTTGTCCTCGAGCATCCAGGAGAACTCGGCCGTGTCGTATTTCAGCCGGACCGCTTCCTTCACGGCCTCGGAGTAGAGGAGCGAGTCGAACCCGCGCCGGCGGTACTCGGGCAGGATGCCGAGAGCCAGCGTCCGGCAGCGGTTGATCTTCTTTTTAAGGAAGAGGAACTTCAGCCAGCCGAAGGGGAACAGCGACCCGCCGAGCTTGTTCAACACGAGGTTGTAGTCGGGCAGGGCCAGGTAGAACGCGACCGGCTTGCCGTCCAGCTCGACGAACATGACCCAGGGCGGATGAATGAGGGGCTTCAGCTTCTTCGCCATGGCGTCGATCTCCTCCGACGTCATCGGGACGAAGCCCCAGTTCTTCTCCCAGGCCCTGTTGTAGATCTCCTTGACGATCGAGAGCTCCTCCGCGAAGCGGTCCATCCGGATCGTGCGGACGACGGCCCGGCCCTTCTCGCGCCGCCTCACCGCGTCGGCGATCCGCTCGAGGCGCCCCAGCGACCGGCCGTCCGCCGGCGCGAGGATCGCGACGACGTCCTTGACCTTCGCGTACCCGGCCGCGGCGAAAAGGTCGAGGGTGTACGCCGGGTTGTAGGTCATCATCAGGAACGGGATTCCCGGTTCGCTTTCCGAAGGGACGAGCGCACCGACCTCATCGTTCATCGAAGGGTTGACCGGGCCGCGAAGGTGCGAGGCCTCGGGTAGCACGCCGCGCACCCACGCCTCGGCCGCGCGGAACAGCGCGACCGCGGCGTCCCGATCCTCTTCGCATTCGAAGAATCCGAAGAATCCGATCTTCTCCCCGTGGACCCTGTTGTGCTCGTCGTCGACGATCGCGGCGATGCGTCCGACGACCCGCCCATCCCTCCGCGCCAGGAACATCTCCCTCTTCGCGTGCTTCCAGAAGGGGTTCTTCGCGAGGCCGAGCATCCACCGGACGTCGCTCTTGAGCGGCGCCGCCCAGTCTTTGTCGGCCGCGTAGAGGCGGAACGGGAGGCCCACAAACGCCTTGAGGTCCCCCGAGGACCCGACAGGGACGATCTCGACCGCGGCCACGCCTACGAAACCAGCCCGAGCTCTTTCCCGACCTTGTGGAACGCCTCGACGGCGCGCGTCAGGTGCGCCTTCGTGTGCGTCGCCATGTAGGACGTCCGGATGATCGCGCGCCCGGGAGGCGACGCCGGGCTCACGACGGCGTTCACGAAGACGCCCTCGTTCTCGAGCATCTTCGCCATCTTGAAGGCGACCATGTCCGGTCCGACGACGACGGGAATGACGGGAGTCGAGGATTCGCCACAGTCGAATCCGATCGCGCGGAGGGCCGTGAGCATGAACCGCGTGTTCTCCCAGAGGCGGTCGCGGCGCTCGGGCTCGCTCTCGATGATGTCGAGAGCGGCGAGGACGGCCGCGACGGACGCGGGCGGCGGCGCCGCCGTGAACATGAGCGCCCGCGCCCGGTGCTTGATGAACTTGATCACGTCCGGCTCGCCCACGACGAATCCACCGACGGTCGCGAGGGATTTCGAGAACGTCCCCATGATGATATCCGTCCGGTCCTCGATGCCGAAGTGCTCGGCGGTGCCGCGGCCGTGCTTTCCGAGGACGCCGACGCCGTGCGCGTCGTCCACCATGAGCGCCATGTCGTAGTCGTCGCAGACGTCTGCGTACTCGGGCAGCGGCGCGATGTCGCCCTCCATCGAGAAGACGCCGTCGATGACGAGCATCTTGCCGCCGCTGCGGTCCCCGCCGATCGCGAGGAGCCGCTGGAGGTCGGCCGGGTCGTTGTGCTTGAACTTCTTGATGTCGGCGCCGACCGCGAGGCGCGCCCCGTCGAAGATGCACGCGTGGTCCTGGCGGTCCAGGTAGATCGTATCGCCCTTGCCCGCGAGAGACGACAGGACCCCGAGGTTCACGAGGAAGCCGGTCGAGAACGTGACGCACGCGGGCTTCTTCATGAACGCCGCGAGGCGCTCCTCGAGCTGGACGTGGATGTCGAGCGTGCCGTTCAGAAGGCGGCTGCCGGCGCAGCCCGCGCCGTACTTCCGCACCGCCGCGATCGCGGCCTCCTTGATCTTGGGGTGCGAGGTCAGTCCGAGATAGTTGTTCGACCCGAGCATGACCATCTCGCGGCCGCCCATCATCACGACCGGGTCCTGGCCGGATTCGATCACGCGGAAGAACGTGAAGAGGCCCGCCGCCCGGAGGTCGTCCGGAGCGGTGTACGTCCGGCATTTTTCGAAGATTGAACGGTTCGCGGACGCGGCGGAACCCCCGCGCGTCCTCGCGGACATCGTTTCACCCTCTGCGGCCTGAGGCCGCGCCGAACGTGGCTGTGTCATCTGGTCTCCCTCGCGCGGATTTTACCACCGCGGTCCACGAGCCAGCCCCGCTCGAGATACCACTCCCATGTCAATCGCGACCCGGTCGCGAAGTCAGTGCGAAACGGCTGTCCAAGAGCAACTTGCGCGTCGGAGACGTCGCACAGCCACGCGTCCTGCAGCATCTCGCCGGCCTTCTCCGAGTTGAAGACGGGCGCGCCCTTCGCGAAGGCCGAGAACGCTCCCACGAGGTGACCTGCGCCACGGATTATGGCCGCCGGGACGGGCAGCCGGAACGGCCGGCGGGAGGGCAATCCGGCCAGGGTCTCCGCGATGGAGGCGTAGTCGAGAACCTCGGGATGCGCGACGTAGAACGTCTCCCCTCGAGGCCCGCGGTCGAGAGCCCCTTTCACCGCCGCCGCGACGTCCGGGCCGTAGACCATGTGGATCCGGGGCCTCCCCCCGGCGAGCACCGGGACGAGGCCCTTCGAGGCCGCCGCGAAAAGATCTCGGATCGCGGTCTCCCTCGGCCCGTAGACGGCGCACGGCCGGAGGATCGTGAACGGGGCGCCCGCGCGCCGGAGCGCTTCCTCGCCCGCGAGTTTGGAGCGGCCGTACGCGGAGACGGGACCCGGCGCGCTGGAATGCGTCACGGGCAGACCGCCGCGGCTCGGCCCGCCGGCCGCCTGGGACGACACCATGACCACGTGCGCGGCCGGGGCGTGCGCGCGCGCCGCGGCAGCGACGTTCGCCGTCCCCGCGGCGTTCGAGGCCAGGTACTCGGCCTCGCTGCGGGCCGAGGTCTTCCCCGCCACGTGGACGACGGCGGCCGCGCCTTCGACGAGAGCCGGCAGTGTCGCCGCGTCGCGGACGTCGCCCTTCACGAGGTCGACGCCGGTGCCCTTCAGCCACGCGACGTCGTCCGGGCGCCGCACGAGCGCGCGCACGCGATACCCGGCCGCGAGCAGCGCGTCCGCGACGTGGCTTCCCACGAATCCCGTCCCACCGGTGAGAGAGACGAGATCGCCCGCGCGCATCGGAGGACTCTATCGCAGGGCTAGAATCCCCGGCGACCATGAAACACCTCGTGTTCGTCGCCGCCACGACGCTCGTGCTCGCTCTTCCAGCCGCCGCGCTCGAGGCGCCGCGGAAGATCGTCGACTACGACATCAAGGTGTCTCTCGATCCGGAGACGAAGCTCGTCGAGGGATCCGAGACTCTGAAGTGGACGAACCCTTCCGACGGCCCGGTCGGCGAGCTGCGGTTCCACCTCTACTGGAACGCGTTCCGCAACGACCGCTCCACGTTCTTCAAGGAGTCGGGCGGCCGGCTGCGCGGCGACAAGGCCGACACGGGCAAGGGCTGGGGCTACACGGACGTCACGTCGATGAAGTGGGACGGGGCCGAGTTGATGAAGGGCGCCCGTTTCGACAGCCCGGACGACGGCAACCCGGACGACCGGACCGTCCTCGTCGTCCCGCTTCCCCGCCCCGTGGCGCCCGGCGAGACCGCGACCCTCGCGATCGCCTGGAAGGCGAAAGTCCCGAAGGTCTTCGCCCGCGCGGGTTTCGTCCGCGACTTTTTCTTCTTCGGGCAGTGGTTCCCGCAGATCGGCGTCTACGAGGCCAAGGGCCGGCGCCGCCGGACCGAACCCGGCTGGAACTGCCATCAGTACCACGCGAACTCCGAGTTCTACGCGGACTGGGGCGATTGGCGCGTCGCGATCACGCTCCCCGAGAAGTTCGTCGTCGGCTCGGCCGGCGCCCTCGTCTCCGAGAAGAAGGACGGAGGGAAGAAGACGCTCACGTTCGAGCAGAAGGCCGTCCACAACGTCGCCTTCACCGCCGACCCGCGCTACGTCGTCGTCGAGGACGTCTTCGACCCGGCGAAGGACATCCCCGCGTCCGAGCTCGCGCTCGCGGCGAAGACGCTCGGGCGGACCGAGGCCGATCTGCTCGCCGGTTTCCACAAGGTCGCGATCCGGCTCTATCGCCAGCCCGAGCACGGCGCGTTCGACCGGCGGCAGATCGAGGCGCAGAAATGGGCGCTCGCGTGGACGGGCCTCTGGGCGTTCCCGTACC
>JBDTTJ010000231.1:0-5588 GCA_039930645.1 Acidobacteriota bacterium
CCGACGTTCTCGGAGCCCTCGAACATGAGGTGCTCGAAGAGGTGGGCGAAGCCCGTCCGGCCGGGAAGCTCGACGCGGCTGCCGACGTCGTACGTGACGTCGACCGTGACGAGGGGGATGCCGCGCTGGGGCGAGACGACGACGGTCAGGCCGTTCGCGAGGCGTTCGACGTGTGCGGGGATCTCGAGTTCGAAGGAAATGGGACCTCCAGGCAATCCCGCCGCTCGCGGGCCCCGTAATATACCCGGCTGTCTTGAAAGGTCTCCTCCTCGCCGCGCTCGCGGCCGGCCTTCTCGGTCTCCCGGCGGCCTCCGCGGCCGCGGATGACCCCACGAAGGACGGCGCGTCCCTCCCGAAGTTCCGCTTCGAGGCCGTGCTCCACGACCACGAGCCGCTCGAGAACCGCGCGACGCGCGTCGCCGAGCTCTACTGGGCCGGCGTGACGACGGACTGGACCCGAGGCGCCTTCTCGGTGCACGCCGAGGCCCGCGCGACGGAGGGGACCTTCCGGCCTTATTTTGCCGGCAGCTTCTGGCTCGAGGAGGGCTGGATGGCGGTGCGGACCCCCGCGGGCGGCGTCCGGGTCGGCAAGGTCGCGCCGCTCGTCGGCCTTCCCGACGAGACGTTCCCGGGAACCCTCTTCTCGCTGAACGGCGTCACGCGCAACCCGGGGTGGGGCGCGCAGCTGGATGGCGAGGCGCGCTGGGGCCTCGACACGCTCGGGTGGTCCGCGGCCTTCATCGGCGAGAACGACCACGTGGGCTGGGAGGAGGAGGGGCGCGACGTCGAGTCCGATCCGACCCGGGTCCTGCGCGACGGCTTTTCCGCCCGGACCTCGTACACGTTGAGCAAGGTTCTCTGGTGGGTCAGGCCCGGCGTCTCGGCCGCGACCGCGCGGCTCGTTCCGAAGGGCGGCTCGGACGAATTCCGGAGGAGCGACTTCGCGGCCGACCTCACGGTCGCGTTCGGGCCGCTTTCTCTCTTCGTGGAGGGCTTCTGGCGGAGTTCGGGCCGGCCCTGCTCGCCCGGAGCCCCGTGCCGGTACGGCTACGACGACTCCCGCTCGGCCCTCGCGGGCTTCAAGGCCGAATTCCCGTCCGTGACCTGGCGATACACCTGGTCGCGCTGGCACTACCTCGGAGCCGAGGCTGTCGAAGAGATCCACATGCCCGGGGCCGTCTGGGTTCCCGTGAAGGGCATTGCGGCTTCGATCGAGTACAGTGCGAGGCGCCTCACGACGCTCGCCGGATCGCGCACCGTCAAGGCGTTCCAGCTGGGTCTGGCGGCATCCTTCTGAGCGCTCGGGTCAACCCCCTTGTGATTTCCGGCGTCCAACGCCGTTTGAGGACAGCATGAAGAACAGAATCCTGGCCGTGCTCGCGGCCGTCGTCGTGATCGCGGGGGGGGCATGGTTCGTCGTCTCCCGCAAGGGCTCCGCGGAGCCGAAGTACCGGAAAGCGAAGCTCGACAAGGGCGACGTCGTCTCGACCGTGACGGCCACGGGCAGCCTGTCGGCCGTCACGACGGTAAAGGTCGGCAGCCAGGTTTCCGGCATCATCGCGAAGCTCTACGTCGACTTCAATTCGACGGTGAAGAAGGGCCAGCTCCTGGCCGAGCTCGACCCGACCCCGTTCCAGCAGACCGTGGACCAGAGGCGAGCCGACCTCGAGAAGTCGAAGGTGGAGTTGCGCAACACGGAGCTCTCCCTGACGCGTTCGAAGAACCTCGCGAAGCAGCAGCTCCTCGCGCAGTCCGAGCTCGACGCGGCCCAGACGAACCGCGACGCGGCGGCCGCGGCCGTCGCGCAGAGCGAGGCCTCGCTCAAGCAGTCGCTCACGAACCTCTCCTACGCGAAGATCCTTTCGCCGATCGACGGCGTCGTCGTGGACCGCCAGTACGACGCCGGCCAGACGGTCGCGGCCTCCTTCCAGGCGCCCGTCATCTTCACGATCGCGCAGGACCTCACGAAGATGCAGGTCCTCACGAACATCGACGAGGCCGACGTCGGCCGCGTGCGGGTCGAGCAGGTCGCGAGCTTCTCCGTGGACGCGTTTCCCGAACAGGCGTTCAAGGGCTCCGTCTCGCAGATCCGGCTCTCCCCGCAAACGGTCCAGAACGTCGTGACTTATCCCGTCATGCTCGACGTGCCGAACCAGGACCTGAAGCTCAAGCCCGGGATGACGGCGAACGTCCAGATCCCTGTCGACGCGCGCCGCGACGTGTTGCGCGTTCCGAACGCCGCGCTGCGCTTCCGGCCCGATCCGGCGGACGTCGCGGGCGCCGACAAGGCCAAGGGCGCCGCCGCGGGCGCGGCCTCTTCGGCACGACCGGCCCCCGCGTCTTCCTCGGCGGGCACGGCGGCCCCCGCTCCCGAAACGGGCGCGCCCCAGGCCGGGAGCCGCGGCGCCGGGGGCCGTGGGGGACCGGGCGGCGGCGGAGGCCGCGGCGGGTGGTCCGGCGGGTCCGGCGGGTCCGGCCGTCCTGCGGCCTCGCGTTCCGGCACGCTCTACGTCGAGGTTCCGAATGGCAAGGGCAAGCTCAAGGCCGTCACGGTCAGGACGCTCATCACGGACGGCAACATGACGGCCATCGAGAGCGCGGATCTCAAGGAAGGCGACGAAATCATCCTCGGTCTCGCGACCGCACGCGCCGCTTCGGCCCCCGGCGGGGGCAGCCCGGCGGGCGGCGGCGGGCGGCGGCCCTTCTGAGCGGGCGGCCGGCCGTGGCGCATCCCGTCATCGAGCTCGAGAACCTCACGCGCGTCTACCAGATGGGCGACACCGAGGTGCGCGCCCTCGACGGCGTGACGATCAGGGTCGAGCCCGGAGAGTTCCTCGCGGTCATGGGCCCGTCGGGCTCGGGCAAGTCGACGTTCATGAACATCGTCGGCTGCCTCGACCGGCCGACGGGCGGCCGTTACGTCCTCGAGGGCGTCGACGTGTCGTCCCTCGGCCGCGACGCACGCGCCGGGATCCGGAACGACAAGATCGGCTTCGTCTTCCAGAACTTCAACCTTCTGTCGCGCACGTCGGCGCTCGAGAACGTGGAGCTTCCGCTGCTCTACTCGAAGAAGTCGAAGCTCACGGACGAGGCGTCGCGCGCGCAGGCGATGCGTTGTCTCGAGCGCGTGGGCCTCAAGGACCGCTGGGACCACACGTCCGCGCAGCTCTCGGGAGGGCAGCAGCAGCGCGTCGCCATCGCGCGAAGCCTCGTGAACGAGCCCGCGATCCTCCTCGCGGACGAGCCGACCGGCAACCTCGACTCGCGGACTTCCGAGGAGGTCATGGCGATCTTCCAGGCGCTGAACGACGAGGGGAAAACCGTCGTCCTCATCACGCACGAGCCCGACATCGCGCAGTTCGCCCGGCGCATCGTCACGTTCCGCGACGGCAAGGTGTTGAGCGACGTCTCGGTGACGGACCGCAAGCGCGCCGTCGCCGTCGGAGGGAAACCCGCATGAAGAAGTCCGGAAACATCCTGAAGGTCGCCTTCCGCGCGCTCACGCGCAACAAGCTGCGATCCCTCCTCACGGCCCTCGGCATCATCATCGGCGTCGCCTGCGTCATCGCGACGATCGGGATCGGCGAGGGCGCCCGCCTCCAGACGGAGAACCAGCTGAAGTCCCTCGGGACGAACTTCCTCATGATCTACCCCGGCACGACGACGTCCTCCGGCGCCCGTTCGGGCTCGGGGAGCAACTCGAAGCTCTCGCAGGACGACGTGGACGCGATCCGGAGAGAGGTCGGGTCGGTGGCCTACGTCTCCGCGACGATCCGCACCGTGGCGCAGGTCATCTACGGGAATCAGAACTGGTCCACCTCCATTCAGGGCGGTGAGGTCGACTGGCCGCTCATCCGCTCGTGGAACGTGGCGACCGGACAGTTCTTCACGGACCAGGACAACCGCTCCTCGTCGAAGGTCGCCGTGCTCGGCAAGACCGTCGCGACGAACCTGTTCGGCGACGAGGACCCGGTCGGCAAAATGATCCGGATCAAGAACATCCCGTTCCGCGTCACGGGCGTCCTCGAGTCCAAGGGCGGCTCGATGATGGGACAGGACCAGGACGACATCGTGATCGCGCCCTACGAGACGGTGCGCAAGAAGCTCATGGGCACGACGGCGGTCGGCGCGATCCTCGCGTCGGCGGCGTCGAACGAGCAGGTCACGATCGCTCAGGACGAGATCACGGCTCTCCTCCGGCAGCGCCATCGCATCAACAAGGCGGCGGGGCAGGACGACGACTTCATGATGCGCACCCAGACCGAGATGCTCGCGCAGGCCGAGGCGCAGAGCCGGACGATGTCGACGCTTCTCTGGTCGATCGCGGGAGTCTCGCTCCTCGTCGGCGGGATCGGGATCATGAACATCATGCTCGTCTCGGTGACGGAACGGACGCGCGAGATCGGCGTCCGAATGGCCATCGGCGCCAAGGGCGGAGACATCCGCGCCCAGTTCCTCGTGGAGGCCGTCGCGCTCTCGCTCGCGGGCGGAACCGTGGGGATCGGCCTCGGGCTCGGGATCCAGCGCTTCGTCGCGAAGGTCGCGGGCTGGCCCGTCGCACTCGAGCCGACCGCCGTCGGGCTCGCGTTCGCGTTCTCGGCCGTCGTCGGGATCACGTTCGGGTTCTATCCGGCTCTCAAGGCGAGCCGCCTGGATCCCATCGAGGCCCTCCGCTACGAGTAGCGTTAACCTTCTCGGGTGAACGTGGAGGCGCCGGAAATCGACGACTCGGGGGCCCTGCCCGTCCGCGAGGTGGCGCCGGAGGAAGCCCGTGGGGCGTGGAGCCCCCGCCGGTCGCTCGGCGCGCGGCTCGTTCTGTACCTCCTCCCCGTGGCGGTGCTGCCCGCGCTCGTCTACTGGCTCCTCGTCGACCGCGAGACCGACCGCCGAGAGAAGCAGCTCCTCGAGACGCTCCTCGCCGACGCCCACCGGCAGGAGGTGCGGGCCCTCCGCGAAGAGGCCGACGATGCCGTGCGGGCGATCGGCGACTTTGCCCGCAAACTCGAGACGATCGTCCGCCGGGCTGGCGTGGAGACGGCCCGCGCCCTCGAGGCGGGGCCCGATGCCGACCGGCCCGCGGAGGAGCTCGTGGACGAGCCGGGCGGCCCCCTCCGGTCGGCGCGCCCCGGCGTCAGCGTCGCGATGGTGAGCCGCAGGGCCGGGCTGACCGCCCAGGCGCGCCGCGACCTCGCCGCGACCCGCCGTCTCGAAGCGCCGTTCGTCGGCCTCGGCCTCGGGCCCGTCGACGTCTCGGCGATCGCCGTGCGGACGGCGTCGGGCGTCATGCGCGCGGTGCCCGGACGGCCGGTACGGGTGGGCGGGGCGAACGTGGTCGAGCCGGATTTCACGTTCCCATCCGAAGACACGCGCGCGCTGGCCTCCGCTCCGGCGCCGGAGGGCCCCGCTCCGGTCGCGTGGTCCGCCGTCTACGACGATCTGTTCGCGCAGTCCGGGAAGATCGTCACCGCAGCGACTCTCGTGCGGGGGGGCGACGGGCGCCCCGTGGCCGAGGTCGGCGTGGACTGGGTCTTCACGCGCCTGTTCGAGTCGCCGCTGGATCCCACCCGGCCCGACGACGCGGAGATCCT
>JBDTTJ010000232.1:0-5587 GCA_039930645.1 Acidobacteriota bacterium
GTATTCGTGGGCGTGTTCGTGGGCGTGTTCGTCGGCGTCGGGATCGCTGTAGAGGTCTGCGTATTCGTCGAAGTCGGCGTGTTCGTGGGAGTCAGAGTGGCTGTCGGAGTCTGAGTGGCCGTGCTCGTGGGCGTCACGGTCGGCGTCACGCTCGGCGTCACGGTGGGGGTGGCGGTGGGCGTCACGGTGGGCGTCACGGTCGGCGTCACGGTGTCGGTCGAGGTCGGCGTGGTCGTCGACGTCGGCGTGGTCGTCGAGGTCGGAGTGTTCGTCGAGGTCGGCGTGTTCGTCGGAGTCAGAGTGGCCGTCGGCGTCGAGGTCGGCGTGGGGATGAGAACCGCGACCGTGAGCGTCTTGCTGCCGGAAACCGTGTCGTCGAAGAGCGGCGACGCGTGCACCGTGCCGTTGAAGTCCACCCTGGCTGTCGCGGTCGTCACGCCACTATTCACGTTGATCAGGCACCCGATCGAAGCGAAGGTGTGAGTCGTTTCGGATGCCAGCGAAAAGCCCGACGCGACCAGGATCGGATTTGCGACGTCCGGCGTTCCGTCCGCCCTCGGACAGAAGAAAGTGATCGTGATCGCGTCGGCGTCACACGCGATCGTCGTCGGCGGGTTGGTGCTCAAATTCGACATCGTGAGCGTGTACGTTTCGGTCGATCCGTTCGCGACGAATCCCGTCGGGCTCTGGTTCACGAGGAGCTTCAGGGCCGTCTCGTTGCAGCCCGGGGGAGACTGGGCATTCGGGTTTCGCGAACTGACGCGAACGACCCGTCGCGAAACCTCCTGCGGACCTGCTCCGGAAACCGCGCGGAGCGAGCCGCTCTGGGCGCGGGCCTGATTCGTTCGCTCCGCGAAGCCGAGGAGGAGGCCGAGGGCGATCGTGGAGAACCCGATCCCCTTCAGGACGGACCCTGTATGTGATCGCCGGCGCTTCGAAGTCCCTCTCAAATTCCCTCCCGTGGCGTTCAGACAGCCCCAGTTTCGGGAGGTCATGAAGCACGATCCGTGCCGCCCGGGACCTGCCCCGGGTCAGGCGACGCGGACGATGACGACGGTGATGTTGTCCTCGCCGCCGCGCTCGTTGGCGAGAGCCACCAGAGCGTCTCCGCAGACCTTCAGGTCGTCTCCCGCAAGGCACCCGGCCAGGTCCGCAATGGCGACCTTTCCGCTCAATCCGTCGCTGCAGAGAAGGAGCGAATCTCCGGGGACGAGGTCGATCCCGTCGAGAGCGATCTCCACCTTCTCCTTCGTGCCGATGGCCTGCAGAAGAACGTGGCGGAACGGAGTCTGCCGCACCTGCTCTTCTGTCATGGCCCCGGATGCGACGAGCTGCCCGGCGATCGACTGGTCTTTAGTGACCTGCTCGACACGGCCGCCTCGGACGAAGTAAGCCCGCGAATCTCCGACGTGTGCGATGAGGACACGCTGCTGGCAGATCACCGCGGCAGTGAGCGTGGTCCCCATTCCCGACAGTTTCGGGTGAAGAGACGCCTCGGCCCAGACCCGCTGGTTCACGACCTCCACCGCCTTCTTGAAGAGCTCGGGGCGGGGGCACGCGCCGGAGAGCCGCTGCATCTCCGTCTCGAGGGTCTCGAGGGCCAGAGAGCTTGCGATCTCGCCCGCGTGGTGCCCTCCGATCCCGTCGCAGACCGCGAACAACACTCCACGTGCGCCCACGGGTTGCCCGACGACAGCCGCAGGCTCGAACGCCGTCTCCCGCGTCAGGTCACGGATGACAAATCCATCCTCGTTGTTCGTGCGGCGAAGGCCGACGTCAGACTTTCCGTACGCGGAGAACTTCATCCCTCACATTTTATTCCAGGCGGAGATCCAACAGGACTACGTCAGGATGGAAATCCAGGGCCATCTGGACGGCGCTGGCGCCGTCGTGTCCAATCAAAATCTCATCGCTCGCGTCCGAGTAGCATCCCCGTGACTTCAGCCAGCTCGCGGTCGTCCTCGACGAGCAGGACTCTCATGGCTCGGCCCGGCTTCGACGCCCTACTCCGTCGTCCTGCCGTCGAAGTGTTCGTTGTCGGCCTCGGCCTCGGCGCGCGTATGGTGGACGACGCCGTCCCGGTGATTCGGGGGCGCATAGAGCGTGTAGAGTTTCAGTGGGACGTTCCCGGTATTGATGATGTTGTGATTCGTCCCGGCGGGAACGACGACCGCGAAGCCCGCGCGGATGGCCGTTCGAACCCCGTCGAGAACCGCCTCACCGGTCCCGTCCTCGACGCGGAAGAACTGGTCGAGCTTGTGGACTTCCGCCCCTATTTCCTCCTTCGGCTTCAGGGCCATGACGACGAGCTGGCAATGCTTGGCCGTGTACAGCACCTCTCGAAACTCGAGATTCTTGACGGCGAGACCCTCGATGTCCTTTACGAAGCCCTTCATATCGACCTCTCCTTTGCAGCGTCGTCCCACAGCCTCGTCGCCCGCTGCAGAGTGCAGTGACCAGGGCGGCGTCGTCCGAAGGCACGCAAGCGCCGTGCCCGATTGCTCCGGCAGAGCGCAGGCAACTCGTCCCTGCATCGAGTCGGCTCTCGGACTCCCGATCTCCGGCCAACGGCGCCTCTGCCGCGGGCGATAATCCCCTCATGAATCTTCTGGACGCGCGTCTCCATGGGTTTCTCGATCTCGTCACCGTGGGCGTCTTTCTTCTCGCGCCATTCTTCTTCGGGCTCGGCGGTTACGTGGCGGCCGTCGCCTGGGGGCTCGCGGCCGTCCATCTCCTGATGACGCTTCTCACGCGCTTTCCGCTCGGTCTCGTCAAGGTGATCCCGTTCCCGGTCCATGGCGCGGTCGAACTCGTCGTCGGCGTCGTCCTCGTGCTCGCCATGCCGCGCATGCTCGGCGCGGGCCTTGACTCGCCCGCGCGAACGTTCTTCGTCGGCGCGGGCGTGGCCATCCTGGTCGTCTGGCTGCTGACGCGCTACCGGGAGTCTCCGCAGACTTGACGGGCGGGACGATGCGGAAGCCAGAGACGTCGGGGGCCGGTCCGACCGAGCTCGCTCAGGATGCGCCGCGCGGCCGCAGGAAATGGGTCACGCACGGCTTGTCCAACCGCTTCGTGTACGAGGGGCTCAAGGCCGGCACCCGCTGGCTGCCTCTGACGGTCCTCCACGGCATCTCGCTCGTCGTGAACAGCCTTGCGATGATTCTCATGCGCGAAACGCTCGGGAGCATCCGCGCGAACTTCCGCATCGCGCTCGGCGTTTCGGAGCCCGCCGCGCGCCGCCTGGCGCGTCGGCTGTTCTACGAGTACGGCAAGTCGGTGATCGACGTCTGGCGGCTGCGGAGCGAGGCCTTCGTCCCGAGGATCACGTCGTTCGACGCGGACGCCGCCATGCTGGCCAGGGTCCGCAGGAACGGGCGGGGCTTTCTCCTCGTGACCGGGCACGTCGGAAACTGGGAGATGGGCGCCGTGACTCTGCGCGGCCACGAGTTGACGCCGGCGGTCGTCGGCCAGCCGGAGCTCGACCCGGACGTCGAGCAAATGCGCCTGAGCCTGAGGGCCCGCCTCGGCGTCGAGTCGATCGACATCGGCTCCTCGATGGCCACCGCGTTCCGGGTGCGCACGGCGGTGGAGGCGAAACGGGCCGTGGCGCTGCTGGTCGACCGCGCCTATCCGGAAGACCAGGTGGTCGTCTCCTACTTCGGCCGCCCCACGCCTTTTCTGCGCTCGCCGGCCCTCCTCGCTCGCTTCTGCAAATGCGAGATCCTTCCGGGTTTCTTTCTGCGCAACCCCGACGGCTCGTACTTCAACGTCTGGGGTGCGCCGCTTGCCGCCGACGATTCGCTCTCCGCCGAGGAGGACGCGCGCCGCATCATGAGCCGCGTGGCCGCCGATCTGGAGGGCGTCGTACGCGCCCATCCGACGCAGTGGTTCAACTTTTACCGGTTCTGGAAGGACGGGAGCGATTCGGAAGGGGCGGGCGCGGAGCGGCCGGAGTCCAGCGGGCGCGTCCACGCGCCATAAACCCAGTTTCCGCAACATCGGCTGCAGATCGGGAGCGGCTCTTTCGCGAGCTTCTCGCGAAAGAGCCGGGCGCGCTCCCCGTTCCAGACTTCCCGGAACGACGTCTTCCTCACGTTGCCGATGACGTAGTCGGGAAAATCTCCGCAGAAGCAGACATCGCCGTCGGGCTCGATCTGCGCGAAGTACCAGGCCACGGGGCAGAGGTCGTGGCCGAAGGTCTTGCTCGCGTCGGCGAAGTAGTCGGGCAGGCTTGCCGCGGGCACGTCGGGCACGAACGCAATCCAGGGGCGGCCTCGCGCTGAGTCGAGAAACCGCCGGCGGCGAAGACCCTTCAGGAGATTCGCGAGCTGGGTCAGCTGACGCCCCTTCGTGACCGCGAAGTCCTCGCCGTCGAACTCGAATCCCTTCCAGGAGCTGCCCGAGACGCCGAAGGTCTCGGCCATCACCTTCTCGTACGCCGCGCCGGTGTCCTTCGACACGAACCAGCGAAGCCCGACGTTGACCGTGTCGAGCGGGAGCTTCTGGAGGGCTTCCAGCGCCGGCGCGACGTCCTCGAGGTTCAACTCGGTGATCGGCAGGATCGCGAGAAGCATCGGCACGGCCGACCCGAGGTCGTCGCGCACGCGGGCCAGGGCCCTCACGCCGGCCGCAGCGCGCGCAAAACTGCCGGCCTGCCCCCGGATTCGGTCGTGAACGTCGGGGGGGCCGTCGATGGAGACCATGATCGAGTCGATGCCGACCTCGACCAGGTCGCGGGCCATCTCCTCGAGCCGCCAGCCGTTCGTGATGATGGAGCACGTCAGGCCGCGTCCCTTGATCTCCCGGATGAGCGGCAGGATGTCGGGATACAGCAGCGGCTCGCCGCCGAACAGGCTGATGATGGGCTGCGAGGGTGCGACCTCGTCCAGGAGGCGGACGTAGTCCGCGAGGGCCATCTGGCGGTTCAGCCCGATCAGCTCACGAATCCGGTTCCTCTCCCGTTCGCCGTCGGACACTCCCACGTCGGCGCCGGCGCGGTAAATTCCCGTGTCTCCCCACTGTCCGCACATTTTGCAACGGAGGTTGCAGAGGTTCGTGACGCGGAGCTGGACGAACGTCGGCATCGGGAGGTTGCCCGCGCCGGGCGCGGAAAGGTGCCTCATCACCTCGCGGCGTCCCCGAGCCATGCGGCCGAGGTGCCGGCGCGCGAAACCCGCGAGCTTCAGCCCGCGCAGGAAGCTCATGGCGCCTTCTCCCGCCCGAGTGTCCCCGCCGCACGCTCGAAGGCGCCCCGCCCATTCACGCCGTGATTATCCACACCTCGAAACGGTCGCGCACGTCGATCTCGCGTGGGCCGGGCATTGCACGCGTGATCAGGGGCGGAGCCGGGCGACGGCCGCACCGCCGAGGAGCCGTGAGAGGAACCCTCCTCGGCAGCCGAAGCCCATCGACAACACCGCGCGCCCGCCCTTCTCGACGTCGACACGAAGGCAATGCGTCTCGAGTGCGCGCACGAGGGAGCGCAGGCCTCTCCTCTCGCGGGCGCCAAGTCCCATCCGCACGAGCGGCAGCCAGCGGACGCCCGTTGCGTCCAGGACGAGATGCGTCCCGCGGCCGAGAAGACGCA
>JBDTTJ010000233.1:0-5583 GCA_039930645.1 Acidobacteriota bacterium
CCATGGAGCTCCTCATCGAGCGCCTCGACAAGACGAAGAACAACGCGGAGTTCCTCGGATCGATGTCGGCCGGCTGAGGCGCCCCGCTCAGGCGTGCAGCTCCACCACGTCCTTGTCCGCGAGGACGTGGTGGCGGTCCACTTGCTGGCCGTCGAACTTCGCGTGGCCCCAGATGCGCGCGAACTTCATCCGCTCGGCGATCTCCTTGTGGACGTGGACGGCGAGGTCGTGGATCGTCGCGCCGGCAGGCAGGACGAACGGGCTCTCGAGGTTCGGCTTCTTCCCGGGCTCCTTCGGGTAAACGCGGATCTTCCCGAGAGTCTGGAAGAGGACCGCGCGGAGCGGCTCGAGGCCCACGCCGGTGAGCGCCGACACGGGGAAGAACGGGAGGTCCGCCCCGATCGCCTCCTTCGCGAGCGTCGCGAAGGTGCCGTCGTCGTCCTCGCTCTTGTTCCCGAGGACGAGGACGGGCCGGGAGGCGAGGAACGACGGAGCGTCGGTCGGCCGCGCCCGAGTCCGCGGCCACACGCGCGCTCGGGCGAGAAGGTCGTGGAGGAGCGCGGCGGAGCCGGCGTCGTCGGCCGTGACGTCCACGACGAGGAGGACGCCGTCCGCGTCGTGCGCGAGGTTCGGGAGCCAGGGCTCGGTGTGCCCCTCGGCCACCGCCGGCGTATCCACGAGCTGCACCTTCACGTCCTCGAATTCCATCATCCCGGGCAGCGGCGCCCGCGTCGTGAAGGGGTACTCGCCGATCTCGGGGTGCGCGTGCGTGAGGGCGGCGAGCAGCGAGGACTTTCCCGCGTTCGGCGGGCCGAGAAGCACCCACTGGCCCGCGCCCTCCCGCTTGACGTGCCCCACCTCCGTCCGGCGCCCGTGGCCGCCGTGCGCGGGCCGATCGGCCTCGTCCTCGAGCTTGGAAACCTGCTTGCGCAGGTGGGCGAGCATCTTCTCCGTGCCCTTGTGCTTCGGGAGGAGGGCGATCATCTCGCGCAGGGCCGCGAGCTTCTCCGTGTGGTCCGTCGCCCGTTTGAATCTCTCTTCGGCGTCGTGGTACTGGGGAGTGAGGTTCGCAGTCATGTCCCTAATGTAGAGTCCGGGTCGGAATTTCGCCGGAGCGCCGTCAGGAGTGAGGTCATGTCGAAGATCGCCCGATTCGTCGATCCGTACCGCGTGACCAGCGGAGAGGGGTTCCGGCTGAAGGACCACGATCCGCGCGACACCGCCCATCTCAAGGAAAACAAGAGAGTGGCGAAGGAGCTGCTTGCGCAGAGCGTGAAGATGCTCGCCGTCCTGCAGGACAAGCTCTACGCGCAGGACCGGTGGGGCGTTCTCCTCGTCTTCCAGGCGATGGACGCAGCGGGGAAGGACGGCACGATCAAGCACGTCATGTCGGGCGTGAACCCGCAGGGCTGCCAGGTCTTCTCGTTCAAGGCGCCCTCCCCCGAGGAGCTCGACCACGACTTCCTCTGGCGGACGACGAAGGCCCTGCCCGAGCGTGGGCGCATTGGGATCTTCAACCGCTCGTACTACGAGGAAGCGCTCGTGGTTCGCGTGCACCCCGGGATCCTCGCCGGGCAGAAGCTTCCGCCCCGCCTCGTCGGGAAGAAGATCTGGAAGGAGCGCTTCGAGAGCATCACGGACCTCGAGAAGCACCTCGCGCGGAACGGGACGGTCGTCCTCAAGTTCTTTCTGAACGTCTCGCGCAAGGAGCAGAAGCGCCGCTTCCTCGAACGCCTCGACATGCCGGACAAGAACTGGAAGTTCTCCGAGGCGGACGTGAAGGAGCGCCAGCTCTGGAAGAAGTACATGGAGTGCTACGAGGATGCGATCCGCGCGACGGCGACGCCGTGGGCGCCCTGGTACGTCGTTCCGGCCGACAACAAGTGGTTCACGCGCCTCGTCGTCGCGGGCGCGGTGATCCACGCCATGGAGCGGCTCGACCTGCGCTACCCGGTCGTGGACGACGCGAAGAAGAAGGAGCTTGCGGCGGCCAAGCGGCTTCTCCTCGGCTCCGAGTAGATCCCATGTGGGAGCGAACGTTCCTGCGCGACCTCGCGGTCGTTCTCGCTGCGTCGTTCCCCGTCCTCTTCGTCTGCCGGCGGCTGAAGCTCCCGCAGGTCGTCGGGTTCCTCGTCACGGGCGTCGCGATCGGCCCGCACGCGCTCGGCTGGGTGCGCGAGGCGAGCCGCGTCGAATCGATCGCCGAGTTCGGCGTCGCGCTCATCCTCCTCTTCGTCGGCCTCGAGTTCCCGCTGCGACGCCTCAAGGCGCTCGGCCGGACGTCTTTCGTCGGCGGCATGCTCCAGATGGCCCTGACGGCCGCCGCGGGCTACGCCCTCGCGCGGCTCTGGGGGAGCCCGCCGAATCAGGCGGTGTTCTTCGGCCTCCTCGTCTCGGTGTCGTCCACGGCGGTCGTCCTCCCGATCCTCAAGCAGCGCGACGAGCTCGCGGCGCCGTACGGCCGCCGCTTCCTCGCCGTCGCCCTCTTCCAGGACCTCGCCGTGATCCCGATCCTCCTGTTCCTCCCGGCGCTCGTGTCCGGGAACGGGCCGGGCGCCGCGGCCGTCGCGGGGCGCGTCGCCCTCGCGATCGCGGGTGTCGCGCTCCTCGTCGCCGTCGCGCGGCGGGCGGCTCCGCGCCTCCTCGACGCCGTCGCGCGAATGGGGAGCCGCGAGACGTTCACGGGGGCCGTCGTCGTCCTCGTCCTCGCGATGGTCGCGGCGGGCGAGATGGCCGGTGTCTCGGCCGCGATGGGCGCGTTCGCCGCCGGAATCGTTCTCGGGGAGAGCGACCACGTCCACGAGGTCGCCGCGACGCTCGCGCCTCTCCACGACCTTCTGTCGAGCCTCTTCTTCGTGTCCATCGGGATGCTCCTTGCGCCGGCGTTTCTCGCGTCCCACCCTGTCGAAGTCGGCGTCGGCATCGTCGCCCTCGTCGCGATCAAGACCGCGGCCGCGTTCGCGGCGCTCCGCGCGGCGGGCACGGTCCCACGCACGGCCGCGCGCGCGGCGCTCGCGCTCGCGAACGTGGGGGAGTTCTCGTTCGTCCTCGCGACGACCGGCGTCTCGCTGGCGCTCCTCCCGGGCGAGACTCAGCAGATCGTTCTCGCGGCGACCGTCGGAACGCTCGTCCTCGCGCCGTTTCTCGTCGCGGCCGGCCCCGCGCTCGCCGTGCGCCTCCCCGAGGCCGTCGAGGATCCCGGCGAGACAGCGGAGTCGCCTCGCGCACGCCACATCGTCGTCGTGGGCGCGGGACTGAACGGGACGAACGTCGCGCGCGTCCTCCAGGAGACGGGCATTCCGTACGTCCTCGTGGACATCGACCCCGAGCGCGTCGCGGCGGCGCGGCAGGAGGGGCTGAAGGCTCTCCGTGCGGACGCGACCGGTCTCGAAGGTCTCCACGCGGCGGGCGCCGCGCGCGCCCTCGGCGTCGTCGTGACGATCCCGTATCCGGACGCCTGCCGGCGGGTCGTGCGGCTCTGTCGCATGCAGGCCCCGACCGTGCGCATCCTCGTACGGACGCGCTACGTGAAGGAGGTCGAGACGCTGCGCGGCCTCGGCGCCGACGAGGTGATCCCGGAGGAATTCGAGACCTCGATCGAGCTCGTCGCGCGTGTTCTCAGGCTCCTGCACGTGCCGGGCAACATCGTCGCAACGCAGATCCGCTTGCTCCGCGACGAGGCCTACCGCCGGCTGCGCGACCCGCAGGCGAAAGCGGCGAGCGGACGCCGCCTCGCCGCGCTCGTGGCGGCCGGGACGAGCGAGCTCTTTCTCGTCCTGCCCGACACCCCGGCGGACAACCGGCTCCTCTCGGACCTGGATCTCGCGGCCGCGCACGTCGCCGTGCCGGCGGTCTTGCGCGACGGCGTCCCTTACGCACCGCCCGCCGAGGACTTCCGGCTCGCGGCGGGCGACACGCTCGTCCTCGTCGGGGCGCACGAAGACCTCGCGCGCGTTCTCGCCCGGCTCGAGGCGGCGCCTGCGCCCCCTCCGAATCCGGGTTGACTCCGCGCCCGAAGCGGCGCAGATTGGTCCGAGCCTGGGGGTGGCCCGAAAGGGCCTGAGATCACACCCCGGAACCTGATCCGGTTCGAACCGGCGTAGGGAAAGGCGGAGACCATGGATTCCGGAACGATTCGAGCCCTTTGCTTCACGCTTCTCGTGTGTCCAGCGGCCCTCCGCGCCGCGGACCCGGCGCCGACGCCCGTCCCCACGCCCGCGCGCTCGGAGAACGTCGTCGTGCAGGCGATCCGCGGCGAGGACGAGGCGCCCCTCACGAAAACCGACCTCGACCGGGCGGCGCTCGTCGAGAAAACGTGGGGGCAGGAACTTCCCGTCGTTCTCCAGGACACGCCGTCCGTCACGCAGTATTCCGAGACGGGCTCGGGGCAGGGCTACGCCTACTTCACGTTGCGCGGCCTCCCGCAGACGCGCGTGAACATGACGTTCGACGGCGTGCCGCTGAACGAGCCGGAGGACTCCGCCGTCTACACGGCCGACTTCGGGAACCTTTCCCTCAACCTCGCGAGCGTCCAGGTCCAGCGCGGTGTCGGGACGTCGACGTTCGGCGCGGCCGCGTTCGCGGGCTCCGTGAACCTCGAGAGCCTCGACGCGGCGCGCGAGAAGGGCCTGACCGTCTCCCTGGGCGGCGGCTCGTTCGGGACGGCGCAGGCGGGCGCCGTCTGGAACACGGGGACGTTCGGCGGGGGATGGCGGCTCTCGCTGCGCCCGTCCTGGCAGACGACGGACGGCTTCCGCGAGCACGCGGGCGTCGAGCAGGACAGCCTCTTCTTCACCGCCGTCCGCGACTTCGAGACGTCGAGCCTCCGCATTTCGGGCTTCGTCGGAGAGGAGCGCATCCAGCAGGCGTTCTACGCGGTCGAACCGGAGATCCTCGAGACGAACCTCGCGTCGAACCCGATGTCGCCCGACGAGCGCGACCACTTCCACGAATATCTCGCGACGGCGCAGTGGACACTGGCGCTCGGCGACGACGCCAGCCTTTCGCTTCAGCCGTACGCCGTCGGCGCGGGCGGCTGGTACCGGCTCTACTCCGACGGGACGCGGACGAACCTGCGGGAGTACGGTCTCTCGTGGCTCTTCGGCGGCGGGATCGCGACCTACACGCGGAAGCTCGGCGCGTTCCGCCTGACGCTCGGCGCGAACGGGAACGCCTACAAGTCCACGCACACGCAGGACGACGAGAGCGGAGTCCGCAACTACACGAACCACGGCGCGAAGAGCGAGCTGAGCGGGTTCGTGAAGGTGCTCGGCGACTTCGGCGCCTGGCATCCGTTCCTCGACGCGCAGGTGCGCCACGCCAGCTTCGGCTACGAGGGAGACGTCGGCGAGACGTCGATGAGCTGGACGTTCTTCAACCCGAAGGCGGGCGTGCGGGTCGACCTCTCGAAGACCGCGAGCGCGTACCTCTCCGTGGGCCGGACGGAGCGCGAGCCCGCCCGGAGCGACCTTCTCTACGGGGAAGACAACGCGTCCGTTCTTCCGGACCTCTCCGCCGTGAAACCCGAGAGCGTCTGGGACGTGGAGCTCGGCGCCGAGTGGAAGACGAAGAGCCTGCTCTTCA
>JBDTTJ010000234.1:0-5508 GCA_039930645.1 Acidobacteriota bacterium
GCAGTAAGACGATCGGCGCCGTCGCGCTCGACTACGACGGCGACGGGAAGACCGACTTCTACGTGGCGAACGACCAGTGGCGGAACACGCTCTTCCACAACGAGGGCGGAGGCGTCTTCCGCGACGTCTCGGACGAGACCGGCACGGGCTTCCCGGAGGAAGGCAGCGTCACGGCCTTCGGGAGGAAGACGCGCAGCGGCATGGGCCTCGTGGCGGCGGACTTCGACGGGGACGGCCGCCCCGATCTCTACGTCACGAACTACGCGAACGAGCCGAACACGCTCTATCGCAACGTCGAGGGCGCGACGTTCGCCGAGAGCGAGCGCGAGGCCTTCGGCGGCGACCACGACCCCGTCCTGCCGCTCTCGAAGTGGGGGACGGCCGCGCTCGACTGGGACAACGACGGCAAGGACGATCTCGCCGTGTCGAGCGGACAGATCCTCTCGCGCTTCTTCACGGTCGTCGGCGGCTGGTTCAACCCGAAGGCGAAGAACTTCGCGGTGGGGGAGAAAAGCTACGCCCAGCGGCAGTTCCTCTTCCACAACGAGAGCGCGCCGGGGACGATGAAGTTCCGCGACGTCTCGGCCGAGTCCGGCGACCTCGGGCGCCTCGTGATCGTCGGGCGCGGCCTCTCGGCGGGCGACCTCGACGGCGACGGGAAGGAAGACCTCGTCTTCAACCCGATCGACGTGGCCGCGATCGTCCTCCGCAACACGGCGCCTGGAGGGAACGCCCTCGAAATCCTCCCCGTCGCGGGTGCCGATCGAAGGACCGTCCTCGGAACGCGCGTGACCGCCGGCACGAAGATGAAAGAGTTCTACGTCGTTCCGTCCTACGCGAGCGGCTCGTGGCTGCCGCTCCACTTCGGCCTCGGGACGGCGACCGCCGCTCACGTCACCGTGAAATGGCCCGACGGGACGACGCAGGACCTCGGGGCCGTCCCGAAGGGCGCGTGGAAGCTGAAAAAGGGCGGAGCGCTCGAGCCGCTCCGCCGGAAGTAATCAGACGAGGACGGGTTTGCCCGCCGTGTAGCGCACGAGAGCCGTCGTGAGGAGGTCCGTGTGCTCGCGCTCCTCGGCCTCCATCTCGCGGTAGAGCTTCCACTCGGACGAGCCGGGCTCGAGCTCGCGGCCCCTCTCGAGGAAGAAGTTGCGGGCCCGCCTCTCGAGGTGGACGGCGAGCTTCAGGAGCTCCTCGCCGGTCTCGGCCTTGTTGCCCGCCTCCGCGTAGACGGCGACGCGCGCGGCCGAGAGGCCCGGCGCGGCCGTGTCCGGCTCGGGCACGTGGTAACGGCGCGAGAGCGTCTCCATGTGGCCGCGCTCCATGACGGAGAGGCTCGTGAAGAGCGCCTTGAGGGCCGGGTTCTGCGTCGTCTCGGCGCCGCGCGCGTAGAACGCGAGGCCGCCGAGCTCGATCTCGAACGCCTGCCGGAGGGCCTCGACGGCCCGCTCGTTGTCGAGCTTCACGTCGTGCCCGTGCGAGAGCGTTCCGCCGCAGGCGGGGCAGAGGCCGTACGGGAACGCGAATCCCTCGTAGACCTTCTGGCAGCCGTCGCACGTCCAGGTGAGAGTGAGGCCGGCGCAGCAGACGTAGTCCTCGTCTCCTTCGAGGGGCTGGCGGCATTTCGGGCACGTCTTTACGGCTTCCATCTCCTCGGACGTCTTCGCCTTCTTCGGGGCGGGCGCCGGCTCGTCGGCGAGGACGACCGGCCACTCCTTCGTCTTCAGGTACTGCACGATCGCCTTGGCTGCGCGCCGGCCGGCGCCGAGCGCGAGGATGACGGTCGCGCCTCCGGTCACGATGTCGCCACCCGCGAAGACGCCGGGCAGGTTCGCGGCCTGCGTCTTCGCGTCCGCGTTGATGTAGCCCTCGTCCCGCGTCGCGAGGCCGGGCGTCGAGCGCGCGATGACGGGGTTCGCCTTCGTCCCGAGCGCGTAGATGACCGTGTCGCAGAGGTACGTCTCGGTCTCGCCCTCGACGGGGACCGGCCGGCGGCGGCCGGACTTGTCCGGGGGCCCGAGCTCCATCACCTGCGTGACGATGGCCTTCACGTCGCCGGCGTCGTCCGTCTCGATCCGGAGCGGGCTCCTCAGCCAGTGGAAGGTGATTCCCTCTTCCTTGGCGTGGCGGATTTCCTCGATGCGCGCGGGGGCCTCGGCCTCCGTGCGCCGGTAGACGCATTTGACCTCCGCGGCGCCGAGGCGGCGCGAGACGCGCAGGCAGTCCATCGCGGTGTTGCCCGCGCCGAGGACGACGACGCGGCGGCCGGGCGTCACGGGCGTGTCCTCGTACGGGAAGCGGTCGCCGCCCATCAGGTTCACGCGGGTCAGGAACTCGTTCGCGCTGTAGACGGCGCCCGCGAACTCGCCGGGGATGCCGAGGAAGCTCGGCGCGCCCGCGCCCGTCCCGATGAAGACGGCGTCGTAGCCCATCTCCGTCTGGAGCTGCGGGATCGTGAACGTCTTGCCGATGACCTTGTTCGTCTCGAACTTCACGCCGAGAGACTCGAGGTTCTTCACCTCGCGGTCGATCGTCGTGCGCGGGAGGCGGAAGGACGGGATTCCGTACTTCAGGACGCCGCCGATCACGTGCAGGGCCTCGTAGATCGTGACGTCTGCGCCCGCCTTCGCGAGGTCGCCGGCGCAGGCGAGGCCCGCGGGGCCCGAGCCTACGATCGCGACCTTGCCGAGCTGTCCGGCGTTCGCGGGCTTTTCCATGACGAAGGCCGGCGCGTTGTCGCCGACGAAGCGCTCGAGCCGCCCGATCGCGACGGACTCCATCTTGCCCTTCACGAGGATGCACTGCGCCTCGCACTGGCTCTCCTGCGGGCAGACGCGCCCGCAGATCGAGGCGAAGAGGTTGCTCTCCTGGATCGCCGAGAGCGCGCCCGGGAGGTCGCGGATGAGGATGTGGCGGATGAAGCGCGGGATGTCGATCGAGACGGGGCAGCCCTCGATGCACGTGGGCCGCACGCACTGGATGCAGCGCTCGGCCTCCTCGAGGGCGTCCACCATCCGGTAGCCGAGGTTCACCTCGAGGAAGTTTCCGGAGCGCTCGACATGGTCGCGCTCGGGCATCTTCGTGGCGTGGGGCGGGAGCCCCTTGAGCTTTTTCCAGTTGCGCTTCTCGAGCTCGAAGAGCTGCTCGTCGTATGAGCAGACCTTGTCGAAGTCCTTCTGGGCCTCGACTTCCTGCGTCTTGAAGCGGCTCTGCCGGAAGGCGAGCTCCTTGAAGTCGACGAGGTGGCCGTCGAAGTCCGGGCCCTCGACGCACGCGAACTTCACTTTGCCGTCGATCGTGACGCGGCACGAGCCGCACATCCCGGTGCCGTCCACCATGATCGCGTTCAGGCTCACCATCGTCTTGACGCCGAAGGGGCGGCTCGTATCGCAGCAGGCGCGCATCATCGGGAGAGGCCCGATCGCGACGATTTCGTCGACCTTCTCCTTCTCGAGGACGTCCTTGAGGGCGGCCGTGACGAACCCGGGCCGTCCGTACGAGCCGTCGTCCGTGCAGACGATCAGGTCGTCGCAGAACTCCTTGAACTTCGCCTCCCAGAAGACGAGGTCCTTCGAGCGGAAGCCGATGATCCCCGTGATCCGGTTGCCGGCCTCCTTGAAGGCGCGCAGCTGCGGGAAGACGGGGGCGACGCCGAGGCCGCCGCCCACGAGGACGACATGGCCCGCCTTCTCGACGTGGCAGGGGAGGCCGAGCGGCCCGACGAAGTCGAGGAACGTGTCGCCCTCGGCGTAGTCCTGGAGCATCTCCTTGGTGGTCTTGCCGACGGCCTGGACGACCATCGTGATCGTCCCCCATTCGCGGTCGAAGTCCGCTACGGTCAACGGGATGCGCTCGCCGCCCTCGCGCAGCCGGACCATCACGAAGTGGCCGGGCTGGGCCGCCTTCGCGACGTCGGGAGCGTGGACGTCCCAGAGGAAGGTCGTGTCGGAGAACTGCTGCCGGCGGACGATCCTGTACATGGAACCGGAGGCTAGTGGAGAGGGTCCCCGCGCGGCCATGGTGCAAATGGCCTACTAAGAACGCGTCTCGTTACACGGGCCGCGGATATCATCCGGGTGTGAGCGTGCGTGCGGGAGATACGTCGGCCGAGGCGGCCCGAGTACAGGCGGAGGCTTTCCGACGGGCGGGGGCCCAGGGCCGGCTGCGGATGGCGTTCGAGATGAGCGAAGAGGTCGCGCGCGTCCTCGAGGCCGGCGTCCGCCTCAGGCACCCCGAATACTCGCCAGACGACGTCCGGCTCGCCGCGATCCGGCTCCGTCTCGGCGACGATCTCTTCGAGGCCGTCTACCCGTTCGCGCAGGCCGCGCCCTGACCCTCGAAGGGTTCTTCCTGCGGCTCGTGCGCCGGCTGGACGAGGCGGGGATCCCGTACATGGTCTCTGGCTCGCTCGGGAGCGTTCTACACGGCGAGCCGCGGGCGACCCGCGATGTGGACGTGGTCATCGACCCCGGGGAGGAATCCCTGGCCGCGCTCCTGAACGCGCTCGGCGAAGACTGGTATGTCAGCCGTGACGCGGCCGCAACTGCCCTCCGGGAACGCGGGATGTTCAACGTCGTGGAGTCCGCCACGGGCTGGAAGGCGGATCTCGTTGTCCGAAAGGACCGGCCCTACAGCGTCGAGGAGTTCTCCCGTCGCCGCCCGGCCGACATCTGCGGCGTTCGCGCTTTCGTCGTTTCGGCGGAGGACTCGATCCTCAGCAAGCTGGAGTGGGCGAAGGCTGGCGGATCTGGCCGTCAGCGGGAGGACGCTGCCGGCGTCGTCCGCACGAACGCCGCCTCACTCGACCGCGCCTACCTCCGAAGGTGGGCGCGGGAGCTTGGGCTGGAGGACGAGCTCGAAGAGATCCTCGGCTGATCCCTAGTCAGCCCGTCTTCCGCTCCCCGGTGCGCGTCCCCTCGATGTAGTCGAGGCAGGCTCTGCAGATGAACGCGTTCAGCTTTGCCAGGAACTTCCACTCGTCGGACTTGTTCACGTCGCAGAAATAGCACGTGCGGCGGCCGCGCGTCACGGCCGTTTCGTCGAAGGGCACGGGCTCGTCTGGCGTCGTGGGAGACATGTCCGACTCTCAGCGCGGCTGGATGCGGAGGTGGCCGGTGAGGAGCTCGCGGCCGGGAACCATGCGGATCTCGACGCGGAAGTCCTCGCCTGAAGAAGAGAGCCCGGGCAGGGGAACGTAGAGGGGGAGGTTGAACCCCCTGCCGGGCTCCAGGCGGGTGGGATAAGCGAGCATGCGGCACTGCCGCGTCTGGCGTACGCGCTCGCGGCCCTCGGAGTCGAGGAGGACCATCTCGAGGAGGGGACCCGTCCCGGTGCTCCCCTCCCACGGCTGCTGGGCCTTGTTCCGGAATTCGAGGTGCAGCAGAACCTTGCCCGGCTCGTCCGTGCTCGAGACGAGGATCGGGTGCGGTGCGTGAAGCGTCAGCGACAGGGTGACATCACCGGCCGGCTCTTCCTTCGGCAGTTGTGCGTTCAACATGTCGTGACTCC
>JBDTTJ010000235.1:0-5502 GCA_039930645.1 Acidobacteriota bacterium
GACCGGCGTGAGCCAGCCGTAACGGTCCTCGACGCGCCCCTCGACGATGTCGAAGAACGACTTCTGGATCGCCTCGGTCATCGGGCCGCGCGTTCCGTTTCCGACCGGGATGCGGTCCACGGAGCGGATCGGAGTGATCTCGGCCGCGGTGCCCGTGAAGAACATCTCGTCGGCCGCGTAGATCATCTCGCGCGGGATCGTCTTTTCTTCCATCTGGAATCCGAGCTCGCGCGACAGCTGGATCACGGAGAGGCGCGTGATGCCGGGCAGCGTGGAAGCCGAGAGGGGCGGCGTGTAGAGGCGGCCCTTCCAGACGAGGAAGAGGTTCTCGCCCGAGCCCTCGGAGATGCGCCCGTTGTGGTCCAGGGCGATTCCCTCGTGGTACCCGTTCGTGATCGCTTCCATCTTGATGAGCTGGCTGTTCGCGTAGTTCGCGGTCGCCTTCGCCATCGCGGGCATCGTGTTCGGCGCGATGCGCATCCACGACGAGCAGCACACGTCGACGCCCTTCTCGAGCGCCTCCGCGCCCAGGTACTTGCCCCACTCGTAACAGCCGATCGCGACGTCGACGGGGTTCGGGAACGGGTTGACGCCGAGAGAGCCGTAACCGCGGTAGACGAGCGGCCGGATGTAGCAGGCCGGGAACCCGTTCGCGCGGACGACCTCCAGAGTGGCCTCGCGCAGCTGTTCGAGCGTGTAGGGGATCGCCATCCGGTAGATTTTTGCGGACCAGAAGAGGCGGTCGAGGTGGTCGTCGAGCCGCAAGATCGCGGGGCCCCGCGCCGTGTTGTAGCAGCGCTCGCCTTCGAAGACGCCGGAGGCGTAATGGAGCGCGTGCGTGAAGACGTGAATCTTCGCGTCCGCGAAATCCACCAGCTTCCCGTTCATCCAGATCTTCTTGACGTTTTCGAAGCTCATTCCGGCCTCCGGGCCGAGATCCTATCCGAAAGCGTCCAGGTTTCGGGCGATCGATCAGGCCGGATCGACCAACCGCACCAGCGCGACGACCACGGCCGTCTCGAGCCGCAGGACGCGGCTTCCGAGAGAGAAGAAAAGAGAAGAATTTTCTTCGAAGTGTGAGATCTCGGGCGGCGCGAACCCGCCCTCGGGGCCGATTGCGACGACCCCGGCTCCGCCGGACGGTTCGGCAAGCGGTGCGCCCCCGGCGTCCGCGACGAGCACCCGATCCCCTCTTGCCCTTCTGAGAAACTCTCCGGTGCTCTTCGGACCTTCGACGAAGGGCACCAGAGTGCGGTCGCACTGTTTCGTCGCCTCCTGCGCGATCCGCACGAGCCGCGGGACCCGCTTCGCGAGCGCCGCGACGTGCGCGCGCTGCGAGCGTTCGGCATCGAGGAGGATGAAACCGGCCGCGCCGCACTCGGTGCCCTTCTCGATCGCCCATTCGATCCGCGCAGGCTCCGCGCACGCGAGCGCGACGACCACGCGGTTCGCGGGCTCGCCGGGAAGAGGGAGAGAAGTAGAGGAAGAGGAAGAAGAAGAGAGAATCTTCTTAGAAGGTAATAGAGCGATGGCAGAGCCGCCACCCACGAGGACGGCCCTCGCCCGGGCGCCCTTGCCGTCGAGCGCGACCACCTCGTCGCCGTCCCTGAGTCGCCTCGAGCGAACATGCTCCCGTTCTTCCACCTTCAAAGAAATCTTCTGGTGCTCTTCGGGCCTTGCGAGGTGCTCCGCCAGATCCGGAACGAGCACCCGCGGCGGGCGCGAGGGGGCGGCGTCCTTCTCACTCATTCGAAGAAACCCACGCGGTTCCGAGCCACTCGTTCTCCCGAAGCGAACGGACCTGCCTGAAGCCCTCCTTCCGAAGCAAATCCTCCCACTCCCCTCTTCTCTCGACGAGCTGCCCGGAGCAGAGGAGCCTCCCGCCCGGAGCCAGATGCGCCCGGAGCGCGGGGAGGAGCGGCGCGGTCTCCTCGTGGATCATGTTCGCGGCGACGACGTCGAAGCGAGCGGACGGCCGGATCGCCTCGAGCGGGCCCGCGAACGCGTCGACTCGCGTGACGGCGTTCGCGATCGCCTGCTCGCGCGTCGCGAACGCGGCTTCGCGGTCGAGGTCGAAGGCGACGACGCGCGCGGCGCCTTCGAGCGCCGCCACGAACGCGAGCGTCCCCGTTCCGCAGCCCACGTCCAGGACGCGGGCGCCGGAGAGGTCCTCGGCGAGAAGCAGCCGCACCGCGAGGCGCGTGGACTCGTGCGAGCCGGTGCCGAAGGCACGGACGGCGGGGAGATACAGGCGCCGGACGCCGGGCGGCGCGACCGAAGCGAGGGCGCCGTCGTGCGGGTCGAGAAGATAACGCTCCACGAGAACCGCTCTCCGAAGGGCAGCCGACTCGCTGACCCAGTCGCGGTGGACTTCTTCGAAGGTGGCAAGGCCGGAAAGCCCCATGGCGTCGAATCCGGCCAGCGCAGCCGCACCGTCGGCGGAATTCACCCAGACGAGAACGCTGCCGTCGGGCGCCGCCGTCGACGAATATTCCAAGTCCCCTAAACCCTCTAAGAAATCCTCATGGTGCTCTTCGGACTTCGCGACGAGCGCGGCCGGAATCTCGATACGGACGGCCGAGCCGCTAGGTGCCAAGAAAGTCCTTCAATCTGTCGAAGAAGCCCTTCTCGTCCTTCGTCGGCGCGCCGGCCTCGCCGTCGAACGCGGCCGCGAGCTTTTCGACGGCCTCCTTCTGCGCGTGCGTCATCTTCTTCGGCACGCGGATCGTGACGAGGACGTGCTGGTCGCCCTTGCCGCGGCCGTCCAGCCGCGGGATGCCCTTGCCCTTGAGCGTGAAGACGCGCCCCGCCGCCGTGCCCGCGGGCAGGTCGAACGTGGCGTCGCCGTGCAGCGTCGGCACCTTCATCGAGCCGCCCATCGCCGCGAGGTGAAACGGGACGGCCCACGCGAGGATCACGTCGCTGCCGTCGCGCCGGAAGATCTCGTGCGGCGCCACGGAGATGAGAACGTACAGGTCGCCGGGGCGCCCGCCGGGCCGGGGCGAGTTGCCCTCGGCCGTGAGGCGCAGCCGCGCGCCGTCGTCGACGCCGGCCGGGATGCCGATCGTGAGCGTGCGCGATTTCCTGACCCGGCCCTCGCCCCTGCATTCAGGGCAGGCGTCCTTCACTTTCTCCCCCGAGCCCGAGCACTCGGGGCACGGCCGCGCGACGGCAAAGAAGCCCTGGCGGAACTGGACGCGGCCCTGCCCGCGGCACGTCGGGCACGTCGCCGCGGACGTCCCGCCCTTGCCGCCGCGCCCGCGGCACGCCTCGCACGCCTCGAACCTCTGGAGCGGGACGGAGATCTCGGCGCCGAACGCGGCGTCCTCGAACGGGATCGTGACGTCGGCCTTCAGGTCTTCCCCGTTCCGCCGGACGGCGCGCGAGGACTCGCCTCCGAAGCCGAAGAAGTCGCCGAGGATGTCGGCAAAGTCCACGAACTGGGTCGGGTCGAAGCCCGGGCCGCCGCCGGCTCCCCGAACGCCCTCGAAGCCGAAGCGGTCGAAGCGCGCGCGCTTGTCCGGGTCGGAGAGGACGGAGTAGGCCTCGGCGGCCGCCTTGAAGCGCTCCTCGGACGCGGCGTCGCCCGGGTTCTTGTCCGGGTGGTGCCGGAGGGCGGCCTTGCGGTACGCGGCCTTGATCTCGTCGGCCGACGCGTCTCGGCCGACGCCCAGCACTTCGTAATAGTCGCGGGTGGACGTGCTCACGGACGGATCCTACGGGGCGCCGATCAGGCCGGTTTCTCGGCGTTCTTGTCCGAATCGCCGCTGCCGCGGCGCTCCTTGGACTCCGGCTTGTAGAGCATCGCCTGCGTGAGGATGCGTGAGACGCCCTTCATGTCGATCATCGCGTCGTCAATCGGCCCGCGCTCGTCGCCCGTCAGGACCTCGCGCGCGTTCGCGAGCGTGCGGTCGACGCGGTCCTTCTCGTCGGGCTGCAGGAGGTTCCCGAACTCGCGGAAGATCCGATCGTTCGCGGCGATCATCCCCTCGAGCTTGTTCTTGAGCTGGCGGATCTCCTTGCGCTTGGTGTCCGCCGCTTTGTTCGAGGCCGCCTCCTCGATGATCTTCTCGATCTCGGTCTGCGAGAGGCCGCCAGCCGGGTTGATCTGGAGGCCCTGGGCCTTGCCGGTCGCGAGGTCCTTCGCCGAGACGTTCACGATGCCCGACGAGTCGATCGCGAACGTGACCTCGATCTGGGGCACTCCCTTGGCCGACGCCGGGATGCCGACGAGCTGGAACTTGCCGAGGGACTTGTTCTCCTTGGCGATGTCGCGCTCGCCCTGCAGGACGTGGATCTCGACCGTCGTCTGGTTGTCCGCGACCGTCGTGAAGATCTGCGTGTTCTTCGTCGGGATCGTCGAGTTGCGCTCGATGAGCTTCACGAAGATGCCGCCGTGTGTCTCGAGGCCGAGGGAGAGCGGCGTGACGTCGAGAAGGACGAGGTCCTTGATGTCGCCGCGCAGAATGCCCGCCTGGATCGCCGCACCGACGGCGACGACTTCGTCGGGGTTGATCGAGCGGTTCGGGGGTTTCCCGAAGATCGTCTCGACCATCTGCTGGACCTTCGGCGTGCGCGTCTGGCCGCCGACGAGAATGACCGTGTCGACCTGGTCCGGCGAGAGCCCGGCGGCCTCGAGCGCGTTCTTGCAGGGACCTTCCGTCCGCGCGATGAGGTCGGCGGCGAGCGCCTCGAACGTGTCGCGCGTGAGGAGCTTGTTGATGTGCTTCGGGCCCGACGCGTCCGAGGCGATGAACGGGAGCGCCACCATCGTCTCGAGAGCGGAGGAGAGCTCGCACTTGGCTTTCTCGGCGGCCTCCTTGAGGCGCTGGAGGGCGAGCCGGTCCTGCCGGAGGTCGATCCCGCTCGACTGCAGAAACTCGGCCAGGAGCCAGTCCATGATCGCGCGGTCGAAGTCCTCGCCGCCGAGGAACGTGTCGCCCGATGTCGAGAGGACCTCGAACATCCCGTTGTCGATCCGGAGGATCGAGATGTCGAACGTGCCGCCGCCCAGGTCGTAGACGGCGATCGTCTCCTGCTTGCGGTTCTTCTCGAGTCCGTAGGCGAGCGCCGCGGCAGTCGGCTCGTTGATGATGCGAAGGACCTCGAGACCCGCGATCCGGCCCGCGTCGCGCGTGGCCTGCCGCTGCGAGTCGTCGAAGTACGCCGGGACGGTGATGATCGCTTCCTTGATCTCCTCGCCGAGCGCCTCTTCGCAGAATTCCTTGATCTCGCGCAGGACGAACGCCGCGATCTCTTCGGGCGAATAGTCCCGGTCGCGGACGCGGATCTTGACGTCCCCGTTCGTCGCCTCGACGAGCGTGTACGAGAGGTGCTCGCGCGCGTGCCTGACCTCGGCGTCCGTCATCTTGCGGCCGATGAGGCGCTTGACGGCGTAGATCGTCTGCGTCGGGTTCGTGATCGCCTGGCGTTTCGCGATCTGTCCCACGAGGCGCTCGCCGTCCTCCGTGAATCCGACGATGGACGGCGTCGTGCGGGCGC
>JBDTTJ010000236.1:0-5446 GCA_039930645.1 Acidobacteriota bacterium
CCGCAGCACCTCACGCAGCAAGGCACGATCCTCGGGACTTTCCAGTACATGGCGCCGGAGCAGCTCGAGGGGGGAGAAGCCGACGCGCGCAGCGACATCTTCTCGTTCGGCGCCGTCCTCTACGAGATGGCGACCGGGAGGAAGGCCTTCGACGGCAAGAGCCAGGCGAGCCTCATCGGCTCGATCCTGAAAGACACGCCCCCGCACGCATCGTCGATCGCGCCGATGACTCCGCCCGCCCTCGACCGCGTCATCGGGACGTGCCTGTCGAAGGATCCCGACGATCGGATCCAGACGGCTCACGACGTGAGGCTGCAGCTCCAGTGGGTCGGGGAGGGCGGCTCTCAGGCCGGCCTACCCGCGCCCGTCGCGGCGCGGCGGAAGAGCCGCGAGAAACTGGCCTGGGCCCTCGCGGCCGTCGCTGCGCTCGCCGCCCTCGCGTTCGCGGTCGGCTTCCTTCGCCGCGCTCCGGCGCCGCTGAAGACCGTCCGGTTCGAGATTGCGATGCCGGACGGTGTCACGGCAATCGACGCGCCGCGAATCTCGCCCGATGGGCGCACGCTGGCCTTCAACGCGACGGACTCGGCGGGGAAGAGCCGCGTCTGGGTCCGGGCCCTCAACGCCTTGAAGGCGCATCCCCTCGAGGGCACGGAGGGGACGACGCGCCCGTTCTGGTCGCCGGACAGCCGGTACCTTGGCTTTTTCGCCGAGGGAAAGCTCAACAAGATCGACGTCGCGGGCGGTCCGGCGCAGAAGATCTGCGACTCCCCGACGGGCGCGGACGGCTCGTGGAGCGCCGAGGGCGTCATTCTCTATGACGGCACAGGCACCGACCCGATCCACCGTGTCTCCGCGGCTGGGGGCACACCCGTCGTCGCCGTCAGACAGGACGTCTCGCACAAGGAAGTTCAGGTCGGCTGGCCGGAGTTCCTGCCCGATGGCCGCCATTTCCTTTACATGGCGACGGGCGAGAAGGCCGAGGACAACGCGTATCGGATCGGAACGCTGGACTCGAAGGAGTCGACGGCGATCGCACCCGCGCAGACGCTCGTGACGTATGCGCTCCCCGGCTACCTACTCTTCGTGCGGGACAAGACGCTCGTCGCCCAGCGCTTCGACGCAAAGTCCCTGAAAACAACTGGCGAGCCCGTGCCGCTGGCCGAGCACGTCGGGACGAACTCGCAAGGGCTCGCGCGCTTTTCCGTCTCGCGCGAGGGAACACTCGCGTACCGCACGGGCGAATCGGGGAGCCGGCTCGTCTGGGTGGACCTTGCCGGCCGCGAAACCGAGACGCTGGGCGACCCGGGCGAGTACCACAACCCCGCGCTTTCTCCGGGCGGCGACCGGCTCGCCTACGATCTGGTCGATCCCCGCAGCGGCAAGAGCGACATCTGGATCCGCGACCTCAAGCGGGGCGTCCCCTCCCGCCTCACGTTCGGTGGGGACTGCCGCTCTCCTCTCTGGTCGCCCGACGGCCGCGCGATCGTTTATACGAGGGGACAGGACCTCTTCCAGAAGCCGGTCGACGGCCGCGGCGAGGAAAGCCTCCTTTTCAAGTCGGACGGGCTGAAGCTCGCCTGCGACTTCACGCGCGACGCCAGGACCCTCCTTTTCCAGTGGCAGTCCAAGGACACGGGGTGGGACATCGGGACTTTGCCGATGTCCGGTGAGAAGAAGCCGGCTGTCTTCCTGAGGACACCGTTCCAGGAGGGTGTTCCGGTTCTCTCGCCCGACGGAAGATACGTTGCGTACCAGTCGAACGAGTCGGGGCGGAACGAGGTCTACGTCCAGAGCTTCCCCGGCCCGGGAGGCAAGTGGCAGATCTCCAGCACGGGAGGCGGGGAACCGAAATGGCGCTCGGACGGCCGGGAGCTGTACTACCGCGCTCCGGACCAGAAGATCATGGCGGCCGAGATCCACGCGGGAGACGCGTTCACGGCGGGCATCGCGCGGCCGGTCCTCCAGGGACGCTTCGACATGAGTCGCGCCCGGAACCGCTATCTCCCCGCGGCCGACGGCAAGCGCTTCCTCACCGTCTCCCCGCTCGGCCGCGAGTCGATGACGCCGACGACGATCGTCCTGAACTGGAACGCGGAGTTGGGGAAGTGACGTGACGCTTTCGGCGGGCACCAAGCTCGGCTCGTACGAGATCCTCGCGCCCATCGGCGCGGGCGGGATGGGAGAGGTCTACAGGGCGAAGGACTCGCGACTTGCGAGGGACGTCGCGATCAAGGTGCTGCCGGAAGAATTCTTTGAAAGTGAAGAGAGGAGGACGCGTTTCGAAAGGGAAGCGCGGCTCCTCGCAGCGCTGAACCATCCCAACGTCGCCGGCATTCATTCATTCGAAGAAATCCCCGGTCCTCCTTCCCGTCACATCCTCGTCATGGAGCTCCTGGAAGGCGAGACGCTGCGCTCGGCTCTTGCCGGCGCGAAGGTCTCGACGAAGAAGGCGCTGGAGTGGGCGCGGCAGATCGCGCAGGGGCTCGCGGCGGCGCACGAGAAGGGGATCGTCCACCGGGACCTGAAGCCCGAGAACGTTTTTCTCACGAAGGACGGGCGCATCAAGATCCTGGACTTCGGCCTCGCGAAGCTCACGCAGGCAGAAGAGAGCCCGAACGCCACGAACCTGCCGACGGCTGCGCGAGGCACGGAGCCCGGAATGGTCATGGGGACGCTCGGATACATGTCGCCCGAGCAGGTGAAGGGGCAACCGGCCGACGCGCGCAGCGACATCTTCTCCTTCGGAGCGATCCTCTTCGAGATGCTCACGGGGCAGAGGGCGTTCCATCGCGAGACGGCGGCCGAGACGATCTCGGCGATCCTGAAGGAAGACCCGCCGGACCTCTCGGTCACGAACCAGAACGTGCCGCCGGGGCTCGAGCGCCTCGTTTCGCATTGCCTGGAGAAGAACCCCGAACAGCGCTTCCATTCGGCCCATGACCTCGCGTTCGACCTCGAGTCCGTGTCGGGCTCGTCCGGCGTGCGCGCCTCGGCTTCTCCCGCCTACAGGACCAGCGCCCGGATCCCTTCGAAGCCGGTCCTCGTCGCCGTCGCAGCGGCCCTTGCGGCGGGACTCCTCGCGGGCCGTCTGATCTGGAAGTCGAGCCCGTACTCCCCGCCCTCCTTCCACCGGCTCACGTATCGCCGCGGCCACATTTCCTCAGCCCGATTCGCTCCGGACGGTCAGACCGTCGTCTACGCCGCGGCCTGGGACGGAGCGCAGAAGGCCGACCTCTACTCGGCCCGGATGGAGAACCCCGAGGCGATCCGGCTCCCGCTCCCGGACAAGGGAATCGAATCGATCTCGCGCGCGGGAGACATGCTCATCCTGAGCCTGCTGCGGTTTTCGGCCGGCTATGCGAGGACCGGAATCCTCTCGCAAGCGCCTCTTTCGGGAAGCGGACCACGGGACCTCATCGAGGACGTGGGCAGCGCGAACTGGGCTCCGGACGGCAAGGCCCTCGCGGTCGTGCGCGCGCCGCAGTGGCGCTACCGCCTCGAGTACCCGCTGGGAAAGGTGCTCTACGAGACGACCGGCTGGATCAGCTTTCCGCGCGTCTCTCCGAAGGGCGACGCGGTGGCGTTCTTCGACCACCCGGTCTTCGGCGACGACCGCGGCTCCGTCGCGATCATCGGGCTCGACGGGAAGAAGAAGACGCTCTCGACGGGGTGGGAGAGCCAGCAAGGGATGTCCTGGTCGGCGTCGGGGAAGGAGATCTGGTTCACCGCGACGCCGGCGGGGATGTCGCGTGCGCTCTTCGCGGTGACGCCCTCGGGCCGCCAGCGGCCGATCGCGCGCACGCCCGCGGGCCTGATCCTCCAGGACATTTCGCGAGACGGACGCGTCCTCTTCATCCAGAGCAACGCGCGCCTGGGTTTCCTCGGCGTGGTTCCCGGGGAGAAGGAACGGGATCTCACGGGTCTCGAGTGGTCGTTCCAGCCGCTTCTGTCCGAGGACGGAAAGACGGCGTTCTTCAGCGAACAGGGCGAAGCCGGGGGCCCGGGCTACTCTGTTTATCTGCGCCGTCTCGACGGCTCGGCCCCGGTACGGCTGGGAGAAGGCATTGCCCTGGCGCTGTCTCCGGACGGCAAGTGGGTGCTGACCTGCCTCTTCAACACGACGCCCCCCTCGATTGCGCTTCTCCCGACGGGCGCCGGAGAGCCCAGGGTGTTTCCGAAGGACGCCATCGACCACTCCAACGGGTTCTTCGGCGCGTTTCTCCCGGACGGGAAGCGGATCCTCTTCAGCGGGAACGAACCCGGGAGGCCTCCACGCGCGTTCCTCCAGGATCTGCAGGGGGGCGCCGCGCGCGCCGTCACGGCGGAAGGAGTTTCCCCGAAGCTCCTCTCTCCGGACGGCCGGACGCTCGTGGTCCTGACGGCCGAGCCGCAGCTCGCGACGGTCCCTCTGGAAGGCGGCGCCGTTCGCCCTCTCACGGGCCTCGAGCCGACGGACGAGCCTTTGCGCTTCACTCCGGACGGCCACGCCCTTTTCGTCGGCGAGAGGCGACGGCAGTTCCCCGCGCGCATTTTCCGCTACGACCTCTCGACGGGGCGGCGGGACCTCTGGAAGGAGATGTCGCCGAGCGACGCGTCGGGGCTCACGATGTTCGAGGCCGCGGGGATCACGGCGGACGGAAAGACGTTCCTCTTCACCTTCGGGCAGTCCATGGACGAGCTCTACGTTGCGGAAGGGATGAAGTGACGCTCACCGCGGGAACGAAGCTCGGCTCGTACGAGATCCTCGCGGCCATCGGGGCCGGGGGGATGGGCGAGGTGTATCGGGCCAAAGACGTCCGCGTCGACAGAGCGGTCGCACTGAAGGTCCTGCCGGAAGAGTTCTTTGAAAGTGAAGAGAGGCGGGGACGCTTCGAGCGCGAGGCGAAGCTGCTTGCGAGCCTCAACCATCCGGGCATCGCCACCCTCTATTCATTCGAAGAAATCCCCTCTCCCTCTTCTTCGTCGTCCTCGATGCACATCCTCGTCATGGAGCTTCTGGAAGGCGAAACGCTGCGCGCGGCGATGGCGGGAGCGAAGGTCTCGACGAAGAAGGCGCTGGAGTGGGCGAGGCAGATCGCGCAGGGCCTTGCGGCGGCGCACGAGAAAGGCATCGTCCACCGGGACCTCAAGCCCGAAAACGTCTTCGTCACGAAGGACGGGCGGATCAAGATCCTCGACTTCGGCCTCGCGAAGGCGACCGGGGGAGACGGTACGCCCGAGGGCACGAACCTGCCCACGGCGACGCGCGGCACCGAGCCGGGCATGGTCATGGGAACGCTGGGCTACATGTCGCCCGAGCAGGTGAAGGGGAAGCCCGCCGACGCGCGGAGCGACATCTTCTCGTTCGGGGCGATTCTCTTCGAGATGCTCTCGGGGCAAAGGGCGTTCCACCGCGAGACGGCGGCCGAGACGATCTCGGCGATCCTGAAGGAAGACCCGCCGGACC
>JBDTTJ010000237.1:0-5416 GCA_039930645.1 Acidobacteriota bacterium
TCGGTGGCGCCTTCCATCTGGCGGGCGAAGTCGTACGTGACGGTCCTGGCCCGGATCGCGCCGTCCATCCCCTTGAGGATGAGGTCGGCCGCCTCGGTCCAGCCCATGTACCGCAGCATCATCTCACCAGAGAGGATGACCGAGCCGGGGTTGACCTTGTCGAGGTCCGCGTACTTCGGCGCCGTGCCGTGCGTCGCCTCGAAGATGGCGTGGCCCGTCACGTAGTTCACGTTGCCGCCCGGCGCGATGCCGATGCCGCCGACCTGCGCCGCGAGGGCGTCCGAGAGGTAGTCGCCGTTGAGGTTCAGCGTCGCGATGACGTCGAACTCGTCGGGGCGCGTGAGGACCTGCTGGAGCGTGATGTCGGCGATGGCGTCCTTGATGAGGATCTTGCCCTTCGCGAGCTCGGCCTTCTGCTCGGCGTTCGCGGCGGCCTCGCCCTTGTCCTTCTTCGTGCGCTCCCACTGGTCCCACGTGTACGTCTGGCCGGCGAATTCCTTCTCCGCGAGGGCGTAGCCGTAGTTCCGGAAGGCGCCTTCCGTGAACTTCATGATGTTGCCCTTGTGGACGAACGTGACGCTCTTCGACTTGCTCTTCACCGCGTACTCGATCGCGGCGCGGACGAGGCGCTCGCTGCCTTCCTGCGAGACGGGCTTCACGCCGAAGCCCGTCGTCGCGGGGAAGCGGAGCTTTTTGTACTGCGCCGGGAAGTTCACCTTGAGGAACTCGGCGAACTTTTTCGCGTCGTCGGTGCCCGCGGCGAACTCGATGCCCGCGTAGATGTCCTCCGTGTTTTCCCGGAAGATGACCATGTTCACCTTCTCGGGGTGCTTCACGGGCGAGGGGACGCCCGGGAACCAGCGCACGGGGCGGAGGCACACGTAGAGGTCGAGGATCTGGCGGAGGGCGACGTTCAGCGAGCGGATGCCGCCGCCGATCGGCGTCGTGAGGGGGCCCTTGATGCCGACGAGGAACTCGCGGAACGCGTCGATCGTCTCGTCCGGGAGCCACGTCTGGAGGTGGTCGAAGGACTTCTGCCCGGCGTAAACCTCCATCCACTTGATCTGCTTCTTGCCGCCGTAGGCCTTCGCGACCGCGGCGTCGAGCACGCGCACCGAGGAGCGCCAGATGTCCGGTCCGGTCCCGTCGCCCTCGATGAAGGGGATGACCGGGTGGTCGGGAACCTGGAGTTTCCCGCCGGAGATCGTGATCTTCTGGCCGCCTTCGGGGACCGTGGGCTTGGCGCTGGGCATGAGAATCCTCCTTCGTTCGGGCGCGAATCATAGGGGCCGGACAGGGCCCGGGCAACGAAGCGGTTGAATCATCCCGGGGGGCGGCGCTTAGACTCGGGCATGGGCGCCCCCCCCTTCGCGCGCACGTTCAGCGTCGTAATCCCGGTTTTCAACGCCGAGCGGTACCTGGGTGTGGCGATCGCGAGCGCGCTGGCCCAGACGTTTCCTCCCCTGGAAATCGTGGTCGTCGACGACGGCTCCACCGACTCGAGCCGCGAGGTCGCGGCCGGGTTCGGCGGGCGCGTCCGGGTCTTTTCCGGCCCCAATGCGGGGCCCTCTGCGGCCCGCAACCGCGGAGTCCGGGAGGCGCGCGGGGAGTGGATCGCCTTCCTCGATGCGGACGACCTCCTCGAGCCCCGCTACCTCGAGGCCGCCGACGCTCACCTGCGGGAAAACCACGGCGTCGGCCTCCTCTGCGCCGCCGTACGCATCCTCGAGGACGGACGGCCGACCACGCACGTCATTCGCAAGAAATCTCCCGGACCCGCGTACTCGACCGCGGGAATGCTCGAGGGCGACCTCGGGACGATCTGCACGCCGCTCGTCCGCCGCGAACTCTTCCTCTCGAGCGGAGGGTTCGACGAGTCGTTCCGCGCGAACGAGGATTGCCACCTCTGGCTCCGGCTCTCCCGCGTCACGGCCGTGCATCAGATGCGCGACGCTCTGCTCCTTTACCGCCGGCACGCGGACAACGCGAGCGGCGACGTCCTCGCGAACGCCCGCGAGTCCGTGCGTTCGCTCGACCGGCTCCTCGCGTCGCACCCGGAGTTCGCGACCGAGTTTCGCGTCGCGATGCGCCGTCTGCGGGGGAAGGAGTACCTGCGCCTGGGCCGCGAGCTCCTCGTGGCGGAGGGAGGCCGCGGAGACCCGAAAGACGCTCGCGCCGCTCTGCGGGCGGCCGTGAGGTATCGGCCGAGCCGCGTGCGCGGGTGGGCCTACCTCGCCTTCGCCTGGATTCCATGGGGCCCGGGCCTCGTCGCCGCCTTCCGGCGCCGGGAACTCGCCCTCCGGCAGCTGACGAGCGGGAGTCCGCTGGCCGCCGCCTTCCGCGCCGTGCGCTCGTGAACACGGTCGCCGTCGTCATTCCCTCCTACGAGCACGCGCGCTTCGTCGGCGCGGCGGTCGAGAGCGCGCTCTCCCAGACGCGGCCCCCCGACGACGTCGTCGTCGTGGACGACGGCTCCACGGACGGCACGCTCGACGTCCTCGCGAGCTTCGGCGCGAGGATCCGGGTTTTCGTGCGTCCGGACGGGGGGCGCGGCAGCGTCGGCGCGACGTACAACCGCGGCGTCTCGGCCGTGACGGCGGACCTCGTCGCGTTCCTGGAGTCGGACGATGCGCTGGAGAAGAGGTATTTGGAGGAGACCGGGGATTTCCTGGAAGGTAATACAGACTTTCACTGGGTTTCGACCGCCCGTGTTCTCATCGACGCTTCCGGCGCCCCAACGGGAGAGATCTCGCGCCGCCGTCTTCCCGGCGCCGAATTCACCTTCGAAGGACTTCTCTCCTCCGAGCTGGGGGCGAGCTCAACGCCTGTCGTGCGCCGGGCCGCGCTCCTCGAGGTGGGTCCTTATGCGACGGACAGCTACGCGGCGGACACGGACATGGCGCTCCGCTTCTCTCTCACGCACCGCATGGGCTACCTCGACCGGCCGCTCTACCGGTACCGCCGCCACGGGAGGAACGCGTCGACGAGCCTCCTTACGAGCGTGCGCCTGAACGTCCCGATCCTCGAGCGCCTGCTCGACCCGCCGCACCCCGCGCTCGCCGGCCGCGAGGCGGCCGTGAGGCGCACGCTCGCGAAGATGCTGGGGATGCAGGCGGCGCTCGCGATGGAGGCGGGGGCCGGCGCAGAGCGCGAGGAGGTCCTGCCGCTCCTAAAGCGCGCGGCGGGGCTTCACCCGTCTCCGAAGCACCTGCGCCGCCTCGCGCTCGTGAGCCTCTTCGGCCCGCGCGCGTACGGCGCGTGGCGGCGCGCCCGCGCCTGCTGACGGTTCAACCGGGCTTCAGGCGCGCCTCGAGCGGGTAGGGGTAGACGTCCACGATCTCGCCCGCACGCTCCCTGCGCTGCGCGTCCAGCCAGAAGCGCACGCCGAGGAGGTCGGAGTGGCGCTCGAGGAACGCCTCGCGGGCCGCGCCCCTGAGGCCCATGAACGTCAGGAACTCCTCCGGGAACACGTCGTGCTCGCCGACGAAGAACGAGGCGTCGTCCCCGCCCGCCTCCTCGTCGGCGCCCGCCGGCAGCTCGCGGAAGTTCACGTCCGTCAGGAAGTCGATCTCGTCGTAGTCGTAGAAGACGACGCGCCCGTGCCGCGTGAGGCCGAAGTTCTTCGGCAGGAGGTCGCCGGGAAAGACGTTCGCCTTGGCGAGGTCGCGGATCGCCTCGCCGAAGTCGAAGATCGCGGCACGCGCCTTCTCCGGAGCCGCGTCCCGGAGCGCGATGTCGAGGGGCGTCAGGCGCCGTTCCGTGAAGAGGTGCCTGAGGACGACCTGGCCTGCGCGCACCTCCACCGTCTCCGCGGCGCCCGCGAGGAGGATCTCGAGGAGCGCGGGCTCGAAGCGGGCGACGGGGAAGGACAGGTGCTCGAACTCCTGCACGTCCGCGAGGCGTCCCGCGCGCGTATGCCGGAAGACGAGGCGGTACTTGTCGAGGACGTCCTTGCGGCTGGCCGTCTTCGGCGGCGCGAAGGAGTCGCGGATGACCTTGAAGACGACGTCGTAGGACGGCAGCGTGAAGACGAGCATGACCATCCCGCGCGCGCCCGGCGCCTCGACGAATGGGTCGTTCGATGCGGCGAGATGGCGCAGGAGGTCGCGGTAGAGCTCCGTCTTGCCGTGCTTGTTGAAGCCGAGGGCGTTGTAAAGCTCGCCGACCGGCTTTTTCGGCATGAGCGTCTTGAGGAACCCGACGAGGGCGGCGGGGTGCTCGGAGTCCACGTGAAAATACGAGCGCGTGAAGCTGAAGACGATGGAGGCCTCGTCCTCGTCGCAAAGGACGGCGTCGAGCTCGACGCGGCCCGTGCGGTTCAGGAGCGCGAAGACGATGGGCCGCTGCCGGCCCTCCCGGCGGACACGTCCGACGAGATACGCGCCCTTGCCTCGGAAGAAGACGGGCCGGAGCACGTCCAGCGCGTCGAAGGCGGGGGAGTTCCAGGCCTCGCGAAGGATCTTCTCGAGCGCGCGGGTCGCGAGCGCCGCGTCGCGGGAGAGGTCTTCCCAGCCCGCGGCGAACGGAGACGCGGAGAGCGCGCTCCGGACCGCGGCCTCGCGCCCGGGCCTCCCGTCGAACGACGCGAGGAAGCGCCCCGCGGCCTCGACGGGCAGCGGCGTCGGCTCGCGGTGGACGAACTCGGCGCGGTCGTCGACGCCGACGGTGTGGAAGATGCGGCGCGACGCCGAGTTGAAGAACGTCTCGACGAGCTCGACGTCCCGCCGGCCGGCGACGAGCGCCGCGAAGCGCTCCTTCATCCCGGACCAGACGGCCGGGTTCTCGACGCCTGCGGCGAGGATCCGGCCGAGGTCCGCGAGCGCCGGGTCGAGCATCCTTTTGTAGAGCTCGAGGCGCTCGAGGGCGTCCGTGCGCACGCTCCGCCAGTCGCGTGCCGAGAACCGCACGGGCGCGCGGCGCGTGATCGCGGCGAACTCCCGCGCGTACGCATCCCAGGCCGCGAGGAGCCGCTCGGCGCCCGCGCGGCCGGCGTCGTCCGGGGTCAGGCGGCCTTCTTCAGGGCGGCCGCGTCGATCTTCCGGATGCCGCCGTCCGGATGGCCGCCCTTCCTTCCGCACGAGCCATCGGCGGGGTGCGTGAAGTGGATGAGGTCCTTGCCGTTGTCCGGGGCGACGTACTCGCCGCGGATCTCGGCGGCGTCACCCTGCGCGAGAGAAATGGCCGCGCCGCCGCACGAGAGGTCGTGGACGACGTGGATCCGCCGGTCCTGCCGGATCGCGAGAGCCGGGTCCGCGGCCGCGTCGCCCTTCACGCGCTCGTACGAGACGATCGTCACGTCGAACTCCAGGAACGTCCGGTTGTTGTTCTTGTGGAGCTTCTCGGCGGGCGCCGTCTCGACGCGGCACACCGCGACGATCTGCGTGTGCGGGCTCTTCTTCGACGGCCTCTTCGCGGC
>JBDTTJ010000238.1:0-5414 GCA_039930645.1 Acidobacteriota bacterium
TGTCGTCGCGCGACGTCATGATGTTCTCGGGCTTGATGTCGCGGTGGACGATGCCACGCGAGTGGCTGTAGTCGAGCGCGTCGGCCACCTGCGTCCCGACGTCGAGCACGTCGCCGAGCCGGAGCGAGCCCTCGCGGAGAAGCTGCCTCAGGTTCGTGTTCGCGAGGACCGGCATCACGAAGAAGAGCGACCCCTCGTGCCGGCCGAGGTCGTAGATCGGGACGATGGACGGGTGGTCCATCTGCGCGACGATCTGGGCCTCGCGCTGGAAGCGCTCCTCGGCGTCCTTCGTGAGATTGCCGGGCGGGATCAGCTTGACCGCGACGTCGCGGTTGAGCACCGGATCCTTCGCCCGGTAGACGACACCCATCCCGCCGCGCCCCAGCTCGGACAGGATCTCGTAGCGGTCGGCAAGCTTCGTACCGATCACGGAAAGACGTTTCTCATCTGGTTGAGACTGATGCGCAGGATAATACGGGTCAGGCCCAGCCGGAGAGCGACTCGTCGAGGGTCCTGAGGGCGTCGTCCACCTCGGACGCCGAGACGACCATGGGCGGGGAGATCCGGATGACGTTGCCGTAAAGGCCGCCCTTGCCGATCAGGAGCCCGCGGGCTTTCGTCTCCTCGAAGAGGCGGGCCGCCTTCTCCGGGGCGGGCGTCCGGTCCTGCACCGTCTCGTCCGCGACGAGCTCGACGCCCTGCATGAGGCCCATGCCCCGAACGTCGCCGATCGACTTCGGATACTTCGCCTTGAGCCGGTCGAGCCCGGCCCTCAGGCGCGCGCCCATCTCGGCGGCGCGCTTCGGGACGTCGATCTCCTCCATGACGGCGATCGTCGCGTTCGCGGCTGTCGAGGAGATCGGGTTTCCGCCGAACGTCGAGATCGTCAGCGACTTGAACGAGTCCGCGACTTCGGGGGTGGCGATCGTGACGCCGAGCGGCATCCCGTTCGCGACGCCCTTGGCCATCGTCATGATCTCGGGCTCGACGTTCCAGTGCGAGATGCCGTACCAGTGGGCGCCCGTGCGGCCGAAGCCCGTCTGCACCTCGTCGCAAATGAAGACGCCGCCGTATTTCCGGACGATGCCGACCGCGATCTCGAAATACTCCTTCGGCGGCGTGATGAAGCCGCCGACGCCCTGGATCGGCTCGGCGATGAAGCCCGCGATCTGGCCCGTCGTCGTCGTCTTGATGAGCTCCTCGAGGTCTTTCGCGCACGCGACGCCGCAGGAGGGGTACGTCAGCTTCAGCGGACACCGGTAGCAGTACGGCGACGGCGCGTGCTTGACCGCGGCGATCTGGGTCGGGACGGCGCGCCAGGTGGCATGCGCCGTGAGCGACTGCGCGAGGATCGAGCGGCCCGAGTAACCGTGCCGGAGCGCGATGATCTCGGTGCGGCCCGTGAAGACCTGCGCGAGCACGACGGCGGTCTCGTCGGCCTCGGTGCCCGAGCTCGTGAACATGGACTTCTGGAGCCGGCCCGGCGTCAGGCGGGCGAGCGTCTCGGCGAGCTCGACGATCGGCAGCGTCGGGTAGAGCGTCGAGACGTGCCCGAGGCGGTCCACCTGCGCCTTGATCGCGGCGTTTACTTTCTCGTTCGCGTGCCCGACGGAGACCGTCAGGATCCCGCCGAAGAAGTCGAGGTACGTCTTCCCGTCCGCATCCTTGACGTACATCCCCTTGCCCGACTCGAGGACGACGGACTCCTTGTAGTAGTTCGTCACCGACGGGAAGAGGAATTCCTTGTGCTTTGCGCGGACGTCGGCGGACGTGGCGGTTTTTGCGTCGGAAATCGTGCTCATGGCGGTGAATTATGCTCTCTCCGCCATGTACTTCCGCCAGTTCTACCTCGGCTGTCTCGCGCACGCGTCGTACCTGATTGGCGACGGCGGGGAGGCCGCGGTCGTCGACCCGCGCCGCGACGTGGACGAGTATCTCGACGAGGCCCGCGCCCAGGGCCTCACGATCAGGTGGGTCCTCGAGACGCACCTCCACGCGGACTTCGTGAGCGGCCACCAGGAGCTCGCGGCGCGGACGGGCGCCACGATCGTCTTCGGCGACAAGGCCCGCGCGGCCTTTCCGCACCGCGGGGTCCGCGACGGCGAGGAGATCGCTCTCGGCGGCCTCGTCCTGCGCTTTTTCGAGACCCCCGGCCATACCCCCGAGAGCATCTCGATCCTCGTCCTCGACCCCGAGCCGCGCCTCGTCTTCACGGGCGACACGCTCTTCATCGGCGACGTCGGGCGGCCCGACCTCGCGGCCTCGGCGACGGGCGTGACTGCGGCGGACATGGCGGGAAAGCTCTACGACTCGCTCCACGGCAAGCTCCTCGCGCTGCCCGACGACGTCGCGGTCTACCCGGCGCACGGCGCGGGCTCGCTCTGCGGCCGGAACATCTCGAGCGAGACGTCCTCGACAATCGGCGTCCAGCGCCGCACGAACTACGCGCTGCAGCCGATGCCGAAGGAGGAGTTCGTCCGGATCATGACGGCCGACCTCCCCGAGACGCCGGCGTACTTCCCGCGCGACGTCGAGATCAACCGGGCCGGGGCCGATCCGCTCCCAGCACGCCGCGGGCCGGCGCCTCTCCCGCCCGCCGAGGTCCGCCGGCTCGCGGTGGCCGGCGCGATCCTCGTCGACGTGCGTCCCGCCGCCGCGTTCGGGGCCGGGCATCCTCCGGGCGCCATGAACGTCGGCCTCTCGGGCCAGTTCGCATCGTGGGCGGGCACGCTCCTGCCGCCGGACCGCCCGCTCGTCCTCGTGACGGACGACGACGCGGGCGCCGAAGAGGCCGCGACGCGCCTCGCGCGCGTCGGGCTCGAGAACGTCGCGGGTTATCTCGCCGGCGGCGTCGCGGCGTGGAGCGCCACGGGCCTGCCGCTCGGGCGGCTCGCGCAAGTCGACGTGGCGGAGTTGAAGGCTAGGCTCGCCGAAGGCGGCGCTCCTCTCGTCCTCGACGTGCGCCGTCCTCGCGAATACGCCGCGGGCCACGTGCCCGGCGCCGTCTCGCTCCCGCTGGACCGGCTCGGACGGGAGATCGACACGATGACGGTCGCGGGCCCCGTCGCGATCATCTGCGCGAGCGGCTACCGCTCGAACATCGCGGGCAGCCTGCTCCTTCAGAAAAGAGGCGTCGAGCCGGTCAACGTCATCGGCGGCACGAACGCATGGCTCGCGGCGGGGTTTCCGGCGGATACCCTGACCGTTTCCTGACGACGCGCCGCGACCCCGCCTTCGCTTAGAACCCGTACGTCGCGATGAGACCGGCTCCGAACGAGCCCTTCTGGTCGACGATCGGGCTCTCGGTGATTCCGGCCCCGAGGCTCTGGTACCGGAAGATGCCCTGGATGAAGACGCGGCCAACGTTTGCGGAGATCCCGATTCCGGCGTTCCCGTTCCAGGTCGCCTTCCCCTCGTACTCCGGCCGCGCCGCCGTCGCCTCCGACGGCCGGACGCCGTAGTAGTAGTCGACGAAGTTGGCGCTGAGCCACGATGCGCCTACGAAGGGCGAGACCCGCACGGGGCCGGCCGGGATCGTCGCGAAGATCTCCGTCGCAACCTCCGTCCCGTCGCCTCTTCCGAGGATGTCGGTTCCGGTGAGGAGCTTGACCCCGAACCAGCGAGACCTCCAAGTCAGATCGAGGCCGAGGTCGAGCGAGCCCTTTCTCTCTTCCATCCCGGCGAGGGCGGGGCTGTCGTCGGGATCGAGCCCCGTGAACCTCACGCGGGCCTGGACGTCCGCGGAGAAGCCCCCCGCCCTTACGGCCTTCCACCCCGCGAAGACGCCGCGCAGGTAGAAGTCGCCCCACTCCACGCCGAGCACGGGGACGACCATGATCCGGTTGTCCGCGCCCGCGTACGGCCGCGCCGAGTCGATCACGGCGATACCGGCCGAGAAGCGCGGCTTCCCATCGCCGGCGCCGGGGCCCTGCGGACTGAAGGACGTACCGGTCGTCGCAGGCGCTTCCGGTTTCGGGTCCTCGGCACGGGCGGACGCCGAAGCGAGAAGGAGGATGACCAGGGGAGCGAGGGAACAGGATTTCTTCGCGGCGGATCGCATCTGAAGTCGCTTCGCAGTCACTCCGACCGCCGGAGGCGAGCGGATTGCGCGACGCCTTCATCGCCGCTCAGGGGCCTCTCTAGGTGCGGGGCTTTCTCCGCAAGAAGCTCCCGCGGCCGGCCTTTCCGAGGAACTTGCCATCCTTGACGATGATCTCGCCCCGCGAGATCACGACGTCCGCCGCGCCCTGTACGACTCTTCCTTCGTAGGGCGTGTAGTCGACGCGCTGGTGGAGCGTCTTCGCGGAGAGCGTGACCTTGCGGTTCGGGTCGAAGACGACGAGGTCGGCGTCCGAACCCGGCGCGATCGTCCCTTTTTTCGGGAAGAGGCCGAAGATCTTCGCGGGCGCCGTGGACGTCAGCTCGACGAACCGGTTCGGGCTGATGCGTCCCTTCACGACGCCGCCGTCCCAGAGAAGCGACATGCGCGTCTCGATGCCCGGCGCGCCGTTCGGGATCTTCGAGAAGTCGTTCTTCCCGAGCTCCTTCTCCTTCATGCAGAACGGGCAGTGGTCCGTCGACACGGCCTGCAGGTCGTTCATCTTCAAGCCGCGCCAGAGCGCCTCCTCGTTGCCTTTCGCGCGGAGCGGCGGCGACATGACGTACTTGGCGCCCTCGAAGCCGGGCTCCTCGTAGTTGTCGTGCGAGAGGAAGAGGTATTGCGGGCACGTCTCGGCGTGCATCGGGAGACCGCGGTCGCGCGCCTCGGCGATCTTCTCGAGGGCCTCGGCCGCCGAGAGGTGGACGACGTAGAGCGGCACGTTCGCCATTTCGGCGAGACAGATCGCGCGATAGGTCGCCTCGGCTTCTGCGCGCGGCGGTCGCGTCAAGGCATGCCACTTCGGGGCCGTGTGGCCCGCCGCGAGCGCGCGCCTCACGAGGACGTCGATCACGTCGCCGTTCTCGGCGTGCATGCAGATCGTCCCGCCGTTCTCGCCCGTCCTGAGCAGCGCGCGGAAGATCGACCCGTCGTCCAGCATGAGGACGCCGCGGTAGGCCATGAAGAGCTTGAACGACGTCACGCCCTCCGTGACGAGGACGTCCATCTCCTTCTCGACGGCGTCGGGAAGGTCCGTGATGATCATGTGGAAGCCGTAGTCGATCGCGGCCTTCCCCTCGGCCTTCTTCATCCAGACGTCGCGGGCCTCGCGGAGCGCCTGCCCCTTCGTCTGGATCGCGAAGTCCACGATGGACGTCGTTCCGCCGTGCGCGGCGGCGATCGTGCCGCTCTCGAAGTCGTCGGCCGACACGGTCCCGCCGAACGGCATGTCGAGGTGCGTGTGCGGGTCGATCCCGCCGGGGATCACGAGCTTTCCCGAGGCGTCGAGGACGGGCGCGTCGATCGCGGGCGTCTG